>JAJTCJ010000009.1 GCA_021323165.1 Bacteroidota bacterium | reverse complement strand
CTGCTAATGGTCGCAGAGTATTAAGATCACGCAGAGCAAAAGGCAGAAAAAAATTAACAGTTTCTGACGAAAAAACTCACAAATAGAATTGATTATCAAGTCATTATATATAAAGCCTTTCCTTTTTTGGAAAGGTTTTTTTTTGCTTGTTTTTATTGAAAACTTGTTAAAACATTTTTTAGTGATAGCGGCAATTCTAGCTATTTTCGTGTGCAGGATAATAAACCTGTTCAGTCATTTACCCACAGTCACATTAACCAATAATAAATATCAATTAACCAATATATGCCTAGAGATAACTCCATAAAATCAGTACTTATTATCGGAAGCGGTCCGATCGTGATCGGACAAGCATGTGAATTTGATTATTCCGGTTCTCAATCAGCACGTTCTCTAAAAGAAGAAGGTATTAAGGTTACTCTTATCAATTCCAATCCGGCTACGATCATGACGGATAAAGTGACAGCTGAAAATATTTATCTGCTGCCTCTGGAAGTTAAATCTATCGTTAAGATCCTTGAAGAGAATAACGATATTGATGCTGTATTGCCTACCATGGGCGGACAAACAGCACTTAATCTGGCGATGAAATGTGATGAGATGGGGATCTGGAAAAAGTATGGTGTGAAAATGATCGGTGTTGATATTGACGCAATTGAAGTTACTGAAGATCGCGATAAGTTCAGACAGCGAATGAATGAAATAGGAGTAGGAATGGCTCCATCAAAGATCTGCCGTTCGTTTCTTGAAGGGAAAGAGATCGCGCAGGAGTTTGGTTTTCCATTGGTTATCCGTCCTTCATTTACGCTTGGTGGCAGCGGTGGAAGTGTTGTTTATCATAAAGAAGATTTCGATAAATTATTAGACAGAGGTTTACATACATCACCAATTCATGAAGTGCTTATTGATAAAGCGGTTCTTGGTTGGAAGGAGTATGAGCTGGAGCTTCTTCGCGACAATAATGATAATGTTACCATCATCTGTTCCATAGAGAATTTTGACCCGATGGGAGTTCATACCGGTGACAGTATTACTGTTGCTCCGGCAATGACACTTTCTGATACTACATTCCAGAAAATGCGTACAATGGCTATCATGATGATGCGCAGCATTGGAAATTTTGCCGGTGGATGTAATGTGCAGTTCGCTGTAAATCCTGATGACTCTGAAGAAATTATTGCTATCGAAATTAATCCCCGTGTTTCCCGCTCTTCAGCATTAGCAAGTAAAGCGACCGGATACCCAATTGCAAAGATCGCATCTAAATTAGCGATCGGATATAATCTGGATGAATTACAAAACCAGATCACTAAATCAACATCCGCTTTTTTTGAACCGACTTTAGATTACGTTATAGTTAAAATTCCACGCTGGAATTTTGATAAATTCAAAGGTGCTAATCGCGAGCTTGGCTTTCAAATGAAATCGGTTGGTGAAGTAATGGGAATCGGAAGATGTTTCCAGGAAGCTTTGCAAAAAGCTTGTCAGTCGCTTGAGATCAAACGCAATGGTTTAGGCGCGGATGGAAGAGAAGTAACCAATCAGGCTGAATTATTAAAAAGCCTTGAACGTCCAAGCTGGAACCGTTTGTTTCATATTTATGATTCCATTAAACTAGGAATTTCTATTAAGACCATTCAGAAACTTACCCGGATCGATCCCTGGTTCCTGAATCAGATCGAAGAGTTGATCCTGCTTGAAAATGAAATTTCAAAATACACTTTAAAGGATCTTCCGCGTGAACTTTTATATGAAGCTAAGCAGAAAGGCTATGCTGACAGACAGATCGCTCATTTATTAAAATGTCTTGAGAGCGAAGTGTTCAACCGCAGAAATGAATTGAATATTAAACGCGTTTATAAAATGGTGGATACCTGTGCTGCTGAATTCGAAGCTCAGACTCCATATTATTACAGCACGTTTGAAGATGAGAATGAATCGATCGCATCTGATAAAAAGAAAATTGTTGTTCTTGGAAGCGGTCCTAATCGTATCGGACAAGGAATTGAATTTGATTACAGCTGTGTTCATGGTGTGCTTGCCGCGAAAGAATGCGGTTATGAAACCATCATGATTAATTGTAATCCTGAAACTGTTTCCACAGATTTTAATGTTGCGGATAAATTATATTTTGAACCTGTATTCTGGGAACATATATATGATATCATTCTGAATGAAAAACCTGAAGGAGTGATCGTTCAACTTGGCGGACAAACAGCATTAAAGCTTGCTGAAAAACTTGAACGTTATGGAATAAAAATTATTGGAACAGATTATAAATCACTTGACCTTGCAGAAGATCGCGGAAGCTTCTCCAACTTATTAAAAGATCATAATATTCCTTATCCTGAATTCGGTGTTATCGAAGATGCTGAACAAGCCGTAGAACTATCGAAACGATTAGGCTTTCCATTGTTAGTTCGTCCTTCATATGTATTGGGCGGACAAAACATGAAAATCGTGATCAATGAACAGGAACTTGAACAGCATGTTGTGAATCTATTAAAAGATCATCCGGGTAACCAGGTATTGCTTGATCATTTCCTTGAAGGTGCAATAGAAGCAGAGTCGGATTCAATTTGCGATGGTGTTGATAATTACATCATCGGGATCATGGAACATATTGAGCCTGCAGGGATTCATTCAGGTGATTCTTATGCAGTATTACCACCATTTGATTTGAGTCCAAATGTGATCAAGCAAATAGAGGATCATACAAAAACAATCGCAATCGCATTAAAGACTGTCGGACTTTTAAACATTCAGTTCGCCATCAAAAATGAAAAAGTATATATCATTGAAGCCAATCCTCGTGCATCCCGCACGGTTCCTTTTATAGCTAAAGCATACGATGAGCCGTATGTTAATTATGCAACAAAAGTTATGTTAGGAGAAAAGAAAGTGAAGGACTTTAAATTCAATCCGCGTAAAAAAGGATATGCAATAAAGATCCCGGTTTTCTCTTATGAGAAGTTCCCTGAAGTAACAAAAGAACTTGGGCCTGAAATGAAATCAACCGGTGAAGCAATTTACTTCATTGATGATCTAACTGATGAATTCTTCCACAATATATATTCTGAACGGAATTTGTATTTGAGTAAGTAAGTTAGGGCTAAAGCCCTGAATAACTCTCTTCTCATAAACTCCGCCTTGAAAGGCGGAGTTTATGAGTTTAGGAGTACACATTACATATGGAAACTAGGAGTGAGATTCTGCTTAATTTATAACTCACTCTCAAACACAAAATTTTCTTCAAACTTCTTTTTCAGATCTGTCTTTTTTTCAAAGATCCCGTAAAGAGTAGATCCGCTGCCGCTCATGGCAGCATAGACAGCTCCTTCAGCATACAGTTGTTCTTTTATCTTTTGTATTTCAGGAAACTGGGGAAAGATAGAATCTTCAAAATCGTTATGAATAAATTCTTTCCATTGTTCTATAGGTAAGTTCTGAATATCATCTTCGAGTGAACGAACAGGCTTGTTGGGTTTTACTCCACTGTAAGCTTTTGCCGTATTTATATGAATGTTCGGATAGATCAATGCTAAATGATATCCTTTTAAACTTATGTTCAGTGATTCATACTCATCGCCTTTGCCTTCTGCAAAAGCCGGTTTGTTACTAATGAAAAATGAACAATCGCTGCCCAATTGCCTAGCATAATGATGCATTTCACCCCAGCTGATTCCAAGTTCGAACTTATCATTTAACAAACGAATGAAAAAAGCTGCATCCGAGGAACCGCCACCTAATCCCGCTCCGATAGGAATATGCTTATGCAAATGAACTTTTATTTTTGGAAGAGGATATTCCTGTGCGATCAGGTTATAAGCTTTAACAATAAGGTTGCTTGCAGGGTCTCCCGGGATATGAATTCCGCTCGAACTGAAAATTATTGGAGCAGGATTTTCTGTGTTTTCAATTATTTCCAAGGCGTCCTTTAATGCGATAGGATACATAACACTTTCAATAGTGTGAAAGCCATCATTGCGTTTTTCAATGATGTTTAATCCGATATTTATTTTTGCGTTTGGAAAGCTGATCATGCTGCAAAGAAAACAATTATTGTTTGATGAATTTCTGGATTTGACCTGAATTAAGCTCTCTTATGAAGTATATTCCTGTTGTTAAGAAAGATAGGTCGAGGGTGATTGTTTCTTTAACAACATATTCCAGAATTTTTTTTGACATAATATCAGTAATTGAAATGATAGCGTCTTTGCCTGTTTCAATAGTCAAAAAACCGCTACCTGGGTTAGGATAGATAGTTAGGTCAACCGTGGTTTTTTCTTCATTTATACCAACCGACAATTGATTCAGTTTATGAATAAATGAGCTGCCTGGCATGCCGGTAAGATTATAAACACCCGAGTTTGGATCAAAGTCGACCTGAGATTGAAAACGACCTGTAGTATAAATGTTATATGCAGGATCAACAGCAATTGAATAGGAATAATCCGATCCACCTGCTCCTATCTGTTTAGCCCAAAGGTAATTTCCGGAATTGTCAAGTTTTGAAATGAAAATATCCTGACTTCCTGAAGAAGTTAAATTCATAGTTGCTGGCCCAGGGTCAAAATCAGAGGTTGCCAAAAAATATCCAGTTGTATAGATGTTATTAAGAGCATCTAAAAATATAGAACACGGATATTCATTAGAAATACCGCCCATTTGTTTTGCCCAGATAAAATTCGATAAACTATCAATTTTTATAATGAATATATCTTGTGTTGTACTTCCCGAAGACGTCATATTATAAACACCAGCATTAGGATTAAAATCAGAAGTGCCTTTAAAAGTGCCACAAATATATATGTTACAGTTTCCATCAAGGCTAACATCATTGCAATAGTCATTTTCATAGCTGCCAAAGCGGTGACTCCATAAAAAATTCCCCTGTAAATCCAGTTTTAGAATAAATGCATCTGCAGAACCGGCAGAGGACATGTGATAAATTACCGGGCTCGGATCAAAGTCTACGGTGTTTTGAAAACTCCCAGATATGTATATATTTCCTGTAGAGTCCGCATTAACGGAAGTACCGTAATCAGCTCCACTATGCCCAATTTTTCGAACCCAACTTAAATTTCCAGCCATATCGAGCTTTGAGATGTATGCATCAAAAGAGCCTGCATAGGCTACTAAATTAAATGTATCTGCACCCGGATCAAAATCCGCAGTACCTGAAAAATAACCTGTAGTTAAAACATTTCCGAATGGGTCAACAGAGATCGAAGAACCATAAGAATAAGATCCATCTCCCAAAAGGCTGGCCCACATAAAATCACCGGCAGGATCTAATTTTAACACGAATGCATTTTCATAATAATAATCAGTAATCAGGTTGTAAACAGGTGTTCCTGGATCAAAATCAGTTGTGTCTTCACAATATCCGGTTGCGTATATATCACCTTGTGAGTCAAGACAGATAGCATTTCCATAAATTCTTTTTGAACTTTTTATTTGCTTTGACCATACGAATGAGCCGGAGGCATCCAGTTTTAGAATAAACATGTCAAGGTACATATCAGAGATCATATTATATATACCTGTTCCCGGATCAAAATCAACTGTATCACGGAATTGGCCTATAATATATTGATTGCCGTTTTTGTCGGTCGTTATAGCATTGGTTATACATATTCCGTTCAATTGTTTAACCCAATCAAATACTGTTGTTTGTGCATAAGAAAATTGAATGCAGCAAATAGTAAAAGCAAACAGGAATTTATTTTTCATACAATTGATATAATAGTAAATATAAAAAGATATAGTTAAAAATGAGATTTTTTTGAATGGGTAAACACTATTAGATGTTATATTAGATTCGCAATTCGTACATATTTTTCGTATTTTAGCCCCTCATTAATTAAAGATTAAAAAATGAACTATTTAGATTTTGAAAAGCCGATCGAGGAATTAGTTGAACAGTTGGAAAAGGTGCAGCAGGTTGCGGAAAAGAGCGGAGTGGATGTGTCTAAAACTATTGAAGATATTGAAGAAAAAGTTAGACAGGCTCGTACTGAGATATACAATAATCTAACCCCATGGCAGCGTGTTCAGGTTTCACGTCATCCCGACAGGCCTTATACACTTGCTTATATTGATCACATAACAGACGGCACATTCATGGAATTGCATGGCGATCGGACTGTGAAAGATGATAAGGCAATGGTTGGAGGATTTGGAATCGTTGATGGCCAGACAGTTATGTTCATCGGGCAGCAAAAAGGTATTAATACCAAGATGCGTCAGATCCGTAATTTCGGAATGCCGAATCCGGAAGGTTACCGCAAAGCACTCCGTTTAATGAAAATGGCTGAAAAGTTCAATAAGCCTATAGTTACTTTGATTGATACTCCCGGTGCATATCCAGGATTAGAAGCTGAAGAGCGCGGACAAGGTGAAGCTATTGCAAGAAATTTGTTGGAAATGGCTCAGCTTAAAGTTCCGGTGATCTGTATAGTTATTGGTGAGGGAGCTTCGGGTGGAGCATTAGGTATTGGTATTGGTGATAAAGTATTAATGTTAGAGAATACCTGGTATTCAGTTATTTCTCCGGAGTCATGTTCTTCTATCTTATGGAGAAACTGGAATAATAAAGAACGTGCTGCTGAAGCTCTGAAATTAACAGCAACAGATATGCTTGGAAATAAGCTTATTGATGGTATTATCCCTGAACCTCTTGGCGGTGCTCACAATAATCATCAGGAAATTTTTGCAACAGTAAAAGAAGAGATCAAAAAGCACATTGCTCAGCTCCAGAAACTAGATCCTAAGAAACGCGTTGATCAGCGTATTGCTAAATTTTGTGCGATGGGTGTTGTGGAAGAAGCTTAATCATATAAAATAAAAAGAATAAAAAAATCCCTGTCTTCACAGGGATTTTTTATTTACCGATAATCTTTTCTAATTGAAAGTCGAACTCTGTTGTCTTTTCTGGATTAACAAGCTTTGCTGTCTTTTCTTCCTGATCCCAATAGAAGTTGATCATATTAGATTGTTCAGGAAGATAATCATACAGCAATGTGTTTACTATTCGAACCTTTCCCTTACTGTAAAAAGGAACAGATTCAAGATAGCACCAGGTAGCATCAGCTTCAGTTTCAAAACCGACAAATGTTAAGTCAATGGCAGTACCGGCCACACTCATTTTAAAGTTTTCAATAATATACTTGTGTAATAACGCTTGAACATCTTTATTCTTCGAAGAAGTCGCCAGATCTACTTTTTTACCATACTTTTTCTGCAAGGCTACTTCTAGGTCATCAGTAAATAATTTTGAACTAACATCAAGAGTTTGTTTTTTTGTATCTGCTCTCACTTCAGTTAAACTGAGATAGAATTTATGTACAGGAAACGTAAAAGCACTTGTGATAAATAAAACAGAGAGGAAAATGCTCACTTTTACAGAAAATTGGGTAATCTTGCCGTTTTTCATTTTATAAATATAAGAAATTTGAATAGTTTTTCAATCTGGTTCTCAACAGGTTTTACACATATTATCGACCTTGAAGGTGCTGATCACATTCTTTTTATTTTGGTATTATGCGGTGTTTATACAGTTAAGCAATGGAAAAATCTCCTCGTTCTTATTACATCCTTTACCATTGGTCGTTCCTCATACCCCTGACAATTATCGCAACTTGTCTTTATAATTTATATCATCGCAACCAATTGATCACAGGAAGTTTTAGAGTCAACTATTGGATAGCTTTATTTTTTGGTTTTATCCACGGTTTAGGTTTTTCCCGCTTACTCAGATCATTGTTAGGAAACTCGGAAAACATCCTATCACCATTATTTGCCTTTAATATAGGTTTAGAAGCCGGTCAGCTAATTATCCTTACCATTATAATAGTATTTTCGTTAGTTTTAACTGAGCTTTTTAAAGTTAAGCAAACAAGTTTCAATATTTTTTTATCCCTCACAGGATTAATGATAGCTTTGGTTTTAGCTGTTACCCGTTTTACTGAATTGATAATTTAATTTTACATTATACGCATGAAGAAGATATTTACATATTGTGCTTTTTTAATAACCGGAATTTCCTTTTCTCAGAATATTCAGAACAATCCAAAATCAAATCATGGAAATAAGTTCGAACAATTAGGAACAATTCTTCCTACTCCCAACACATACAGAGCTGCATCCGGTGCTCCCGGAAGTGAATACTGGCAGCAACGGGCAGATTACGATATCGATGCATTTCTGAATGAAAAAGAATTACGGCTTGAGGGCAGCGAACAGATTACTTATTACAATAATTCACCGGATGTATTAAGCTATTTATGGCTTCAGCTGGATGAGAATGAGCATAATCCAAATGGTGAATCGAATTATTTTAACAGCAGCAAAGTGAATCAGCCTGTTACGGACATTCAGCTTGACGTTCTTGATCCTAAAAAACAGCTGAAGGATCACGGAGTTAATATTTTAAGTGTTACGGATGCTAATGGTAAGGGATTATCCTACACTGTAAATTATACGATGATGAGAATCGATCTTCCTGTTCCTCTTAAACCTAAGCAGCAATATATTTTTAAAATAAAATGGAATTACAAGATCCCGGAAAGAATGAAGGTGGGAGGTCGAGGAGGATTTGAATATTTTGAAGGGGATGGTAACAGTCTTTTTACTATCACTCAATGGTACCCGAGAATGTGCGTATATAACGATTATGGCGGTTGGAACAATAAACAATTCACCGGAAGAGGCGAGTTCGCTCTTGCATTCGGAAATTTTAAAGTTAAGATGAAAGTTCCTGCAGACCACGTTGTTTCTGCAACCGGAGTGTGTGCAAATTACGCGGAAGTGTTAAGTCCTGAGCAGTTATCCAGATGGACAAAATCTCAAACAAGTGATAAACCTGTGGAGATCGTTACATTGGAAGAAGCCAAAACAAAAGAAAAAAATCCTGATCATACAAATTTCAAAACATGGATCTATAATGCTGAAAATGTTCGCGATTTCGCTTGGGGAAGCTCACGTAAATTTATCTGGGATGCAATGGGAATAAAGCAATCAGATAAAAATGTAATGTGTATGAGCTATTATGCAAAAGAAGCGTATGGCCTTTACAATAAGTATTCAACTAAAGCTGTAGCGCATACCATCAGAACATATTCAAAATACACAATTGATTATCCTTATCCGACCGCTATCAGTGTTGAAGCGGCAAACGGAATGGAATACCCGATGATATGTTTTAATTACGGAAGAACAGAAGCTGATGGGACTTATACCGAAAAAACCAAATACGGAATGCTGGGCGTTATCATTCATGAAGTAGGTCATAATTTTTTCCCAATGATCGTTAACAGCGATGAACGCCAGTGGAGTTGGATGGATGAAGGCTTAAATACTTTTTGCCAGTTTTTAACAGAACAGGAATTCGATAATAATTATCCTTCTGCAAGAGGTCCGGCTTATAAGATCGTTGACTACATGAAATTATCGAAAGATCAGTTGGAGCCTATCATGACAAACAGTGAGAACATTAACAACTTTGGTGCAAATGCATACGGTAAACCATGTACGGCTTTGAATATTCTTCGCGAAACTGTTATGGGCCGCCAGCTTTTTGATTTTGCATTTAAACAATATTCTCAGCGCTGGGCTTTTAAACATCCGACTCCTGCTGATTTTTTCAGAACAATGGAAGATGCTTCCGGTGTGGATCTTGATTGGTTCTGGAGAGCCTGGTTCTACGATACAGATCCTGTGGACATTTCCCTTGACAGTGTGAATGCATTCACGTTAACAAAAGCAAAAGAGGTGGAGCGTAAAGAAGAATCTGTAAAAGTAACTCGTCCGGATGCTCCTTTCGAACATATTTCACAAGTTCGTAACCGTGAAAGTGGAATGAAGTTTCTGGTTAATATAGACACCACACTTCGTGACTATTATTTCTATAATAAGCCAACTGAAGAGGATTATAACACAAAAATGATTCGTGATAAGAATGCGAAATTGAGTGCAATGACAGAGGATGAATTTAAAAAGTATGAGAATAATTATTATTACGAATTGGTATTCTTAAATAAAGGCGGGGCTGTAATGCCTGTTATCGTTCAATGGAACTATACTGACGGAACCAGTGAAATCGACCGTATGAGTGCATACATCTGGAGGAAAGATGAGAATAAAGTTGTGAAGACCTTTGTGAAATACAAAGAAGTGAAATCTGTTGTATTGGATCCTTTCCGTGAAACAGCTGACATTAATGAGTCAAATAATAACTGGCCGAAAATGGAATCGAAATCGCGTTTCGATATATACAAATCGAAACGTACCGGACGCTTTGATACGAATGATGTGAATTATATGCAGAAATCGAAAAAGTAAAGAAGTCAGGAGTTAGGAGGAAGGAGGAAGGAGGAGTCATGCTGAATTTATTTCAGCATCTGCACAGATCCTGAAACAAGTTCAGGATGACTTCACGCCCGAGATAACAGATAAATCAAGTATTCATGAACTACATTATAAATATACTTATCGGAGTGGTTGCATTTGAACATCTGTACTTTTTATGGTTGGAAATGTTCGCCTGGACAACGAAGGCGAAGCAAGTATTCAAACAATTTCCTGAACATTTATTTGAACCTACAAAAGCCCTTGCTGCAAACCAGGGATTGTACAATGGTTTTCTTTCAGCAGGATTGATCTGGTCATTTTTCATAAATGACCCCAAATGGAGCTGTAATATTGCGTTGTTTTTTTTAAGCTGTGTGGCAATTGCTGGTATATACGGTGCATTTACTGCTTCGAAGAAAATATTTTACGTGCAGGCAATGCCTGCATTGCTTACAATCATCCTGATCATTTTCAGGATGATTGTATAAAAAAGACTATGCGCCTATTTTAATTTCCACATTCGTACCCTTTTCGCTATCAGCAACTTCTTCATTGCCATCTTTTACTAATCGCGTATTATTATCTGGTGTACGATCGATAAGTTTGTTATAAGGATCTATTCCAACCTTTACTGGCTCTTCATTCACTAAGATCTCAAATTCCATTTTGTCCTTGGTGATCTTGCGTTTCTGAAGGTAAAGTTCCGTTTCGGTTTTCTTCCCTGCTTTATCTTCTTTACTTCCAAATACAGCAATATCTATCCAGTCGGCTATAGGAACATTAACCATCTTGCCAATACTGTCGGCTTTCATCTTCTTACTTTCAATACTAAACTTCACAAGGTATTTTCCTTCTTTCGTTTTTGTATAGGAACATTTTCCTGCTTTGTTCTCATAAAGAGTTATGGTCTCAAACATATCGTTGATAATATATTTCAGACTGTCAGGGGTAGCTGCTTTCAGATAACTGATAAACTCAACAGAATTTGTATAAGGAGGTTCCTGATAAGCAACTTTCTTGATGTATTTCGCCAAAGCCGCGTTCAGTGTATCTTCTCCGATATAGTCTTTCAATGCATACATCACAACACTTCCTTTGTTGTAATGAATATATTGCTGGTTCTCACATAACATTAACGGACGCTCTTTTTTTCCTTCGGTTGCGCGTCCCTGTAAATACTGATTCATTTCATACTTCAGGAATTTTTTCATTGCCTGTTTCCCGAATTCTTTTTCCATAACCATCAATGCGGAGTATTGCGACATTGTTTCCGACATAAGTGTTCCGCCCTGAACATTTCCTCCGATCACCTGGTGTGCCCACCATTGATGAGCAACTTCGTGAGCAGTCACATAGAAAGGATAATCAATCGATTCAGGATCCTTCTCATCTATTTTCGCTATAAACCCTATTCCTTCTGAAAAAGGAATGGTATTAGGAAACGATTGTGCGAAAGAAGCATATCTTGGAAACTCAAGAATTCTCACTTGTCGGTGTTGGTAAGGACTGAAGTTCTTTGTGTAATATGCAAGCGATTTCTTAATCCCATTTATCATTCTGTCGAGATTGTACTCATGCCCTTTGTGATAATAGATCTCGATTGCTATATCATTCCATTTATCACGCTTCACTTCATAACGGGCTGAAAGGAAAGAATAGAAATTCAGGATCTTGCAATCCATTTTGTAATGAAAATATTTTCTTCCATCCTTTTCCCATTCTTTCATAAGATATCCCGGTGCTATAGCAATCTGCTCAGGAGTTGTGCTCACTACACATTCAAAATCGATCCAGTCGGCATCGCTGCTGATATAGGTATTCATTAAAGCAGCACTGTCATTAACATTTGCCATCCTTTCTTTCGGTCCAAGTCCGTGTTTCTTGCGGGAGTTGCTTTCGCTCAATTCTCCATCGCCTATATATCCTAAAGATGGAAGAAACTGGCTGTTAAAAAAGGTTCCGTTATAAACAATGGCTGAGCCTGGATCTGAATTTTTAAATCCTTTTGGAAAATATTCCAGGTTGATCTCAAGCTTAATAGAATCACCCGGCTTTAATGGAGAAGATAATTTATAAATATAAAATCCATTGTCCTTATCCTCTAATACAGCATTAGCAGGAACAGCAAATTTAAATTCATTAAGAGTAACACTGGAGAGCATGTTAAGAATAACGCTGTCAACATTTTTTTTGCTCTTGTTTTTTAGAATATAAAATCCCTGCATTTTAGCTCCGCGTTCCTGAGGATAAATATCAACGTTCCAGTTTGCAGCAACTATTCGTGGCTGCTGTGTTTTAGAGTAACGTTTATATTTCTTTTCAAATTCTGCCTGAGCTTTTTCTTCATCTTTTGCTGATATATTCTTATTAAGGATGCTTGTATTGTAATAAATAAATCCACCGCAAAGAATAAACACGATCAGTGATAAGGAAATTGCAAGCTTTGCATTTCTGTTAAATAACGTTTTAGCTATTCTGACCCTGTTCTTAAAACCTTTCTCTTTTCCTCTTACCCAGAACAGATTTGAAAGAGCTATTAGTGCTACACAAAAGGCAGCCCAGTAAGTTTTAAAAATAATGAATGAGAAAAGATTATGTCCGTATCCATTCATGTCGGAATATGGTAAACGGGGACCGCTGCTGTTAAAGAATGCCAGCTGATTATTCCATTCCAGTAAGCTGAAAACAAGCGGTATTATCACAAGTATGAGAACAGCAACAAAGTATCCGACATATTTATTATTAATGATCACCTGGATAGCCATTGCCATGATACAGATAAGTGTAAGGCCGATCAGCTTAAAGCCGAATAATTCTTTCACATATTGCAACGGTTCAACATTGTAATATCCATTGTACATCTGAATGACCATCCCTGTAATCATTACTACTACAAGCAATACCGCCTGGATAAGAATGAGCGCGATCAATTTTGAGGCAAAACTCACATAAGGCTTTAAAGGTGCCGTCCCTACAAGCTCTTCAACTTTGGAATCCCTTTCGCGATAAACCAGTATCCCGGAATAAAAAATAATCAGGATCATCATAAAGAACTGAAACGTTGCTCCGCCAATCTGAAGGATCTGGTAAGTAACAGGATAAGTAGATGTTCCGTAGATCAGTCCTAATTGAGAAGTTACTGCGACCAATGTCAGAATACTGATAGCAACTATAATTAGGAAGAAGATACTTTTTACAACTTTATTGAATTCAAATTTAGCAAGGAACCAGATCTGATACCAGCTGTATTCAATTGTAAACACCTGATTTGGTTTTGGAATATCTGATAAGGCCTGAAGAGGAGCAGAGGCAAGTGACAACATTTCCTTTTTATTCTTTCTTTTAAAGAATGATATAGGTTCATTGAACTGACTGAAAGAAAAACGGAGGTAAGTAAGAATTGTAATTCCAAGTCCTATTCCAAACCACAACAAACGGTTATATAATAATACTCCTTCGAAAGGAATTGGCAGAACGTTTTGTTCAGCAGGTGACCAGTATTTAGTTACTTTATTTAAGGCCTGTTCCCCGAAAGGCTCTAATACAGCAGCCATTGATTGATTGTCGATGTCAGCGAGAAGTGAAGTAGCTATTCCTTTAATTAAGATCAACGCAACACAACCAACATAACCTGCTATCATGTTTCTTGTGAACGTTACAAATGAGAAGAAAATAGCACCTACCAACAATGTATTCGGGACTACAAAATATAAGAAGGGTTGTAAATAATTCATCAGGTTAAATGGACCTAATTTCTCTGCATCTATGCCGGGTAACGCACATGTGATCATATGTCCGAGCACAGTGCCTGACATCACAATAAGAGCGATCAGAAAAGCTGCTGAAAATCTTCCGAACATATAACCAAACTTACTGATCGGTTTAGTGAACAGAAGGGGGTGCATGTTATATTGAAAGTCTTTATAAACTGCCGGAGCAATTATGGTAATTAGAATGATCGCACCTATCAGATCGGTATTGAGTCCATTAAGAATACCAGCAATCGCATTAGCTGAATTTATTGTTGCGTTACTGTCTGACTGGCTTCCGCCAAGTAAACCCGCAACTGCTGCAGTTAAAAGCACTGATAGTAATAAGAAGACGAAAAAGAAAATATATGTTGCCGGCTTTTTAAACCAGAGCTTTAATTCAAAAAGGAATATTTGTAAGAACATGTTGATTGGTTAAGTGGGTTAATTTGTTATTAGGTAAATCAGGCTAAGCCTAAATACACTAATTAACTATTCTCTAAATAACTTAATTCGTGATGGTAGCAAAATACACATCTTCAAGATCTGCATGAACCGGTAAAAAGGCAGTGTCAGGTTGTGTTTCACTGTAAACATGTACCTGGATCTTTCCTTCAACTACTTTTGTTGAGATCACTTTATGCGCAGCTTTATGTTCCGTTAATTGTTCTTTATCAATCATCTTCATCCAGATCTTCCCTTTCATGTTTTCAATTGTCTGTGCCGGCTTACCGGAAAGAAGAATTGTTCCCTGGTTCATGATAACCATGTTTGAACAAAGGTTTCTTACATCATCAACGATATGAGTGGAAAGGATCACAATCACATTCTCACCGATCTCACTTAATAAATTATGAAAGCGATTACGCTCCATTGGATCAAGACCTGCAGTCGGTTCATCAACGATAACCAATTTAGGATTACCCAATAATGCCTGTGCAATTCCAAAACGCTGACGCATACCTCCGGAATAATCACCGATATTACGTTTGCGCGCTTCGAATAGGTTCGTCTGGTTAAGGAGTGCTTCACATATCTCTTTTCTTTCCTTAGGATCAGAGATCCCTTTTAAAATTGCAAAATGGTTGATCATATCCCAGGCTGAAACTTTCGGATAAAAACCGAAATCCTGAGGGAGGTATCCCAATACTTTTCTCACTTCATCTTTTTGTTTTACAACATCAATATCTCCTAACATGATGGTTCCGCTATCCGCTTCCTGAAGAGTGGCAATGGTTCTCATTAAAGAGGATTTGCCGGCTCCGTTAGGGCCAAGTAAACCAAACATTCCGCTGCTGATCTCAAGATTGATATTGTTAAGTGCTTTTAATCCGTTGGAATAGGTTTTAGATAGATTGCTGATACTAAGATTCATAGTTTATGGGTTTTCGTTATGGCTTTCTGTGTAAGATTTAATATGAATGTAAATGTCTGTGTATATTTACAATGCAACCAATATTACAAAAATTACATCTACATGAAAGAATATTCACCTGAAAGATATGAGCATATTTTTAACTCATTCTTATAATTGTGTTAAATGGTAATTCCCGCTTTTTTTTAGCTAATTTTACATTTCTAAAAACATATCAATGAAAAGAATAATATTGACAGTTTCAGCTCTTTTGGCTTTTATTTCTTTAAATGCACAAAGTGTGATGACCACAAACTGGCCGAATGGAAACAAACAATCGGAAGGTATGGTAATCGGTGAGATCAAAATAGATCAGAATGCTTCTAAATCAGAACAGGAAAAAAATTCGAATGCGGTTATAAAAGATGGGAAATGGACTGCCTGGTTTGAAGATGGAAAAGTGAGATCGGAGGAATATTATGATAAAGGTAAAATGATCGGGGAATGGAAAATGTTCCATGGAAATGGACAAGTTGAATCAGTGATCAATTTTAAGACAGGTAAAGCAATTCATTATAATAAAAAGGGCGGAATCAGCAGTGAAGGTAATATGGCTGCCGGAATGATCCAGACGGGTGAATGGACAGGTTATCATGAAAATGGAACAAAGAATTTCAAAGGTTCTTATAATAACGAAGGTAAAAAGGAAGGGGTTTGGATCTTTTGGGATGAAAAAGGAAATGTAAGCGGAGAGCAATCATTTACAAATGGAACTCTTATTAAGAAATAAACAGATAGGTTCTAAGCATATTACAACAGGTTTTAAAAAAAAAATGCCCTTCATTCAGAAGGGCATTTTTTTATTGATAAAATAAGATTACTTCATCTCATTCATGATCGCAACAGTTTCATTCAGGTAAATATCTTTTTTGATCACTTTATGGAAATCTTTTGTTTTTGAGATCTTCACTGAATCTGATTCAAGGTGTGCCGCATCCGCTTTTAATGTCATTACTTCAAGACCCGTGATCTCCTTGTCAAGCTCTTCCATTTTTTTAGACTCTTCTTTATTTTTCTTTTGTTCAGCAACATACTTATCAAAATTCAAAGATTGTATTGAATTATCCTTTTGCTTTTTCAAACGCTTTGCCGCATCATTTAATAAGGTAAAGCCCGGATTATTCTTTACGCGATTTTCGCTTGAAGATTTTAATTTATCCAAAGAATATGAGGGTTTCAGAGGAATATAACTAGCCGGTGCGATCTCGTCCCAAGCCATTGGATAATCCTGTTCCTTTTCTCCCTGGTCAAGCAAATAATACGGATCTGGCAGGATGATGTCAGGGACAACACCTTTTAATTGAGTTGCGCCCCCGTTAACTCTGTAGAACTTTTGTGTGGTGATCTTCACTTCACCCAAAGGTTTGATTGTATTATATTGTGCAGGCAGATAATCATCAAGATTATAAAAACGCTGAACTGTTCCCTTACCGAAACTTGAAGGAGATGTTCCAACGATCACCCCGCGCTTATAATCCTGGATAGCAGCAGCCATGATCTCAGAAGCCGAAGCTGAATTTGAATTTACCATAACCACCAACGGTCCGTTATAAACTGTTGATGGATCTCTGTCTTCAAGAAGCTGAGGAAGTCCGGTCTTTTGTTTTACCTGTACGATTGGTCCTTTATCAATGAATAATCCTGCCATATCAACTACATCCGGTAAAGATCCTCCGCCATTATATCTCAGATCCAGAATAACTCCTTCCACTTTTTCGGCTTTCAGTTTCTCTAGTTCTTTTTTAATATCGCTAGAACAGCTCCTTCCGCCTTTCCCTGTAAAATCAGCATAAAATGAAGGAAGTTTGATGTATCCTATTTTCTTTTTTCCTTTTAAGATTACCGATTGAGCATAGCTTTCTTCAATGATCACTATGTCACGGATCAACGGAATCACCATGGTTGTTCCATCAGGTTTCTTAACAGTTAAGCGGACTTCTGTGCCCTTTTTTCCTCTGATCATTGGAAGGACATCGTCCATTCGCATGTCCACAATATCCACAGGCTCATTGGCGCCCTGTGCCACTTTCAGGATCACATCTCCGGGTTTTAATTGTCCCTGTTTCCAGGAAGCGCTTCCGGGAACTATACTTGAAACTTTCACATACCCGTCTTTCTCCTGAAGCTGTGCACCGATACCTTCAAGTTGTCCGCTCATGCTGATATCGAAGTTAGCTTTGTCCTTTGGAGGAAAGAATTCTGTATGCGGATCGTAGATACCGGTTACTGAATTAAAGTATATAGCCAAGCGATCGTTACGATCAAACTCTTTTATCCTTTTGAAATAATCATCATTGCTTTTTAAAACTTTTTTACGGGCGTCAGCTTCAAGTTCTTCCTTACTCCTGATCTTCACTGTATCACTTTTTTCTTTGGCTTTATCCTGATTATTCATCATCTCAACCATTCGGGCAAGGGTTTGGTATTTCAAGGACTTTCTCCATGCTTCTTTAAGTTCCTCAGGTGTTTTTGCAAAGCTCAATTTTTCTTCATCCAGCTCGATCTCCTCATCTTTTGTAAAATCAAACGGTTTATCCAGGATCTCTTTATAATACGCTTGTGCCTCATCAACACGCTTTGTGATGATGTCAAATGACTTATCAAAGAATCCGAATTTACCTGCAGTTACATCATCGTCAATTGAATGATTCAATTTCTTTAGATCATCCACATCTGATTGAAGAAGGAATTTTTTGTTGAAATCCAGTCGCTGTAAATACAGCTTGAACACTTTCTCAGAAAAATCATCATTCATTGTAAGCGGAGAATAGTGGACATTATTAAGGCTCTGAACCAGGATCTGATCTATCGCCTCATCTTTATCTGTCTCAATTTTATATGAATACGAGAAGGCTGCAATGGCAGCAACAGGTATCAGAAATAATAGTTTTTTATTTAAAGGTCTCATATATACAGTGCTAATTTTTACGATTACAATTTGTACGAATTTACTAATCTGTGTGTGTTAAAACGTAAATTTTGAGTTTTATTTTAATTAATGTGATGAACGGCTTGAGTTTAGGTTGTTGGTTAATTAGTAAATGGTTAAATGAGATGATTCGGGTTAATTGATGATCTTTTTGAAACAAAAATTTATCTTTAAACCGTCTCCGAACCATTGACTCTGTTCTTCCAAACTTAAACACACTCCTAACCCTCTCAAGAGGGGAATTTAATTTCGTTTAGTTGAAGATATAGTTCTGAAACTGAAATTTATCTTTAAACCGTCTCCGAACTCAGTTCTCCCGACTGCTAACCAATAATAAAGTTCATTAAAAATCTGTTCCAGAAATATTATTTAACAATTTATAACAGAGTGTTTTTTTGCTATACATTTGGTTCATAAAATACCACAAACCCACCCAAATCCCAAAACTTAAACCAAATGTCGAAACGACTTTTATTGCTCATTGCGGGCCTTGTTGCTGCCGCTTTGATAGCTCTTACTGTGTTTACGAAAACGCATTCTTCATCATCAGGTGAATCTGAAAACCCTGCATTTGGAGCCTATATCAGCGCTTTCACTTCAGGAATGATCTCTAATGAATCTTCTATAAGAATTCTGCTTACCAATGAAATTCAATCTCCGATTGAAATTGGAAAACCGATAGATAAAAAGCTTTTTGATTTCTCTCCTTCTATTAAAGGGACAGCCGTTTGGTTGGATAGCAGAACCATCGAGTTTCGCCCTGAGCAGAGATTACCTGGTAACACAAAATATAAAGCTGAATTCTTTCTCTCAAAGATCCTGGAAGTCCCTGATGAGTTTGAAACATTTGAATTCGACTTCCAAACGATGCAGCAATCGTATGAAGTTTTTGTAGACAGAATGTCAACGACAGATAAAAAAACGCTTCGCACCCAAAGACTTGATGGTACTCTTGCTACTGCAGATGTTGCTGATCCGGCTCAGATTGAGAAAATCGTGACAGTTACACAGAATGGCAAAAAGTTAATGGTTTCATGGACTCACGAACCTAATAAAACTACTCATCGTTTTTCCGTTGATGGAATCATTCGCTCTGAAAAAGACGGCACTGTTCAGGTAAGCTGGGAAGGAAGTCCTATTGATTCTGATATTAAAGGAGCAAAAGACATCGAGATCCCGGCACTTGGTGATTTTAAGGTAATGGATGTAAAGGTAGTTCAATCACCTGAGCAGTATGCTATTATTCAGTTTTCAGATCCTATTCTGGAGAGTCAGAATTTAACAGGTTTAGTTACACTGACAGGCGGAAGTTTATTGAAACATGTGATCGAAGGAAATGAGATCAGAGTATATCCGCAGATAAGACAAGCAGGAGCGCGAACCATTGCATCCGAACAAGGAATAAAGAACATTCTCGGAATGCCTCTGAAAGAACGCTATGTTATGGAGATCATGTTTGAAGAGTTAAAACCTGAAGTACAGTTGTTGGGAAAAGGTGTTATTCTTCCAAACTCAAACGGACTTATTTTTCCGTTTAAAGCGGTTAGTTTAAAGGCGGTGGATGTGAAGATCCTGAAGATCTACGAGAAGAATATTCCTCAGTTTCTACAGATCAATAACCTCGAAGGTGACAGAGAGATGAGACGTGTAGGGAAAGTGGTTCTGAAAAAGACTATTCAGTTGAGTCAGAAAAGTGCAACGGATCTGGGTAAATGGAATACTTATTCTTTCGATCTGGCTGAACTTATCAAGACAGAACCGGGCGCGATCTATAAAGTGATCATCAGTTTTAAAAAAGAATATTCTACTTACACATGCACTGAAGGAAGTTCAGGAGAGGAATCACAGGAAGGATTACAATCTGTATCTGATCAGGGCGGGGAAGAAGATGAGCGCGACTGGGATTATTATGGTGAATATTATTATGATGATTATGAATATTATGATTACGATTATCGGGAACACGATAATCCCTGCAGCAACTCGTATTATAACAGCAGGGATGTAAGCAGGAATGTTCTTGCTTCTGATCTTGGACTTATTGCTAAAAGAGGGACTGATGGCTCAATGACATTTGTTGTAAATAACCTGGTTACAACCAAACCTGTATCAGGTGCTACTGTTGAGCTCTATGATTATCAGCTGCAGGTTTTGAAAACATTGAAGACAAATGGAGAAGGAATGTGTGAAGCTGTCTTCAAAAAGAAACCATTTTTAATGCTGGTTAAAAGCGGGAAACAGCGAGGCTACCTTAAACTGGATGATGGTTCATCACTTTCTGTAAGTGCATTTGAAGTTTCCGGTGAAGAAGTACAAAAAGGAATTAAAGGGTTCATATACGGTGAAAGAGGTGTTTGGCGTCCTGGAGATACATTGTTTCTTTCTTTTATCCTTGAAGACAAACTGAATACTTTACCGAAAAATCATCCTGTTCAGTTTGAACTATTAAATCCACAGGGACAGGTTTACCGCAAGATCACAAAGACTGGTGGAACAAATGGTTTTTACAACTTCACAACAACTACAGAGAAATCATCTCCGACAGGAAACTGGACCGCCAGAATAAAGGTAGGAGGCGCCTGGTTCACAAAAAACATCAAGATCGAAACTATAATGCCGAACAGGCTAAAGATCAATCTTGATTTTAAAACCGATAAACTTGTTGCGAAGAAAGATCAGGAAGGTACGTTAATGGTAAAATGGCTGCATGGTGCAATTGCAAAGAATCTGAATGCAAAAGTGGAAGTTACTTTAAGCCAGACAGAAACTTCCTTCAAAAAATATGAAGGTTATGTATTTGATGATATTGCCCGTACTTTCAGCTCTGAAGCCCAGACTATCTTTGATGATAATCTGAATGACCAGGGAGTTGCAATCGTAAAACCAAATCTGAATGTAAATGATGCCGCTCCCGGAATGCTGCGTGCCGGTTTCAAAGTAAGAGTGTTTGAGCAGGGCGGTGCCTTTAGTGTGGACCAGTTTTCTTTGCCTTATTCTCCTTACACTTCATACGTGGGGATGAAAGTTCCTGAAGGAAATAAGTTCAGTGGTATGCTTGTTACGGATACTAATCATATTGTAAATATTGCTACGGTTGATCCTGATGGCAAACCTGTTTCACGTAAATTAAAAGTACAGATCTATAAAGTATCCTGGAGATGGTGGTGGGATAGTTATGATGGTGATCTTGCAAATTATGTCGGCAATAATTATAAAGAAGTTTATCAGGAAATGGAGATCAGTACTTCCAATGGTAAAGGACAATTCCCGCTTCGTGTAAACAGACCGGACTGGGGAAGATTTTATGTGAGAGTCACTGATAGTGAAAGCGGCCATACAACTGGCCAGACAGTTTATATTGATTGGCCTTCGTGGGCAGGAACATCTCCGAAAGGAAATGAAGGTGCTACATTACTTTCTTTCAGCAGCGATAAAAAACAATATAATGTCGGAGAAGATGTA
Source organism: Bacteroidota bacterium (assembly GCA_021323165.1). Classification (GTDB taxonomy): domain Bacteria; phylum Bacteroidota; class Bacteroidia; order 2-12-FULL-35-15; family 2-12-FULL-35-15; genus 2-12-FULL-35-15. Next base: position 24,100 of record JAJTCJ010000009.1, on the reverse strand, counting down.
AAGCTTATAATTCCATCCGCAGAACAAGGCCGCGCATTGATCAGCATAGAAAGTGGAGCTAAGGTTATCAAAGCTTTCTGGACAGAAACAAAAAATGGAGAAACAAACTATTCATTTAAAGTAACTCCTGAAATGAGTCCGAACGTGTATGTGAATGTAACTCTTGTGCAGCCTCATGCTCAAACCATCAATGATCTTCCAATCCGTTTATACGGAGTGATTCCAATAATGGTAGAAGATCCTTTAACGCACCTGAATCCGATTGTTACAACACCTGCAGTTTGGAAGCCTGAATCGAAATGCAGCTTTTCTGTTTCTGAAAAGGATGGGAAAGAAATGACTTACACTGTTGCAATAGTAGATGAAGGATTGTTGGATCTTACACGTTTTAAAACTCCTGATCCATGGTCGGTGTTTTATGCTAAAGAAGCCTTAGGTGTTAAGACCTGGGATATGTTCGATATGGTGATGGGTGCATTCGGAGCTGAATTGTCCCGGATCCTCGCAATTGGCGGTGATGGTGATATTAATGGTAAGGGGGCAAATAAAGCAAACCGTTTTAAGCCTATGGTTAAATTCTTTGGTCCTTATCAACTTAAAAAAGGGGAGAATAAGAACATTGAATTCATGATGCCGCAGTATGTTGGTTCGGTAAGAACAATGATTATTGCCGGAAATAAGGGAGCTTACGGATCATCGGATAAAACAACTCCTGTCAGAACGCCATTAATGATCCTTGGAACATTGCCTCGTGTGGTTGGCCCCGGAGAAGAAGTGGATCTTCCTGTTACCGTTTTTGCAATGGAAAAACAGGTGAAAAATGTAAAGGTTGAAATTCAGTCTAACGGAATGTTTACGCTCGCAGATGGTGCATCCAAGAATCTTTCATTTAAAGAAGTCGGTGATGAAGTTGTGAACTTTAAATTGAAAGTTAACTCAACATTAGGTGTTGGAAAAGTGAAGATCATCGCGACAAGCGGATCTGAGAAAGCTGCTTATGATATTGAGATAGATGTCCGCAATCCAAATCCCAAAGTTGTGAATGTGATCGAAACACTTGTTGAAGCAGGTAAAACATGGACATCTCCTTACACCCCGGCCGGTATGTCCGGAACAAACAAAGGAACTATCGAGCTGTCATCAATTCCTCCGATCAATCTTGGAGAACGATTGAAATACCTGATCGAATATCCTCACGGATGTGTTGAACAAACTACATCATCAGTTTTTCCTCAATTGTATCTGAGTGATATCATGGAGCTCAACAGTGATTTTAAAATTGTGATCGATAAAAATATCAAAGCCGGTATTGAGCGTTTGAAAGCATTCCAGACAGCCAGCGGTGGTATGAGTTATTGGGCCGGACAATATGATGCTGATGACTGGGGAACCAGCTATGCCGGACATTTTATGATCGAAGCTGAAATGAAAGGTTACAGCCTTCCTCCGGGTTATCTTGAAAATTGGAAACGTTACCAGAGAAACAAAGCAAACTCCTGGGCTCCTCATCGCAGTATTCACGAATATGATTATTACAATCATGATCTTGATCAGGCGTATCGTTTATACACACTTGCTTTGGCAAAAGCACCTGAACTCGGAGCAATGAACAGACTTAAAGAACTCTCAGATCTGTCGACTGCTGCCAAATGGAGACTGGCGGCTGCTTATGTGAAAGCCGGACAGCCAGAGACTGCTAAAAAACTGATCAGTAATTTATCTACGAATGTTCCGAAGTATCGTGAATTAGGTTGGAGCTACGGTTCTGATGACAGGGATGAAGCAATGATCTTAGAAACATTAACCTTGCTTGACATGAAAGCAAGAGCAGGAACGGTGCTGAAAGAAGTTTCAAAGGCTTTAAGTTCTTCTTATTGGATGAGCACACAAACAACTGCTTATTGTCTGATAGCTGTTTCAAAATTTGCCGGAGCAAATGGTGCAAGCAATGAGATGCGTTATAGTGTAACAGTGGATAATAAAGCTCCTGTTGCATTAAACACCAAGCTTCCGGTGAAGCAAATTGATATGCAGTTAAAAGGAGCAGCTGCAGGAAATGTTTCAGTGAAAAATAACGGAACCGGAGTTTTGTTTGCTCGTGTAATTCTTGAAGGTATTCCTGAAACGGGAGACCAGACAGCGGCTGAAAATGATCTGAGTGTGGATATAAGATATACAAATATGCAGAGCTCTGAGATCGATGTTTCCAAGCTGGAACAGGGAACAGATTTTATCGCGGAAGTAACGATCACAAATCCGGGTACAAGAGGAGAATACATGCAGATGGCTTTATCGCAGATCTTTCCAAGTGGTTGGGAAATTCATAACAGTCGTATGGATGAAGCTGAAAGTGTTATTAAAAGTGATTATCCTACTTACCAGGATATTCGTGACGACCGAGTTTACACTTACTTTAATATTTCGCCTGCCAAGACCAAAACATTCAGAATAGTTTTGAATGCAGCTTACGTAGGAAGATATTACTTGCCGACTATCTATTGCGAGGCAATGTATGATAATTCAATCAATTCGCGTAAGCCGGGTAAATGGGTGGAAGTGGTAAAGCCGGGAAGTTAAAATCTAACGATTAATAACATGAGCTGTAAATATTTTATATCATTCATTTTCGTATTGATCATAACAAATGGTTATGGTCAGAATAAAGAACAATCATCAAAGAAATTCCCTGTTGATATTCGGTTGAATTCATGTATGGATTCAACCGAAAATCAAACTACTCTGGGAATGATTGATTGCGCTAACAGGGCAATGGAGAGCTGGGATGCAGAGATGAATAAATATTACCGGCTTTTATTAAGTAAATTATCGGAAAATACGAAAGTTAAGATCCAGATCTCACAACGAAAATGGCTGGAGTACCGAGATGCTGAATTTGAAGCGCAGGGAAATTTGTATTCGGAGATGGAGGGTACGATGTGGCAAGTGGTTTCGGCAAACAGACAGCTGCAGATTGTTAAAGACCGAGCAATTGAATTAATGTCTTATTATGAAGATCTTAATTTGAGTAATAATTAATATCTGATCAATTATGAAAATTAAAATAATATTATTTCTTTCTTTTATTTTATCTGCCGCATACGCTCAGGAAAATAAACAACAAGATCATGTTAAGCCTTTTGTGCTTGGAGTTATAGACGAGATCCACTCGGTACAGCTTAATGAAAAAAGAGTATTGAATATTTATCTTCCTGAAGGATATAATAAAAACGATACTACAAAGTATCCTGTTATTTATTTGCTGGATGGATCAGCTGATGAAGATTTTATTCATGTTGTTGGTCTTATTCAATTCAATAATTTTTCCTGGATCAACCGCGTTCCTAAATCAATTGTTGTAGGTATAGCAAGTGTTGACAGAAAGCGCGATTTCACATATCCTACAAATTCTGTCGAAGACAAAAAAAAATATCCTACTACAGGCCAGTCCGAAAAATTCATGTTGTTTATTGAAAGGGAATTACAGCCATACATAGAAAAGAATTACAAAAGTAATTCCTCTAAAATGCTTATTGGGCAATCCCTTGGCGGCTTATTCGCTACTGAAGTTTTATTCAAAAAGCCATTACTTTTCAATAAATATATTATTATCAGTCCGAGTCTGTGGTGGGATGATGGTTCCTTACTAAAATCATCATCTGAGATCCTGCAGGAGAATTTTCCTCAAAAAACAGATATTTATATTGGAGTAGGTAAAGAAGGGTTGACACCCGGTGCGTCCAATCATGTTATGGAAGTAGATGCAAATTTACTTGCTGAAAAAATTAAAAGTTCAAAAAGTAAGAGTGTTAAAGTTGATCTGGATTATTTACCGCAGGAAGATCATGCGACTATATCACACCAGGCAATTTTTAATGCATTGCGGATTCTTTATCCTGTAAAGAATGATTAGTTAATAATTATCTCAAGGCTCTTTCTCGCGGTTGAGACATTAATTAGATATTGGTTTTCAATTTAAAACTATTGTAGTATTACTTTTTTCAAAATTCTTTCTTTGTCGCTGCTGATTTCTAAAGTGTAAATCCCCATTGCTTGTTCACCTAAATCTATTGTATTTATGTATTCTCCTGAATAGTGCTTCAAATGATCTTCGTAAACAACCTTCCCAATACTGTTGCTTATTTTTAAAATAATTTGTTGCGTGGAAAGAGTATGAAGGCTTACAGTTAAATTCTTGATAGATGGATTTGGATAATATTTGAAATTTGTAACTAATGTAGTTTCATTAATTCCAATGAAGATTAACGGATTAAATTCCCAAAAATCAGCTAATTCAGTACTCCCTCCTGTATTAGGATCATAATGAGTTCCGTTACCAATGTAACCTTTTCCATTAATGGAGTATCCAATTGCGCTATGTCTTTCAATACCGGGAATACTGGCTTTTTCGCTCCAAGAATTTGTTGCTTGATCCCATTCCCATAGATCATTGGTTGTTTGAGAATTGCTATTAATCGTGCCGGTTCCAATATAAGCTTTGTTGCCTATTGAAAAACCAACAGCAGAGCTTCTTGGTGGGCCTCCTACATTTGCTTTTTGTTGCCAAGTATCAGTGGCTTGATCCCACTCCCAAAAATCATTTGTAACATTCGAAGTGTTTGTCCAGCCTGTTCCGAAATACCCTTTATTGCCGATTGAAAGTGCCACACCTGCGGCTTTTTGACCACATGGACACGTTGCTTTTTGTAACCATGTATTCGTTGCCTGGTCCCATTCCCACAATTCAGGAATATTTGTATTATTCAGATTCCATCCTCCTACTAAATAAGCCTTATTACCAATGACAAAGGAGGAAGGATTCTCTCGGCCATTACCTCCTTTATCAGCCTTTCGTGTCCAGGTATCTGTGGCCTGATCCCACTCCCAAAGGTCCGTAAAAAAGCCACCATATATTTGGCCCCCACTTATATAACCTTTTGTTCCAATTGAAAATCCTGTTGCGCCCCCTCTTTGAGTACCTGGAAAATCAGTTTTCCTGCTCCATGAATTATTATCACTATTCCATTCCCAAAATTCAAATGGCGCTTTTAGTAAGTATGCTTTATTGCCAATAGCAAAATATGCAACGACTGATCCTCCCAAAGGAACATCAGCTTTTTGAACCCAGGGTACTTGAGCGAAATTAAACTTCGAGAGTGTCAGTAAAAAAAATAATAGAAAGAGATGGTGTAGTATTGTTCTCATTGCCTTTGTAGATTAATATAGTATGGTATCACTCATGAAAAATATAAGCCACAGACCTATTGAATCCTTATAAGGTTCTGTAATCTTTATTGGTATTGATACTAAAAAAACATCCTCTAATTTTATAAGAAAACTCTTTGAGTTTTGTTGGATATTATTCCTCAATTCATCCGATTTTTTTGAATTGTCGCACCCGCAAAATGGATTGACATGCCCGCATTTTCATTTTGCGGGTCCGACAGATGAATTATCGCAGCTTTATTTTGAGTAATCGCATGCGCATTTTCATTTTACGGGTCCGACAGATGAATTATCGCAGCTTTATTTTCATTAATCGCATCCGCATTTTCATTTTGCGGACCCGCAATCTGAGTTATCGCACCCCCAAATTGGAAAGTCGCATGTACAAATTGATTTGTCGCATCCGCAATTGGAAATAGTTCATCCGCATTTCCAATTTGAACATCCGTAATTTCAGTTGTCGCAGCCGCAAATTCGGTTTGCGCATCTCCAAAATTGATTTTAGTGAATGTTCGCCTGGAATAATGGCTTGAATTTTAATCCATACTCATTAATTTAACTTCTTTACCTTTATCTAAATGAAAGTATAATGGAAAACTATAAAATACCAGCCCAAACCCGGATTGGACATGTTCATCTGAAAGTTTCCAATATTGATAACTCTCTAAAGTTCTATTGTGATCTGCTGGGATTTGAAATTACTATGAAATATGGAGATCAAGCGGTGTTTATCTCTGCGGGAGGTTATCATCATCATATAGGATTAAATACCTGGCATAGCAAAGGTGCACCACCGGTATCTACTGAAAGTGTGGGACTTTATCATACTGCAATTTTATATCCGGAGAGAAAAGATCTTGCTATGATCTTCGACAGAATAAAGAAAGCTAACTACCCATTGACAGGTGCTTCCGATCATGGCGTTTCGGAAGCATTATATCTGGATGATCCTGATGGCAACGGAGTTGAATTATACTGGGATCGTCCAAAGGATCAATGGCCTGCTAAATCTGACGGCAGCCTTGAAATGTTTACGCGGCCGCTTGATCTCACATCATTACTAAATGAAATAAATAAATAAATAATTATGTCAAAGATCCCATTCCAGATCATTAACTGGCCGAATATTAGTAAAGATCAACATAAAGGAGAAACCGGAGTCGCTTTCTGGCAAATCCTGCAGCTTGAAGGACTTCGTATCCGGATCGTAGAATATTCTGAAGAATATTTAGCTGATCACTGGTGTCAGAAGGGACATATAGTTCATTGTCTTGAAGGCAGCTTCACCACTGAATTGGAAGGAGGAGACACTTTTGTGATGAATAAAGGAATGACCTATGTTGTTTCAGATGAAATGAGTTCACATCGTTCTGTTTCGAAAAACGGAGTGAAGCTTTTAATAATTGATGGGGATTTTTTGAAGTAGTCAACATAAAAGATTGCGATGTTTCATAAATGAAATTAATTTTTAAATAATAAATGAGAATATGAAAAAAGCATTTTGGGTTTTACTCTTCGGAGTAATTGGGGTAATGAGTTCTGCCCAGGAAATCACTAAAGAAAGGGAGGCCGAAGCATTAAGTTATTTAGAAAAAGGTAATTCTAAATCAGACAATGGCGACTGGAAAGGTGCTATCGAGGACTATGATAAAGCAGTTAAGTTCAATCCTAAGAATCCGGAAGGTTATTATAAAAGAGCATTAATGGCACATAACTTAAAAGATTATTGGGTTGCCATCAATGATTATTCGAATGCGATCAGCTTAAATAATGCTTATGCAGATGCATTCTTCGGAAGGGGCCTTTGCTATTTTGAAGTTGGAAAAAAAGATCATTGCTGCATCGATCTCAGTAAAGCAAGCGGACTTGGAAACACCGAAGCGGCAAATACTTTAGCTAATCTTTGTAATTAATTTTAGATCGAACATCATTGGAAACCAGTATGGATGTCAGTTCGAGTGTTTTTTCTTTTTCAGAAAAAATGTATCGAGAACATATTTTAAAATTAAAAAATCCCTTTAAACGATTTGTTTAAAGGGATTTTCTTAAAAGTAACTAAACTACTGTTTTGCCTGTTCAACATCTTTTTCGATATCAAACTTATATTTTGCAGCAAAAGCTGCCTGTTCGCTCTGGATCTTTGATAAAACTTTATCTGTCTTTTCCTGAACAGTTGCCAGTAGATCTTCATATTTTTTAGAATCCTCTTCGGTTATTTCTTCCGGGTTCTTTGAAGAAAGGTCTACTATGGTTTTGTATTCATTATCCACTATGCCTTTAATTGTTGTGAAGTAGTCTTTGGCTGCATCACGAAATGATGTGCTGTTATCAAATCCCTGGATCTTCTCTATTCCCGAAACTGCTTCCTGGCTTTGCTTAACAAGATCAGCATACGCTGCTTTAAGCTCTTCCACAGATTTATCAGCGGATAACATTTCAATAAAAGCCTCTTCTTTCTGGGATAAAGGATTTTCTATCGCAATTAGTTCATCGTTGTAGATGCGTGCATCTTCCGGGCTGGGACTGCATGCACTAAGCATTATGGCAGCCGCAAAAGCAAAAACTGTCAATTTTAAGGTTTTCATGTCTGGATTATTTTAATGCAATTTAATAAAAATGTATTTCAGTTGAAGATTATTTCCTTTTTATTTTACTTTTTTATCATCTATATTTGAAGGAATGGAAACTCTTTTTTTTGCAGAATATTTATTACGACCGTTGAATATTAATGATAGTGATAAGTTGCTTGCGCTGGTTAACAACAATAGAGAAAGGATCCGTTCTTATCTGCCAAAAACTGCGAATGCTGTTAAGGATATTGAAACAGTCAGATCTTTTATTGAGATCAAGATCAGGAATCAAAACGAAAGGACTGAATTCTGTTTTTTGATTGAGCGTATTGCAGATAAGAAATTTGCCGGTTTATTTTTTCTCAAGAATTTTGACTGGACGGTTTCAAAATGTGAACTCGGTTATTTTATTGATAAGAATCTGGAAGGAAAAGGGATTATTTCCGGGGCTATGGCCGCAATTATTCCCTGGAGTTTCGGTAACTTAAAGCTGAATAAGCTTTTTATCCGTTCTGCTGAAGAAAATATAGGGAGCAGAAAAATTGCTTTGAAAAATGGATTTAAAGAGGAAGGTGTGCTTCGTAAGGATTTTATGACTGAAAACGGGGAACTCATAGATGTAGTGTATTATGGTCTGATAAATCACAATATTAAATAATGTCCTTATCTTCGCTGCCTTAATAGAACAAATAAACTTAATGATTATGAAAAGAATATCTCTTATTGTGTTAGCTGCTACAATGTTAGTTGCTAGCGGATTTACGGCTTCAATGTTATGGAATGTATCAAATGAAGGCTTAACTATAAATTTTGAATTGCCTGATGAAGGAACCAAAGGAACCTTAAGCGGACTCAAAGCAAGTATTGATTTTGATCAAAAGGATCCTGCTAATTCAAAGATCAGTGCTTCAGTTGATGTGAAAACGTTAAATACAGGAAACAAGCAAAAAGATGATCATTTATTATCAGCAGATTTTTTTAACGCTGAAAAATATCCTGTTATTTCGTTTGTATCAACTTCAATAAAAGCAACAGAAAACGGTTTTCTTGCAAATGGAAATCTTACAATGAAGGATTCCACTATGGCTGTTGAAATACCTTTCACTTTCAAGGAGGAAGGAAATGGAGGCGGAGCATTTCATGGTTCAATGACCATTCATTCCGGAGACTTTGGTGTAACTAAAAAGAGTAAATCCGGAAAAGATAAAGTAGTGATCACTCTGAATGTTCCTGTAAAAAAATAATCAGAATAAAATTCATGATAAAAAAGGAGTGCCTCTCAGCACTCCTTTTTAATCTTCCTTCACCAGTTGTCCGGAAACAACATCCTCTTCCATTACTGCTTTATAAAAATAAATTCCGTTCTTCAGTTCGGGGATATTCAGCTCAATACTGTTTGATTCATTCTTTTTAAGAAACATCTTTTCAGTTTGTTTTACCTGGTTCCAGTTTATATCATATAAATAGATTATAAGACTTGTATCCATTGGTTTCGAACATTTAAATATTATCCGATCCTTAGTTGGGTTGGGTCCAAAAGACACATTGGTTTTACCGGGCTGAATCTCTACAGAAGTAACCTTATGATAACTTGTGAATCCATCGAAATCGATTTGTTTTAATCTATAATATGATAAACCTTCTACAGTTTCATCATCAATACATTCGTAATTTACGGGAGAGGTGCTGTTTCCTGCTCCCGGAATTGTAGCTTTGTCTGACCATGCTATAGCATCCTTTGAATGTTGTAAGACAAAATGATCATTATTGGTTTCAGATTCTGTCATCCATTTCAGCTTCACTTTCTGATCTTCCATTATAAATGCATCAAAATATACCAGACTTATTTCAAGAGGTGTAAGCGTGTAATACACTTTTATTTGGGCCTCATCCAATTCAGCTTCCATAAATACTCCTGGCGTGCCTGCGCTCAACTTTGCTGAGAAAGCACAACCGAAGCCTGGTGAATTAATTTCAGATGGCTCCCAGGTTGTTCCCCACAGATCTGTTGGACCGCCATATATTTCAGTTATATCTGAGGCAGACCATGCTGCAGAATTAGATTTTGTGTTGCCCACGGGTCCACTGTTTTTTAATAACTGAAGGGTATTATCACGGATAGAACTGCCAATGCCAATACCCTGTGCTCGCTTTTCCAGTTTCACTTCAATTCCTGTAATAACAGCGGACGATGGGATTGAAAAACCATAACCCTGGGTATTCAGTACATCAGTGTTGATAGTGAAGATCAACCCTATCCACATGCCTGACCGGGCCCGTTGATCATCTGAGGAATTAAGATTTATTTCATTGTTCCAGCTCAAACCAGTTGTTGTTTCAACGGAGAATACTGTTGGATTGGAAGTGAATGTTAAGGGCTGTGAATACAGTACAGTTATATTAAATAAAAGTATAAACTGTATATAGAAGTAGAGTTTTTTCATGTCGAACAATTTAATACCGTTATTGTTAGATCAGGAGAAAAGCATATGCCTTAGCCAGTTTTAAACGTCTAATTTTAAAGCACTATCGCTGAAAGCAGATTTTTATAAGTTAAATCAGGAATATGAAAAGTGGACAATTTTATCTGTGAAATTTTCTCAGGAAATTAAATTTTCTTCTCTGTGCTAAAAAAGTATAGTGGTGGCGGTTTTAAAATCCTGCTTCTTTGGATTATCAATATTACTCACTATTTACAGTTATATGGGAATTTATTTACCCTCCAAAAGGTTTATTGTAGAATAATTTTTATTGGTATAAGCTTTGAAACCATTGATTAAAACTATAATTATGGTTCATAAGGTTTCTATCAGAACAATTAATTCAGTCTTATTTTTTGGAGTATTGGCTTGCGTAGTATTGTATTTTGCGAAACCTATTTTGATTCCGATTACATTTTCTATTTTCTTTGCCATGCTTTTTACTCCAATATCTAACAGAATGGAAAAAGGTGGTATTAAAAGAATTTTTTCAGCTCTTTTGTCTCTCCTCATTATTGTAATTGTTGCCTTTGGAATCGGAACACTTGTTTTTGTTCAGGCATCAAGGCTGGCAGATGAGTTCCCTGAAATGGAAAAAAGATCGGAGCAATTCATTAAAAAATCCCAGGATTATATTTCAGCTAAATTAAATATTCCCAAAAAAGAGCAGGATACAGTGATCAATAAACAAGTAAAATCACTTGCAGAGTCTTCAGGTTCTGTGGTGAAAGATCTTCTTGCAGGATCTCTTGGTTTATTTGCTTCTGCTGTTCTCGTATTGATTTTCACATTTCTCTTCTTGTTCCAAAGGGAAAAATATGAAACGTTCTTTATAAGATTAATGGAAGATACTCCTGAAAGAGATTCACAAAAATTAATACGTAACATAAGCAAGGTTGCTCAGAGTTATTTAACAGGCAGAGTTTTATCGATACTGATATTTACGGTCCTGTTTACTATTGGCTTCCTGATCATAGGCTTGAAAAGTGCATTTTTACTTGCCCTTATTGCTGCTCTTCTCACGATCATACCTTATGTAGGTTCGATCATAGGTGGATTATTTCCTTTCGCAGTGGCCCTTGTTACAGAAGATTCTATGAATGTTGCAGTAGGTGCTCTTGCAGTTATTGTGGTAATACAGGCGATTGATAATTATTTTATTGAACCTTATATTATTGGAGGCGAAGTGAATATCAGCGGTTTCTTTACAATACTTATTCTGATGGTGGGCGGCCTTATATGGGGTGTTGCCGGGATGATCCTCTTCCTTCCAATGCTTGGAGTTGCAAAAATTGTTTTCGATGCTATCCCTGATTTGCAGGTTTATGGATATTTAATAGGTGACCAGAAGAAAGGAAAACAATCTGAAAGGATCTGGAAAAAAGTGAAAGGATGGTTTGGCAAATAATTGTCAGAAAAAGATTAAATAAAATTTACCGTAATAATAGACGTTTTAACTAAATTTTAATACCTTCCCATTGCAATTAAAACTCAAAGCAGTAATTATTAAAGAAATTAATGCAGAAGAATTGTTATGGCAGAAATAAGTGATGTTCAGATTTTATGTGTTGTGTTAATTATTGCTTTATACTTTTTGGTTTTTACGGTCATTAGAAGCAATTGGTCTCATAAAGTATCGCAGTACAAGGAAAAGCTTGAAGCAGAAAAGATCCTTGCAGAACTTATCTCTAATCTGGATAAGAAAACGGAGATAGGAACATTTGGCAGGGAAATAAAATTGATTCCCGACCTCAAAGAAAAGAGGATCTCTGCTTTTAATGAAAGTCAGATCAGAACTTTGGATTTTGTCAATGCAGCTGAGACAGAAAATAAATTAGAGCTGCGTGAAGCTCAATAAGAATTAAAAAATAGGTAAGCCGGGATCACCGGCTTTCTTTTTTATCTCACTCTTCTGAATCTTCCTGAACCCATTAGAATTATTCCTCCAGCAATTAACACAGCACCTGTTGTGGGTAACCAAGGGAATGGTAATACCTGGTCCTGAACCTGCTCTTCACTTCCTTTTTTTCTGTCTTTAATAAATTTAACAGCAGCGTATCCCATCAGAAATACACCAACGACTAATAATAGTATACCGATCTTTTTCATTTTTGTAAAGTTTATATGATTATATTTTAAAATATATGCCACGAACCTTGGTTATAAAAGAGAAGCCCCTGCTATAGAGGCTTCTTCTTTTTGAATTCTTTTAACAGATTTCCCTTGGTCCGAAGAGCTTAAAAAATCTGAAAGAATTTGATCTGTAAAATATAATTACAATTTTATGCCAGAGGTTTTAAGGCATTGTGAGAAATGGACACCACAATAAAAATTATTTTTGGGCAACTTTCAGCAGGTACCAGGCAAGAAAGCTGAAAACAATGTTTGGTATCCACACTGCGACCAGAGGAGAAATGCGTCCGCTTGCGGCAAAAGTGGTGGTCACCTGCATGAACATAATAAATGTGAAGCTGATCCCGATCCCAAGTCCAATGTGCATTCCTATACCTCCGCGTACTTTCCTGCTCGCTATCGACACTCCGATAAGTGTAAGGATAAATGTAGCAAATGGGAACGCGATTCTACGGTTCTTCTCAAGTTCTATAAGTTCAAGATTGTCACTTCCTTTCAATCGCTCACTTTCCATATAAGCGTTCAGCTCATAATAATCCATTGTTCCGAGAGTATTGTCTTTTCGTCCAAATTCAGCAGGAGTAAAGGCAAGCGTGGTATCGAGTTTTGTTCCTTTCTTGATATACTCGTTCATATCATTGATATACCTGATATAATAGTCATTGATCGACCAGTCCTTTTTAAGACTGTCCCACTTTATGTTATCAGCCATCAGCTTATAATAAAGCTTTCCGTTATGAAATTTTTCAATCGAAAATTTATAACCGGTCTGTTGTTCAGTACTGAAGCTTTCGAGGTAAATATAGTTTCCGGGAGAGATCTGTTTATGAATATTTCTGTCTTTATTGTAAAATTCGTTACGGATATATCTATTCTCAAACTCGATCATTTTTTTGGTCGAACGTGGGATCACAAAATTATTCAATACTAGGGACAGTGTCGCTATAACAGTAGCTGAAAGCATGTAAGGAAATAGTAATCGCGTATAACTTACTCCGCTGCTGAGTATGGCAACTATCTCTGTTCTGGAAGCCATCCTTGAAGTAAAGAATATAACAGCAATAAAGGTGAAGAGCGGACTAAACAAATTAATAAAAAAGGGGATGAAGTTAAAGTAATAATCAAAGATTATTGCGTTGATAGGAGCTTGTTTCCCAACAAAATCCTCAATCTTTTCAGAGATATCAAATACCACAACAATAAGAATAATAAGAAGCAATGAGAAGAAGAATGTCCCCAGGAACTTACCAATTATATATTTGTCTATTAACTTCATTTTACTAATTCAACCATTCCCAATAACTCAATAACCAAATTCCAATTTACAATCGTACACTCATTTGCTTCACCATTTTATTCTTCCATTCATAGAATGTTCCTGCAATGATCTGTTCCCTTGCAGCGCCTACCAGCCACAAATAGAAAGCCAGATTGTGGATACTTGCTATTTGCGCAGCAAGCAGTTCCTGCGAATGTACCAGGTGACGCAAATAAGCTTTCGTGTATGCTTTATCCACATACGAAGTTCCATTTTCATCAAGAACAGAAAAGTCATTTTTCCATCGCTCGTTCTTCATATTCATTATACCATTCTGAGTGTAAAGCAATCCATGTCGTGCATTCCGGGTTGGCATCACGCAATCGAACATATCAATCCCAAGGGCAATACTTTCAAGTATATTCATTGGTGTACCCACGCCCATAAGATAACGGGGCTTATCAGCAGGTAAAATATTGCAGACAACTTCTGTCATCGCATACATATCTTCTGCCGGCTCTCCAACGGATAAACCGCCAATTGCGTTTCCTTCACGGTTTTGTGAAGCAATAAATTCTGCAGAACGTTCTCTGAGGTCTTTATAAACACTACCCTGAACAATTGGAAACAGAGTCTGTGAGTAACCATATTTTCCTTCTGTTTCATCAAACCGATTGCAGCAGCGTTTCAGCCAGCGATGAGTCATTTCCATTGATTTTCTTGCATATTCATATTCGCAAGGGTAGGGAGTACATTCATCAAAAGCCATTATGATATCTGCCCCGATGATTCTTTGAATATCCATTACACCTTCAGGAGTAAAAAAGTGCTTGCTGCCATCGATATGAGAAGTGAATTTAGCTCCATCTTCGGTTAACTTGCGTTGATTGGCAAGTGAATAAACCTGATAGCCCCCGCTGTCGGTTAATATCGGTTTTTCCCAGCCATTGAACTTGTGAAGTCCTCCGGCCATTTGAATCGTTTCAAGGCCGGGACGAAGATAAAGGTGATAGGTATTTCCAAGAATTATCTGTGCTTTGATGTCATCCCTTAATTCCCGCTGATGTACGGCTTTTACAGTGCCCGCAGTACCAACAGGCATAAAAATAGGTGTTTGTATAGTGCCGTGGTCGGTGATTATTTCCCCTGCTCGTGCCTTGCTTCCTTTATCTGTGTTTGATATACTGAACTTCATATTTGGTTAAATAAGTTAAAAAAGAAATTGATTTAAATCAGACAGGCCTGAATTTCCAATAACTATTAACTGATAACTCTTGATTGATTGTTAATTACTTTGTTTAAATCCTGCCAAAGATAACACATTACGGTTGATGTGTTAAAGGTATTTTTGTTTTATGGTTTGGTCTCAGTTTACAACATTTTCGATAGGTCTTGTGGTGTTTGGAGCATTTGTTCTTGCATTACTAATTCAATTATTTTATTACCTGGGTGTTTTCTCACGTCTTGCATATTATAAAAAGAAAGATATTCCTCAGAATTTTCCTCCGGCTTCAATAATCATATGCGCAAGAAACGAAGATGATAATCTTGTTGAATTTCTTCCAAGGATCTTTGAACAGGATTATCCCGATTTTGAAGTTGTTGTTGTGAATGATTGTTCATTTGATAATTCTGCTGACATTTTAAAAGAGTTTGCTTACAAGCATTCCAATCTGAAGATCGTTACGATCAAGGAAGATGAAACTTATTCCCATGGCAAAAAGATCGCTTTAATGATGGGTATCAAAGGAGCAAGCAACGAACATTTATTATTAACTGATGCCGATTGCAAGCCACGCAGTAAAGACTGGCTGAAGAATATGATGCAGCACTTTACAGGTGAAACCGAAATAGTGATTGGCTATGGAGCTTATGAAAAACAAAAAGGTTTTGTGAACAAGCTTATTCGTTTCGACACCTTTTTTATCGCTCTTCAATATCTTTCTTTTTCAATTGCCGGGAAAACCTACATGGGAACAGGAAGAAATCTTGCGTATAAAAAATCGTTGTTCTTTAAAATGAAGGGTTTCGCTTCTCACTACCATATTGAGTCCGGTGATGACGACCTTTTTGTAAATGAAGCGGCAACCAAACGTAACTCCCAGGTGGAGATCTCTATTGACACACATACTATTTCACGTGTTAAAAGAACCTTTAAGGATTGGTTCCGTCAGAAAAGACGACATGTCACTACTTTTAAGCATTATAACAGCGGAAGCAAGTTTCGTTTAGCACTTTTAAGCATCAGTCTTTATCTTTTTTATGCAACTTTTGCTGCAGTACTCATCCTGCAATTTCAGCCCATCATAGTTTTGTCACTTTTTGCATTGCGGTTATTAATTCAATTGATTATCTTTAACAAATCGATGAAACTGTTGGCAGAAAAGGATTTATTGCTATTTTCGCCTTTGATCGAATTGATATTATTGATGGTGTATCCTTTTATTACATTCTTCAATATGTTTGTCAGAAAAAATAAATGGAAATAAGGAGCTAAGATGGATGAATTAGAACATGATAATAACCTTTCGGAAAAAGCTGTTTATGATTATAAACTTATACGTTCCGCTTTAGATAAAGGTGATCAGAAAGCGTATGCCGAGCTTATGGGGCGTTATCGCGATTCTGTTTATTTCATGCTTCTGAAAATGGTTAATAATAAAGATGATGCTGATGATCTTACCATTGAGGCCTTCGGAAAAGCATTTAAACGACTTCAGCAATACACACCAAATTACGCATTCAGCACCTGGCTTTTTAAAATAGCTTCCAATAACTGCATTGATTTTATCCGCAGGAAAAAGATGGTCACTTTTTCGATCGACAAAACGTTCGAGAATGAAGAAGGTTCAGAAATGGCAATGGACATTCGTTCGGAAGGACTTACCCCGGAAGAGAATTTCATTAAAAAACAAAAAGTGAAACACATGCATGATGTGGTGGATAAATTAAAACCCCGCTACCGTGTACTGGTTGAAATGCGTTACTTCGATGAGCTTTCTTATGAAGAGATCGCAGATAAGCTTGAACTTCCATTAGGTACCGTTAAAGCTCAGTTATTCAGAGCAAGAGAATTCCTTGCTAATATTCTTAGAAACACTGATGGGAAAATTTAATTTTCCTTTATAGTTTAATTTTTTCTGAATTGAGGTATTAAGCCTGAATCTTTATTTTATGCATGATATATCTATCATTTTAAAGTACTTCCCTGACATTACTGCTGAGCAGCAAAAACAATTCGCTCAATTACAATCTTTATATGAACACTGGAATGCACAGATCAATGTGATCTCGAGAAAAGATATTGATCTTCTTTATGAACGCCATGTACTTCATTCTTTAGGTATTGCTAAGGTTATGGCCTTTAAACCTAAAACCCATATTATGGATGTTGGTTGCGGAGGAGGCTTTCCCGGGATTCCGCTTGCGATCATGTTTCCGGAATGTAATTTTTATCTTGTTGATTCCATTGGTAAAAAGATCAAGGTTGTAAATGAGGTTGCTCAGGCCCTGGGTTTGAAGAATGTTCGTGCAGAACATCAACGGGCTGAGGATGTAAAAGAGAAATTCGAATTTGTAATCTCAAGAGCAGTAACAGAGTTCCCTTCTTTTTACAGATGGATGCAGAATAAATTTACAAGAACTCAATTTAATAATCTCCCAAATGGTATTCTCTATCTGAAAGGAGGAGATCTTACTGAAGAATTTAAAGATTTTCAGAAGAGGGTCGTGTTCCATGATCTGAAGATATTCTTTGAAGAGGAATTCTTCGATACCAAAAAAGTAGTTTATCTCCCGATGTAAATCAAATAAAAAGCCCCTTACAAAAGTAAAGGGCTTTTCGGGTAGTAATTGGGTGTTTCTATAATCTCTAAGCGATATACGGTCGCTCCATTAAAAGATGCACAAAAACAACAATAGGTTGCATGAATCGCTAAAAAAATAAAATATCCGTATTTATCCTGATTAAGCCAGCTCCAGTTGAAGGTTAGATAAGCTTCTGTACAAACCATTTTCAAGCTGCATCAACTCCTGATGAGTACCGCTTTCACGAACTTCACCTCTCTCGATAACAACTATTTTATCTGCTTTGCGGATGGTGGATAACCTATGAGCGATCACAAAGGATGTTCTTCCTACCATCAGCTTATCCAGGGCTTCCTGAACTACTCTTTCTGATTCAGAATCGAGGGAACTTGTTGCCTCATCCAGGATAAGAATACTCGGATCTTTTAAAACAGCTCTCGCAATTGCAATACGCTGGCGCTGGCCGCCTGAAAGTTTGATTCCGCGTTCACCAACTATGGTTTCAAGCTTTTCAGGAAATGTTTCTATAAATTCAAGTGCATTGGCTTTTCTTGCCGCTTCCATAATCTCATTATCGGTAGCTCCGGGTTTTCCGTAAGCAATATTCTCTTTGATCGTTCCTCCAAAAAGTAAAACATCCTGTGGTACAATCGCCATATTATTACGTAATTCTGTAAGAGAATATTGTCGTGCGTCTTTCCCATCGATAAGAATGGCTCCATTCTCAGGATCATAAAAACGCAACAACAATCCTACTATAGTAGATTTTCCCGATCCGCTTGGACCAACTATGGCAATGGTCTCACCTTTATTTACAGAAAGGTTTATACTTTTCAGAACCTGGATTTCTTTTCTGGAAGGATATGTAAAGGCGAGATTTTCGAAAGTAACAGAGCCTTCTATACGTTTAGTAATATTTTTATTTTCATTGATCTCAAGCACTTCCGGACGTTCGTCAAGAATTTCGAAGACACGTTCAAGTGATCCGATTGCCTTTTGTATTTGAGCATACAATTCGGCAATTCCACCAAATGAAGCCCCAACAAAAGCGGAATAAAGGATAAATGCAACCAGCGAACTGATATTAAGTTCCCCCTTCGAAGCCAGATGAACTCCGTACCAGATAACTGCTACAATTGCACCGAATAAACAAAAAATAATAAATGATGCAAAGGCACCTCTGAGCTTACCTCCGTGAATTGCGGTTTTAACAATGTCATCAGTGCTTTTTCTGTATCGCAGGTTTTCAAAGAACTCATTTGCAAAAGCTTTTACATTGCTTATACCCTGAAGTGTTTCTTCTATGATAGTATTCGATGCAGCAATTTTTTCCTGAACCTCCTTAGACGTCTTTCTTATAAACCTTCCAAAAATTACAGCTGCAACCGCAACGATCGGAACGATCATCAACATCATTAATGTAAGCTGAGGAGAAATAACAAGAAGAAAAATAATTCCTCCTATAACAAGAATGAATTGTCTTAAAAATTCAGCAATGGTAGTTGTAAGTGTATCCTGGATTTGTGAAATATCGGCCGACATCCTGCTGTTCAGATCTCCAACCCTCTGCTGAACAAAATAACTCATCGGTAAAGTGATAAGGTGCGCATAAACAGCCCTCCGTAATTGAGCCAAGGTGTTTTCCGTATAATTAACGAACAAATAGATTCTGAAATATGAAAAAACAGACTGAAATGTCAATACCAGAATTAAGATCAGACCAATTCTGTTTATCTGAGAAAAATCCTTGTTCTCAACGGTAAACATCAAATCTTTTAATATCCAGGGAAAGATGAGAGCGGTTCCGCCTGTCAGAAGCAGGAAAACCATCCCAAGATAAAGCTTCCATTTGTGAGGTCCAATATATTCAAATAAGCGCATAGAGCGCTTTAATGTAGTTGCGTTGATCTTTGCTTTCGGAAGGTCTTCTGTTTCTTTTACTTTGCGTGCCATGTCTGATAATTGGTTGGCAAAGTTAGTTGTTTTAACTTGTGAAATCCTTTCTGTCAGTATAAATATCAACTATTTCAATAAAGTATTTCAGTATTTTTCCTCTTACTAAATTCTGTTTTGGTTACCTCATTTCAAAAAAGTATATTTGAAGAATCCCTTTAGTATGGGAAAAAACGCTACTGCTCTGCAACTTTTTAATTTTCAATTCATTATAGGTCTAAACAGGTATTGCCGTCTGGCATTTTTCCTGGTGCTATTTTGTGCATTTTTTTGTGTTCCCCTGGATGTTTCCGCACAGCAATCTAAAATTGAAGAGCTTGAAGAAAAACTTGAGCAAACCTCTGATGACAAATCCAGGATCGATATTCTTAATTCTTTAGGTGAACAATATCTCAGAACTCAGCCGGCAAAGGCCAGGAAAATTTGCTTAACAGCTCTCGATATAGCTAACCGGACAGGCAATTCTAAAGGGAAGATCAATAGCTGTAATACAATCGGCAATAGTTATTACCTGGAAGGGGATTTCAATTCTTCTCTTGAGTATTATCTGAAAGCATTGAAGATCAATGAAGAAATAGGGGATAAGAAAGGTATAGCCAATGGATTGATGGGAATTGGAAACATATATTCTGCTCAGGGAAATAATAAACTATCCCTTGAGTACCTTCTGAAATCCTTAAAGATCATGGAAGAGATAAATTACAAGGACGGGATTGCCGGCTGCCTCAATAATATCGGAATCATCTACATGGATTATAAGGAATATGAGAAAGCTCTTGATTATCAGTTAAGATCCCTGAAAATGAAACAGGAAATAGGAGATAAGAAAGGAACGTCATCTAACTTAGGAAATATCGGAGCAATTTATTACCAACAGGAAAATTATACCCTTGCATTGGAGTATCAGCAAAAAGCATTTGAGATCCGAAAGGAACTTAATAATAAAAAAGGAATGGCCATGAGCTATATTGATATTGGTAATATATATGAGAAACAGGGGAAGTACCCAGAGGCCGTGGAATCTCAGCTAAATGCAGTTAAGATCGCAAAAGAGGTTGGCTATAAAGTGGCTTTAAAGAGTGCTTACCTTGGATTGTCCTCGGTTTATGAAAAACTTAATAAGCCTGGTGATGCTCTGGAGAACTACAAACTCTTTACTGCAATAAAGGACAGTATCTTTAATACTGAGAATTCTGCAAAGCTCATCGAAATGCAGACAAAGTTTGATACTGATAGAAAAGAAAAAGAGATCGCTTTATTGACAAAAGGAAAAGAGATCTCAGGTTTGTTATCCAGACAACAACAGCTTGAGCTGGTAAAACAAAAAATGGAAGCTGCTCAGAAGACGAAAGAAATTGAATTAAAAGAAACGGAATTGCGTGGTGAAAAATTAAAGAGTGAAGCTCAGAGTAAGGAATTGAAAATACAGGAGGCAGAAGTAGAGAAGGAGAGAATGATGCGAAATTCTGTAGCTGGTGGACTCTTATTGGTTTCTGCACTTGCGGTATTATTAGTACTGGGCATTAAGCAAAAACAACGTGCTAATAAAACTCTTGAACAAAAAAATAAAGAGATCGCAGAAGCTTACCAGATCATAGAAATTAACAGGGATCAGATCGCAGAAAAGAACAAGAACATCACAGATAGTATTAATTATGCCAGGAGAATTCAACAGGCGATCTTACCTTCGAGAGAAGAGATCAACAGATCCCTGAACGATTATTTCATTTTATACAAACCTAAAGATATCGTTAGCGGAGATTTTTATTTTTATGCAGAACGTAACGATAGAGTGATTGTGGCAGTTGCTGATTGTACAGGACACGGTGTTCCCGGGGCTTTCATGAGCATGATCGGGAACGATATTCTTAACCAGGTTATAATTGAAAAAGGGATTACCCGTCCGGCTGAAATCCTAAACTTACTTAACAAAGGAGTAAAGAAAGCTTTAAAGCAGGAATCAACAAAGTCGGAAACCGGAGATGGAATGGACATCGCTTTGTGCTCAATTGATCTTAAAAATAGTAAGGTAGAATTTGCGGGTGCTATGAGGCCTTTGTATCATGCTTCAGGAGAGATCTTCAAAATAAATGCTGATAAGGCTTCGATTGGTGGAGCAACAGATGAAAATTTTAAATTTACAGAACAGATCATCAAAGTAAAAAAAGGCGACTCTATTTATATATATACTGATGGATACCTTGATCAGTTCGGTGGTGAAAAAGGAAAAAAATTCATGGCAAAGAATTTCAAAAACTTATTATCCTCTATTCACCATAAGCCAATGAAAGAGCAGCACGATATACTGGATGTAACTTTAACCGACTGGGCCAGAGAAAGAGAACAGGTTGATGATATCCTTGTTATGGGAATTAAGTTTTAAGTTCCACTTATATTAAATGAAAAACCCTTTCTGTTCCGGAAAGGGTTTTTCATTTAAATGTCTTTAGGACCTAATTTTCATGTATAAGCACTGCTTTCTTTTTTTGAAGGATTGCTCCTGCTAAAAGTGAAATGATCAATCCCCAGAATAGTATTGGAAGTATGATCACTGTAAAAGAGTCCAGTCTGGTCCTTTCTGCATCCATGAATTTTATTAGATCAGCGTCTTTTAGCTTAAGTACTATTTCACCATGTTTCTTTGCTTCAGCAACAAAAAAGTCCATTGTATCCGGTGAAATATAACGGTAGTAAATAAAGTTAAACAGGGCTACCACAACAGCAAATATTACTGCGTAGATCATACCTGTTTGTAGAGCAGATTTAAATTCAAGAAAGCCTCCGTTTTTTCTTTTTATCAGTATAACCGATAAAAATACTCCCAGCAAAATGAGACCCAGCTTAACAAAGTATATATAGAAGTATACACTAACTGAATAGAAGCCGATCGATCTTGCCATCAGATACCATGAAAGTGAAAAGATCAATCCGGCAATAAGTCCGAGTACAATACTGATATGAAGCTTCATTTATAAATTCTAAAATTTAAATAATAATCTTTTTAAATCTCCACACTCCGTTCTCATGCATCCTGACTATTAACCGTTCATCGACATTAAAAACTCTTCATTTGTCTGAGTGTTCTTGATCCTGTCTTTAAGGAAGTCCATCGCTTCAACCGGGTTCATATCCGATAAATGCTTACGAAGGATCCACATACGCTGCTGAGTTTCCTTATCAACTAACAGATCATCTCTTCTTGTACTTGAAGCAACAATATCAATAGCAGGGTAGATACGTTTGTTCGCGATCTTTCTGTCGAGCTGGATCTCAGAGTTACCGGTTCCTTTGAACTCTTCAAAAATAACCTCATCCATCTTAGAACCTGTTTCGGTAAGAGCAGTTGCAATGATGGTTAATGAACCACCATTCTCGATCTTACGGGCAGAACCGAAGAAGCGTTTTGGCTTGTGAAGAGCATTCGCATCAACACCTCCTGATAATACTTTACCAGAGGCTGGCTGAACTGTGTTATAAGCACGTGCTAAACGTGTGATTGAATCCAGGAGGATACAAACATCATGTCCGCACTCAACCATTCTCTTCGCTTTTTCCAGAACAATGTTCGCAATCTTCACGTGACGGTCAGCAGGTTCATCAAAGGTAGAAGCAATAACTTCCGCTTTTACACTGCGTGCCATATCTGTTACCTCTTCCGGACGTTCATCAATAAGAAGAATGATCAGGTAAGTTTCAGGATGATTTGCTGCTATAGCATTTGCAATATCTTTTAGTAAAACGGTTTTACCTGTTTTGGGCTGAGCAACGATCAATGCACGCTGTCCTTTTCCTATCGGAGTAACAAGGTCGAAGATACGCGCACTCATGTTTGATTGTGCGTGTCCTGTTAATTTGAACTTTTCGTAAGGAAATAATGGAGTAAGATATTCGAAAGGTACACGGTCACGCACATAACTTGGATCGCGGCCATTTATCTTTTCAACCTTGATCAAAGGAAAGTATTTTTCACCTTCTTTAGGAGGACGAATACTTCCGCGAACAGTATCACCTGTTTTTAATCCGAATAATTTTATCTGAGACTGAGATACATAAATATCATCAGGAGAGTTCAGGTAGTTATAATCAGAAGATCTTAAAAAACCGTAACCATCAGGCATTGTTTCTAAAACACCTTCACTTACCACAATTCCGTCAAAGTTGTAAAGGTCGGCCTGCTGCTGCTGGCGTGGACTGTTACTGTTTGTTCTCTGATTGTTATGCTGACGGTTCATCTGATCCTTCTTTTCAATTGAAGAACTGTCATTGCCATCAGTGGCAATGACAGGATTCTCATGAGAAGTATTTTCGTTAGGATGAGGTTCGTGAGTTATAATTTCTTTTGGTTCTTCGGTTACAGGTGTGTGAGTATTTCCTGCCTTTTGGCTGAAATCATCATCATTAAAGAATGTATTTTGATTTGGTTCAGGTTGTCTTATTTTCGGACGCTCAGAATCACTTCCTTCAGGTTTAGGTTTTCTAGGACGAAGAACCCTGTGTTCATGAGGTTTGTGATCATGTCGAGGATCACTTTTTATTTCTGTTTTGTGCTCAGTTCTTTCTTCCGGTTTCGATTCTGTTTTTTGATCATTGCCGGCAGGAGGATTGATAGCCTGATGATCGAGGATCTTATATACAAGTTCCTGCTTTTTCAGCGCTTCATACTTTGGAATATTTAA
>JAJTCJ010000008.1 GCA_021323165.1 Bacteroidota bacterium | reverse complement strand
AGCTGATCTTTCTGAACAAATTTCGCGTCTATTTCTGTTCCTTTATCTTCACTTCCTCCTACGGAAATAAGCTTGCCTTTTGGAATGTTCATTCTGATGATGGATTTTTTTGTGCACACAAATTTAACTTAAAAACAAGCGGATTACTGCCCTGAGACTATCCATTTGTACCATACTTGTGAACAATTTACCGATCCTGTTGATAAAAACCCTATATTACATGAAAACAAACTATATGCAGATAATAGAAATAAGAGTGATGCGGGGACCTAATTATTGGTCGATAAGAAGACGTAAGCTGATTGTAATGAAGCTGGATCTTCAGGAGCTGGAAGAAGCTCCAACCAATAAAATAGAGGGTTTTTACAGTCGGATCGCTACTTTATTGCCGAGCTTGATCGAGCACCGTTGTTCCGAGGGCATTCAGGGCGGATTATTCCTGAGAATAAAAGAAGGTACCTGGATGGGTCATGTTATTGAGCATATTGCGTTAGAGCTGCAGAGCCTGGCAGGTATGGAATGCGGATACGGAAGAACTAGAAGTACCGGTACTAAAGGAGTTTATAATGTGGTTTTTTCCTATATGGAAGAAGCAGTTGGTATCTATGCCGCGAAAGCTGCTGTAAAAATTGCCGAAGCATTGATTAATAATATCGCATATGATGTCGATAATGATATACGTAACATGCGCGAATTACGCGAAAGTGTGCGTTTTGGTCCAAGCACAGGTTCAATAATTGAAGAAGCTATTGCACGGGATATTCCTTTTATAAGAGTTAATAAAGATTCACTTGTTCAGCTGGGCTACGGGAAGAACCAGGTTCGGTTTCGTGCAACTATGACGGATCATACCAGTTCTATTGCAGTGGATCTTGCAAGTAATAAAGATGAAACAAAACGCTTGTTAAAGGAAGCTGCAATTCCTGTTGCGAAAGGTGTATGTATCAGCTCTCCGGATGATCTTGAAAGTGCGGTGAAAGGTGTTGGATTCCCACTGGTTTTTAAACCATTGGATGGTAATCACGGAAAAGGAGCTTCCATCAATGTCAAAACTAAGGAAGAATGTATTGAAGCTTTTGAGCACGCAAAAAAATATTCAAGAAAAGTTATTATAGAAAAATTTATTACCGGCTATGATTACCGTGTTTTGGTTATCAATAATAAATTTATTGCTGCGGCTTTGCGGGAACCCGCTCATGTTATCGGAGACGGAAAGCTGAATATTCAGCAACTAATAGAGAAAGAAAATCTTGATCCTAGAAGAGGTTATGGACATGAAAATGTGTTAACAGAAATAAGTATTAACAGAGAAACACATGATCAGCTTTTAAAACAAAACTTCACACTTGAAACTGTTTTAAAGAAGGATGAGCTTTGCTATCTGAAAGGAACAGCAAATCTAAGTACAGGCGGTACATCTTCTGATGTAACTGATGTCGTTCACCCTCATAATATTCTTATCTGTGAAAGGATATCCAGGATCATCGGATTGGATATTTGCGGTATTGACATAATGGCTTCGAACTTAAGTGAACCATTAGAAACAACGGGTGGAGTCGTGCTTGAGGTAAATGCCGCTCCGGGATTCAGGATGCATCTAGCTCCCGCAAAAGGATTGCCAAGAAATGTTGCAGCTCCTGTTCTGGATATGCTTTATCCAACCGGGAAATCATGTAGGATACCGATAATTGCAATTACCGGAACCAATGGAAAAACAACCACAACCAGACTGATCTCTCATATTGTAAAGAACAATGGTTTTAAAGTAGGATTCACGACTTCAGATGGTATTTATGTTGGTAATTCAATGCTTACAAAAGGGGATACCACAGGTCCGGTAAGTGCTGAATTCATTCTCAAAGATCCAACCGTTGAATTTGCGATCCTTGAAACTGCAAGAGGTGGTATTCTCAGAGCCGGATTAGGTTTCGGTAAATGTGATATTGCCGTGGTGACTAATATTCAGGAAGATCACATGGGATTATCTGATATTCATACTCTTCAGGATATGGCGAAGGTGAAAGGAGTGGTTGTTGAAAGTGTGAAGGATGCTGGTTACGCTGTATTAAATGCCGATAACAAACATTGTGTAAGTATTGGCCGCAATGCCTCCTGCAAAGTTGCTTATTTCAGCATGGATGAAAATAATCCTGTAGTATTGGAACATTGCAAAAACGGAGGGATCGCTGCCATTTATGAGAACAGTTATATAACAATAAAAAAAGGTGACTGGAAATTCAGGGTAAGTAAAGTATCTAATATTCCTTTAACATTCGGAGGCAGGGTTTCATTTATGATCCAGAACGTTCTTGCAGCAACTCTTGCTACCTATACTTATGGTTTTAAAACTGAAGATATATCTCTGAGTCTTGAAACATTTATCCCTTCAGCCGTCCAAACACCGGGTCGAATGAATATTTTCGATTTTAAGGATTATAAAGTAATGATCGATTTTGCACATAATGCGGATGGATTTACGGGAATAAAAGAATTTTTGTCTACGATCGATTCGCCTATGAAGATCGGAATTATAACAGGTACCGGTGACAGACGTGATGATGATATCAGGGCGCTAGGAAGAATTTCAGCTCAAATGTTTGATCATATCATAATACGGCAGGATAAATTTTTACGCGGAAGAGAAGCTGAAGATATTGTAAATCTGTTAGTGGAAGGAATAAAGGAAATTAATCCAAAACAATCCTACGAATATATTCCCAAAGAAGTTGAAGCTTTGAAACATGCATTCAGCATTGCCAAGCCGGGCACTTTCATTACAGCCTTGAGTGATGTAATTGATAATGCGATTGAAGTTGTGAATTCCTATCTTGATAAAGAAAGAGGATTGAAATAAGAAAGGCTCCGGAATACCGGAGCTTTTTCTTTAATATGTTGTGCTGCCGGAAGATGTTCCTGTAGTCGTCCCTAAGGTTGTCCCTGTACTGGTTCCTGAAGTTGTACCTGTCGTGGTAGTTCCTGATGTGGTATTAGTGGTACCTGTCGAATTGGTTGTTCTCGTTGTTCCGGTAGATTGAGTAGAACTTGTCGTACTGGTAGTTGCTGTTGAGCTTGTTGTTCCTGGTGAACTGATTGTGCTCGTTGAATTCGTCATGCTTGTGGTGCTGGTTTCAGTTGAGGAAGTAGTACCTGTCACATGTGTGGTGCTGGTCATACTCGATGTTCCTGTAGTTCCTGATGTTTGAGGTACACTCGTAGTGTTATAATCTGTTGAGCTTGTAGTATTATCGTATGTAGTGCTTGAACGATCATCTTCAGTATTACTGGTTGTTCCGCCTGAAGAGCTTTCTGAACCAGTAGTTCCGTCATTCGATGTATTGGATGAAGTGTAACAACCCGTGAAGATTATTGAAGCAAAGCAGCTTGCGAAAAAAGTTTTAATAAGTTGATTTTTCATGTTTTTTATTTTTGATTAATAATTAGTCGCTGAGGAATTTTCATAATTAATATGCCAGGCGCCCTGTCTAAAAACATCTCAATTATTAATGGCTCTGTAGAATTGAACTTTTTCTGTCATTGACTTAAACTTATACCTTTATGCTTTCTAATTTTAATTCCTATAAAAGATCTTGAAAAAATTCAATACCATTGATGCGAAAGAGTCTGAATACCTTTATTTTGAAAAATCTCAGTTACAGGATGCCGGTAACGGCCTTCTGACCGCAATTGAAATTTTTAAAGGTGAGATAATTGCGGTGTTCAAAGGGGAAATTCTGAGCGATCTTCAGGCTAAATTACGTGCAAAAAAAGGAAATGATAAGTATTTTATCGCAATGCTGGATGGAAGTATATTGGATTCAATGAAAACCAAATGTTTTGCGAAGTATGCGAATGATGCGTCAGGCTCGATGAATTCGGGATTTAAAAATAATTCCACTATAGGGCTAAATGAAGATAATGAAGTGTGCATTATTGCAAATCGCAATATTAAGGCTGGTGAAGAGATCTTTTGCGGCTATGGTAAACAATATTGGAAAAAGCATTCTTAATTCTACGGTTTGTGGATAAATCACCCATTTCTTATTAAAATGCCGGGGAACATTTTTTTAGTATAATAAACTAAAAAAAACACCATGATGACCTCAATACAAAATCTCCATACTGCAATTGGCGAACTCGCCTATGCTGTTGCCCGGGCCGATGGAAACATTCAAAAAGAAGAACGGGAGAAATTTCATGATCTGGTGTCAGAGGAATTGAAATCTAATAATTACGATTTTGATATTTCTGACATAATCTTCCAGGTTTTGGATCGTGATAAGTATGTTGATGCTAAAACTTCGTATGATTGGGCGATGAAAGAAATCCGTTTGAACAGTCACTATCTGAGTCCGGAACTTAAGCAGAAATTTATTAATGTAATGGAAAAAGTAGCGCAGGCTTATCCTCCCGTAACCTTTGAAGAAACAACCATTCTGGAAAGATTCAAAAAAGATATTGATCCGCTTATTGGTGATCCGGTTTATTACCAGCCCCGAAACAGATCACAGGAATAATATTTCAATTTCATAAATTGTGCTGCCCACAGTAGTGTTTTAACCTTTTTTAACACACTACCACAGGGATTTCTGCGTTATATACACATGAACAATTTAGGAAATTCACCAGAAAAAAGTCAGGCAGACTTTATTCCAGCGCATGATCCAATTCATTTAAAAAGAATTAAGTTTTCATTGTTGCCGGAGAAAATCAAAAACAAGCTAAACCATTTAAATGAAGAAGCTGATGCTTATGATAAGTGGTTTCATCATTTAAATGATGATGATCAATTTAAAGAGTATCAGAATTTTTTTCTGGATGGGGATGGACAAGTTGTATTAAGAACCAAAACTCAATTAATAGAAGACAAAGCGCACAGGATGCGATATGTGAGAGTTATAGAAAAACTTAAAAGAGAAGGAAAACTTGATAAAGGATATCAATTGAAATAATC
Organism: Bacteroidota bacterium; assembly: GCA_021323165.1. Taxonomy (GTDB): domain Bacteria; phylum Bacteroidota; class Bacteroidia; order 2-12-FULL-35-15; family 2-12-FULL-35-15; genus 2-12-FULL-35-15. The sequence continues at coordinate 39,465 of JAJTCJ010000008.1, read as the reverse complement.
CTTTACTATTATAAGTATTAATATCTACATCGGGCCCGGGATTCTGAAAGGAATTTTGGGTTCTTTGTTTTTAATTCTTCAAGAATCTCTTTCTGTATATATTATCTCCGCATTTAATTTCCAGGATATAGGTTCCTTTTGACAGTGATTCTATATTAATTACATCAATTTCGTTTATTGTAGTTTGAAGAACCTTTTTTCCTGTAAGATCTATAATGTTAAGTTGAGAATCCTTTTCACCAACTTTAGTTTTTATATATAGTTGATCATTTGCGGGATTGGGAAAAATGTCAATGTACAAATTGGATTTTTCATCTATATCAGTAATAACCGCAGGCAACAGATTTACTACTTTATATGATTCAATGCTGTCAGTGTATGTATCCGTTACAATTAATCGTAATAAATAAGTACCAGGTATGAGTCCGTTTGTATTCCAGATTCCAAGCGCATTATGACGAATCTCTGCATTATTACCTGTTGTTATAGGGGTCCAAATACCGGAGCCATAAAGCTGGTAGTATAAACTAAAATCCTGATAATAAAGAAGACCACCAGCCGGGCCCTGATCGATCCAGGCAGAGCCATTAATAGTAATCAGTGAATCTGCATGAGCAATAGATGCTGTTTCAATTTTTTGGAGCCACATTGTACTTGCATCAAAAGGAACGGGATCACTAGAAAGATCATTCTGAGATGAAACAAAGACGCTGTTCTGAATTGAAGTAGGAGTACTGAAGGGCATTGAACTGTTGAATAGAATAAAAAGGCCGTTACGCTCGCTTCTGGCTGTGGAATAAACTAACGCATCAGCGGCAATAGTTACACTTGTATCTGTTGCCCAGAAGTAACCTCCAGATCCATCAAGAAGAAATGATTGCGCATTAACTTCAGATGTTTGCTGACTTCCTACTTCACCAAGAGTACTGTTATTAATACTCACCTGCGAACTGTCAAATACATATAAGCTCCAGGTCATCACGTAAGTATTTATAAGATGCATGTTCCTGTCACTGAATGGCATAATTGTATTGGAATAAGTGGTGTTGTTATGCACTGCTGATACTGTAGCTGTATCCCCTTCTTCAAACCAGCACCCAATTGTTCTGATATTGGAATTTGAAATTGTTGCATCCGAACCATTTACAGGCATAAGTCCCCACCATACTGTTTCACAGCTATCGGCATAAACAGAATATCCCAAACCACTTACTCCCGGCACTGTATTATCAAACTGATAAGCATTAACATTGTTTCCATTCGGGAAACTGTAATTTATCACAGAAGTATTAGGAAGCTTATGCCATAATAAAAGGGTATCCACATTGTTAAAATAGGAGGTACTGGAGTCGGCAAGAATAAATTCTCCACCCAGATTAACTCCATCTAAATAAACTGTTCCGTGTCCAAAAATTCCTGCAGTTGTAAAATCACTCTGATGAACATTTTCAAAACCTACCTGTGCGGAGTCACCTACAAGAAGTCCATGCTGCAAACCGCTGTAATTGAATGATGTATTGGAGAAATATGCCAGACCATTTTGAACAACTGTAATTCCGCGTTGGTAAAAATAATCCTGAGGAAAAGTTAAAGACGATGATAGGCCGAATACTCTTCCATGTTGAAAAACGGTTATATCCCCCCGATTTTCAACGATAGCATTATAAAAAATAAGTACACCATCATTAAAGACGAAAATGGGGCCATTGTGATTAAAAGTATCTGTTATAAAAAGTGTGTCCTGCGGTACAAGGCCAACATAAATTGTATCAATAGGAGCACGTTGGCTGCTTTCAGTCTTATGAGTTAAACTCTCCCAATTAGTGCCTTTAGCTTCTTTTATCTTTTCCAGCATTTTGAATGTTCCGCTGTTATCCTTGGGTTTGTTTACATCTTTAGGTACTTTGTGAGTTGCCACACGATGATTTGTTACGAGATCTTTTAGTTTCTTCTGAGGAAATGCTGGAAAACCTGCCGGTAAAGTTGTGTTCTGAGCGACAACTGAAAATGAAAGAAGAAGAGTAAGAAGGAGTAGTTTAAACTTGATCATGGAGCGTTCAATAATTAGATGAAGTTAAGATAGAACAATTTCATTATATGAGAGTGGGTTCTTAAAGTATATTCATATAAAAAAGTAAAAAGGTGCAATTCATAATTACTTATATTAATAAAGCGGTATTTTTGCTTTAAAGTCGAAAACCGTGGATAACGAGGAAAAAGCGATAAGAACAACATGGTTCAGCATAGCGGGTAATTTTAGCCTGGCGCTGTCCAAATGGATTACCGGCTATTTCGGAAATTCCTATGCCCTTATCGCGGACGCAATAGAATCAACTACAGATATTTTTTCGTCCCTGTTAGTTCTCTTCGGATTAAAATATTCATCACGACCCGCAGATAAAAATCATCCTTACGGACATGGCAGGGTAGAGCCCCTCATAACCTTTATGGTGGTAGTTTTTCTGATGATCTCGGCATTTTTTATTGCCTATCACAGCATTATCAATATCAGAACTCCGCATGCTTTGCCCCAAACTTTTACTCTCTTTGTGTTGGGTCCGATAATTATATGGAAGGAAATTTCTTATCGTTTAGTTTTACAAAAAAGTAAAGAGACCAAAAGCACTTCCCTGAGGGCTGATGCCTGGCATCACAGAAGTGACGCGATCACATCAGTTGCGGCATTTATAGGCATATCAGTTGCTATATATATGGGAGAGGGATATGAATCGGCTGATGATTGGGCCGCTTTGTTGTCTGCAGGTTTTATTTTCTATAACAGTTATAAAATTTTCCGTCTTGCATTAAGTGAAATAATGGATGAACATCTGTATGAAGATATGGAAGAGCAGATCAGGATCCTTTCTGCCCAGGTTAAAGGTATAACGGGTACTGAAAAATGCCACATCAGAAAAATAGGAATGAAGTTCCAGGTAGATCTTCATGCAATGGTTAATGGAGATCTAAGTGTAAAAGAAGGTCATGAAATTGCACATAATTTAAAAGACCATCTAAAAAAAGAGATCCCGGAATTAGATGATGTTTTAATCCATGTTGAACCCTGGGAATGAATTATTGTTTTATTGCTTACCCATTTTCGTTCAGAACGTTGTAAAAGTCGCTACAGACCTTAATAAAATAGCTAAAATGGTGTTTTTTCACATTTTTTAGCATTTGAGAACAAACATTAATAGATTACGCCCGTTATAGATTAAGAAAACATTACAAGAAGAATCAAGGTTTAAAGAACATAAAAAGAAACACATATGAAAGCTACACTTCTAAGTACATTAATAGGTAAAGTAAGAAATTTAATAATGATGATCCGTCTACACAGACGCTTTAGCGTAAAGCAGGTGCCAATTTTAATTGAAAGAAAAATATCAATTCCTGATCCGTACAAGAGAAGATATTAATATCAAAATTAAATTGTTTCATTTAGAACGACCGTCTCCCAAACGGTCGTTTTTTATTGCTATTTATGATATTTCAGAGTTAAATTGAAAAGGGTTCTAAATCTTTTTAGAGGTTTCAGGAATGAAAATTTAATTAATTTATCCAAATAAACTACCTGAAATGTTATTTAAAAACAGAAATGATGCTGCAGTAAAGTTGGCAAAAATGTTACATAGGTTTACGAATGTTGATGGTGTGGTCCTTGGAGTTCCACGGGGCGGGGTTCCGATAGCTTATGAGATTGCAAGAGAATTGAATCTGCCTTTGGAAGTAATTCTCTCAAAAAAAATCGGACATCCTCTTAATCCGGAGTTTGCAATCGGATCAGTTTCTTTGGATAGCGTTTTTATTGACCCTTCAATTCATAATGTTTCAAATTTATACATCGATGAGGAGATCGATCGGATATCCGCTAGACTCATAGAAAAATACCGTGCATTTATGGGTAATGCCAAACCTTTGGATTTAAGAAATAAGACAGTAATTGTTGCTGATGATGGCATTGCAACCGGAAATACTCTTTTGGTGATTATAGATCTGATTAAAAATAGTTCACCAAGCGAAATCATTATTGCGGCACCGGTTTCGTCTGAATCGGCTTTTGAAAGACTTTCAAGAGAAGTCGATGAAATTGTTTGCCTGGAGGTAACGGAACATTTCCGTGGAGTAGGAGAATTTTATATAGATTTTACTCCCACAACTGATCAGGAAGTGGTTAATCTATTAGCCAAGGCTAGGGATCAAAGATCAGATACAAATCTCCCATTATTTTAGCAAAAAAGGGGTGTTTACAATGTGTTGACAAAATCATAATAAATAATCTTCATTATGCCGAAACCCTCTGAAATAAAGGATTGCATATTTCGTTTTCTCTGAGGCATGGTGTTGAATGTTTAATTTATTCACATGGGTGCTTTTATATAATCCAAAAGATAAATTTGTCGCCATGAACTTGAATTACAAAATACACAGAAGAGAAGAATCCCTTGTTGAATATTACGAAAAAGCCCTTAAAAAAAAACTTGATAAAGCTATAGATGAAAATAATTATACTCAGATGCTGATATTAAGCAATGAGCTTATTGAGATAGATTCGAGTGAGGCTTTTTATTATTATACGAGAGGAATTGCAAAATATAAGCTGAATAATCTTACAGATGCTGCAGCTGATTTTACCGCATGCATAAATATGAAACCCAACGATTTTCCTGACGCTTATTACTATAGGGGGATCTGTAAATTTAATATGAATGATTTTCAGAAAGCAGCCAAGCTGAATTGTGAACCTGCAATCATTTTTATTCAGGAATACAAAAATTAATAGGAATCTCTATTAAAGAAGATTATGTATTCTCGTATTGAAGCATCCCGATTAAAACATGAGTTCTGGATCAGTTTCGGCAGATATATATCGCTTCACAACAACAGTGAAGGCCTGAGAATAAATTGGGTCAACTATCACACCGGGCACAAATTTCTCTATTTTAGAATGGAAGCAACAAAAAATAATGCTTCTATCTCCATTCAGATCACACATCCTGATGGACTTTCCCGCCAGTTATTTTACGATAAATTTTTAAGTTTCCGTTCTATAATTCATAGTACTCTTCATGAAGAATGGAGTTGGAAGTCTGAAATCACAGATGAACACGGTAAGATCATATCAGTTATTTATACTGAGGTCAAAAAAGTAAATGTGTATGACAAAAACACATGGCCTGATATCATTTCCTTTCTTAAACCCCGCATGATAGCATTGGATGAAGTCTGGAATGATATCAAGGATGCTTTTGAAGATCTTAGATAGTCTAAAATTTAATTGAATTCCTCTCCTGCATTGGCGGGGTCATCTACGTGTATATCTGAGCCGACCAAGGGTTCTTTTTGCGGTTCCACTGCTTCTCCTGACGTTTGTTTCGCAGGTTTAATATCCTGAATTTCTGATTTTTTGCAGCCAGGAAATATTAAAATACTTACCAGGGCTAATGAGATGATCGTTTTCATAATTCTATTTTTTGGGTTAATATAAATCGTATAGTAAAGATATAACCGTAAAATAGGTTTCATTGTGAGATTTCGCCTAGAGTCTCGTTTTAGATGGCAGAGGGTTAATAAGGGAATTTGATTGTTACACTTTCATGTTTCCGCTATATCAAGCATTGGATAGTTGGGAATAATTATTCCGATAATTACGAAAATTTAATACCGATAACCGTTACATCATCTACCTGTTCATGCGCTGCTTTCCATGATTCGAATGCCTGGTTAAGAGTTTCTTTCTGAGTATTTAATGGCTTGGTGTAGTTAGTCAGTAATAATTCTCGGAATCTTGTACCCATGAATTTCTTGCCTTTTTCTCCGCCAAACTGATCTGCGTAACCATCGGAGGATAGATATACTGTTGTGTTCTCGGTAATATCAAATGAATGTTTTGTGAAGATCCTGTCCTCTTCAGTTTGTATACCACCTATCGGGAGCTTATCACCTTTAACAATTTTAAGTTCTCCATTTTGAATAATATAGAGCGGCAGCATTGCACCGGCAAACTCTAATGTATTGTTTTTCTTATCATACGCGATCAAAGCGATATCCATTCCATCACGATTGTTTGTTTCCTGTTGCTTTAACGATTTTCGGATGTCCTTGTGAACTTCATTTAAGATCAGATCCGGTTGTAAAATGTTTTTATCACTTACAACATGTCCCAGTACAGATGAACCTATCATACTCATAAATGCTCCCGGCACACCATGTCCTGTACAATCCACCACTGCCATATAAATGTAGTTCTCTTTTTCGAGGAACCAATAAAAATCTCCGCTTACAATATCTTTGGGTTTGAACAGAATAAAATAATCATTCAGCACCCGGTTTATTCTTTCTTCGAAAGGAAGAATTGCATGCTGGATCTGTCGGGCATAATTAATGGAGTCGGTAATGTCTTTGTTCTTTTCTTCAATGATATGATTTTTTATTTCCAGTAGTGCGTTATCTCGTTTTTTATCACGAAAACTTTTAAAGCTTACACCAGCAAGTAAAAGGACAAATGCAATACCTCCTATCAATGCGTTCCTTTGGGTGTTCTGACTCTTAGCTTCAGCTGATTTTTTATCAAGCTCAGTCTGTTGCAGAATTTTTTGTTTGTTCAATAATTCAATTTCTTTTTCTTTTTTCTCTGTTTCATATTTAGCTTGCAGTTCGCTTACCTGGCGCGAGGTTTCTTCATTCAGAAGTGAATCTTTAACCTCCACGGCATATACTTTATACTCAAGAGCTTTTTTATAATCGCCTCTTTTTTTATAGATATCGGATAATGCGGTATAAGATATTCTCAGATAATCTTTAAGTCCATTTTGTTTAGCCAGCTCTGCACCTTTCAAACTATAAATTTCTGCTTTATCCAGCTGATTCATCTTTTCATAGATTGAGCCTAAATTGGTTGTGAACAGAGTGATTCCGGATTGATCACCAACCTTTTCATAAATAGGAATTGCTTTAAGATGATATTTTAAAGCTTCGTCATAATTCTGCTCTTCATAATAAATGATGCCGATATTGCCATAATCCTTTGCTATGCCCAAAGAATCATTGATTTGCTTATCAAGCGTTAAGCACATTAAAAAATATTCGGAAGCCTTAGTAAGATTCTTCTTCTGCCACTCAAGTAAACCAAGATTGGAATAAATCATGCTGAGTTCGGCCGGATTTTTTTTTCGATCAGCAAGTTTAAGTGCCTTTGAATAATAATATTCCGCATCTTTATAACGTCCCAGTTCTTTATAGATGATCCCTATATTGTTGTAACTGTTTAGCATTCCATCTTCATCTCCTATTGCTTCATCCATTTTAGCAGATTCGGTGTAATATTTTAACGCTTTTAAAAATTCACCCTGGTTAAAATAGTAAATACCAATATTATTGAGACTTTGTGATATGCCTGGTTTGTCGTTGATCTCGTTAGATATTGAATTTGCTTTTTGAAATGCCGCAAGAGAGTTTTTGAAATCTCCCAGAATGGAATAATAGATTCCGCGGTTGTTATAGATCCTGGCTAATTTTTTTTTGTTTCCGGTTTTCTCAGCGTAATGAATTGCTTTAACGGAGATCTCAAGAGCTTTGGATGGTTCATTATTCTGATAATAAAGACTAAGATCCATAAGATATTTTAGTGTAACTGTATCAATGGTGCTGGAATTTATCAGCCTGTTTATCGAATCGGCTGTATGGTCCTGTCCCAAACCTGCTTTAGGGAATGATAGAATACACAAAAGGAGAACAGTAAAAGGAGAAAAATATTTTAAAATGAATTTCATGTTAGAGTTATTAAGCTTCGATACAAAAGTAAAAGTCGGTTTTTTATCTGCTTTTCACAAATGAATAATAGGATATTATGCTGAGATTGTTTTATATAAGTAGAAGCATTCTTATATAGAGTCAATAATTAAGTATACTTTTAACGCTCAAATTAATTCTCGATCAAATGTCAATCAGCCAACAACTAAAAGAAAGAAACTCCGGTTTATGTGAACTATGCAATGCCGAAAATGCATCACATGAATATACAGTTAGTCCTAAAAATGATGGTTCTATTGATAACCAGGTTGCATTGTGTAATACCTGCTTAGAAGCTGTGGATAATAAAGAAGAGAGTTTTCATTGGCGTTGCCTTGAAGGGAGTATATGGAGTCCGCAAACCAGCGTTCAGGCATTGAGCTATAGGATACTTCAAAATTTCAAGAACGAGGACTGGGCGGCCAATTTACTAAGCTCTGTTGATCTTGATGAAAATATTGTTCAATGGGCTATGAGTGCATTTGAGATTCCTGATGTTCATATTGATGCGTTTGGTAATAAGCTTGAGAATGGAGATACAGTGATTTTAACGCAACAGCTGAACGTTAAAGGAACCAGTTTTTCTGCTTCCAAAGGAACTGTTGTTAAGAAAATTAAATTGGTTCATGATAATCATGAGCAGATAGAAGGGAAGATCAATGATCAGACTATTGTTATCCTGACCAAATATGTGAAAAAGTCATTGTAAATTGTTTTCCAACAGAAAACTTATTTCAAAGGCACAGAACTGAATCTTCATCCTCAATGTGTGACAACCAGAGTTAAGTTAGGGGCCGAAAAAATTATTATTGTACAATAAGTTTTTTTGTTAGTACTTTATCTTCAGTTTTGATAACGCAGAAATAAGCACCAGATGAAAGATTTCCCACATTCAAGTTTATAGTTTGCTGTAGAATATTTTCAGCTTTTAAAATAGTTTCTCCAACAATATTCATAATCGTTAAGCTCCATTCCCTGTTATTAAATTCTGAGTAAGAAAAATTTACCTGGTCTTTAATGGGATTTGGAAATGCTGTAAAGGAAACCTCAACTGGTTCAAGCGTGTTTAATCCAATTACTAATTCAGTGCCGTATGCTGCTACAAAAGCATCTCCGCCATCTGATGTTAAATTAGAAGTTGCCGCACTTGGATCGAAATCTGCGGTCCCCGAAAAATCTCCGGTAACATACAGTGTTCCATTACCGGCAGCCTTAACACCAAAACCATTATCTGCGGAGCCATTTGAACCTGTAGCACCAACTTCAAAAACCCAGACAAATTCTCCGTTAGTGTTATATCTTGCAAAAAATATCTGGTCGTTCGATGTGGTAATATTAAATATCCAAGGAGAAGGGTCAAAATCGGCCGGCCCCCAAACTTCACCTGCAATATATATATCGCCACTGCTTGTTACATCAATATCAAAGGCATGGTCATCTACGGCTGAATTACCCCCTGCCTTAAATGACCATAAGTAAATACCGGCTGAGTTATATTTTGCTACAAAAATATCCTGCGCATTTATTGAGGCGGATGTAAGCGTAGCAGTAGAAGCCGAAGGATCGAAATCAACCGTTTCTTCAAAGCCTCCGGTAATATAAATGTTTTCTGCAGCATCAATATCGATACCATAGGAATAATCATGCTTGTTTCCCGACCCAACGTTAAAAGCCCAAAGATAAGCACCTGTAGTATCGTACTTAGCAACAAAAATATCTAAACTTCCGTTTGACGTAAGAGTATTAGTGCCAACCGCTGGATTAAAATCTGCCGTACCTTCAAAATTACCTGTAAGATAAATAGTTGATCCTTTAATAACGATATCCTGTCCTCCTTCTTCATAAGCAGTTGAGATTGTGCCGCCTACGTTGAAAGCCCATTCAAAATTTCCCGTAGAATCATATTTAGCAAGAAAAATATCCCTTCCGCCATTTGATGTAAGGTTATGCGTCCCGATACCAGGATCAAAATCAACAGTATTACTAAAATAACCAGTTACATACACATTGTTATTATCGTCTGTGTTAACTCCGTAAACAACATCTTTATTAACTCCACCAATAGTTAACGACCACAGTAGATTACCATTAGTATCGTACTTATTTACAAAACCGTCTCTGTTATTTGTAGATACATCACCTCCCACTATAATATTGTTCGAGACATCGCATGCTAAAGCATAAGGAAAATCAGAACCACTTGTGCCAAATTTAACTGCCCAGATATAATTAAGGGCTTGATCATATTTTGCAATATAAACATCTGAGAAAGAGCCGGCAGGGCTTAAGGCAGAAGTATTTAAGCCGGGATCAAAGTCGGAAAAGCCACCAAAATAACCAGTTGTAACTATATTGCTCGCATTGTCTGTAGTAATTCGCATTCCTCTTTCCGTATTGGAAGATTGAATTTTAAAAGAATTGTTGTAAACCTGAGCGTAAGCGGAAATACCTGTTACCGCTGCTATAAAAAAGGAGTAGAGTTTTTTCATAGGGTTTGTTTTAATAAAGGTATAAAATAATTTTTTAAGTTTCAATAACAGGAATAAACAAAGAAGCTTTGCAACCTAAATTGTAAATCAGGTGGGAAGAAAAGAAAAGGTTGGTATTAATTGGCTCATTTTTTAATAATATTCTTTAGGAATATTTGAGTAATGAAAAGATCAAAAGTTAAAGGAGAATTTTATTGCGGACTAAGCGGATTGCAGGTGCCTGTTCCAAAATATTTATTTCCGGAATCCTATAAAGATGCCAGCCGACTGACTTATTACGCAAGTTTCTTTAACAGTATTGAGATCAACAGTACCTTCTATAAACTTCCTCTTGCAACCACTGTAACTAAATGGGCTCAACAGGTGCCGGATGATTTTAAATTTACATTTAAGCTTTGGAAGGAAATTACCCATAACAAAGGTCTTGAATTTAAAGAGTCGGATGTCGGTAAATTCTTCCTGGTGGCTTCGTGTGCAGGAGATAAGAAAGGTTGTATCCTTATTCAATTTCCACCAGGCAATGGTAAGGAAAACTTTATGCAGTTAGAGATTCTTTTGAATTGTATCCAGAAAAATAATAAAGTTCAAAAATGGAACATCGCAGTTGAATTTAGAAACAGATCCTGGTACGATGAAAAGGTGTACAAGCTATTGAATAAATATCAGGTAGCACTGGTGGTTCAGGATATTCCAAAATCATCAACTCCAATGGTCGATCATCAAACTGATTTTATTTACCTGAGATTTCATGGTCCGACAGGAAATTACAGGGAAAGTTATTCAGATTCTTTCCTTTCTGAATATTCAAGTTATATAAAAGAGTGGATGGAAGAGGGGAAAAATGTTTTTACGTATTTCAATAATACAATGGGTGATGCCATTAATAATGCACAAACATTAAATAAAGAAATGTTAGGGTAATTGATATTATTTATCCTTAAGTTCTATCCAAACCGGAGCATGATCACTGGTTTTTTCCCAGCCTCTCACATGCCTGTCAACTTCAGCTTTTTTAAGAAGCTTTTCCATACCCGGACTTAATAATATATGATCCATCCGAATTCCTGCATCACGGTTAAAAGCGTTCCTGAAATAATCCCAATAAGTAAATATTTTTTTATCAGGATGTAAGTAACGGATAGAATCTATCCATCCTTGCTTAAGAATGCTTTTGTACGCAGCCTTCGGTTCAGGAAAGAAAACCGCATCATTCACCCAACGCTCTGGTTTGTAAGCATCCAGATCGGTTGGAACAACATTATAATCTCCGAGTAAAATAACCGGAGATTTAAGTTTCAATAATTTTTTTGCAAGTGTATTTAATCTTTTGAACCAGGCCATTTTGTAATCGAATTTGGGTCCTGGTGCAGGGTTTCCGTTTGGTAAATAGATACATCCGATAATGATTCCATTAATTTTAGATTGAATATAACGACTATGATCATCAAGAGGATTGCCGGGTAATCCTCTGATCACATCTTCGAACTCATATTTTTTCTTTATAAGAATAGCAACACCGTTCCAGCTTTTTTGACCATGCCAAACTGCTTTGTAACCAATGTCGAGAAGTGCCAGTTCAGGAAATTTTTCATTCGGACACTTTATCTCCTGTAAGCAGGCAATATCAGGTTTTCTTTCTTGCAGCCAGCGAAGGAGGACAGGTAGTCTTCCGTTTATTCCATTAACATTATATGTTGCGATCTTCATAAATTCTATTTCTAGATTTAGAAAACAAATATTTATGCCAATCTATATTAAATTATTTGATATGATTTCAAGCTGGAAAATGTTATTGAAATTTTGCCAATCAAAATGTGAAAAGTACTGTTTTTGTTGAGTCGTATGAATGATTAAACAAACAGTTTGAAGAATTGTTTTGCTAAATGTATTTAATACCTTCCTTCATGTAATTAAATGAATGAGAGTTTATTTATGCTTTTCAAACTTATGTGCAGGATGTGAAGATAAACCTCCTGTTTTTCTTTTCCTACTCATCCGTTATGACTATCGGAAAACAATAGATTTGCTTTATTTTTCATAACTTTAGATCAAATCTTATAAACATGAACAAATTTTTTACAATCGTCATAGCCAATATTATCTGCCTTTTCAGCTTTGGACAATCATTTACGGAGTTGGATTCAATTTATACCCCCGGACAGTCGGTAATACCTGCGGACTTCGATAATGATGGCGATATAGATGTATTCATTTATAATGATGGTGAAAAATATTATGAGAATAATAATGGCGTTTATACTGCGGTAAATTCGTTGCCGGGAGCTTTAGGCGGTTTAGGATCTGCAAGTTCTGTCGACATAGCTGACTTTGATGCAGATGGTGATCTTGATATTCTATACAGTGGTGCAATTAATGGCAGTCCTTCCCAAAAGAAATGCTATATTTTAAAATATGGTTCAGGAAATTTCACCTTAATCAACATTTCATCGAGTGTGCCGGGCTCCCTATATGGAACAACAAAATGGGTTGATTATGATAATGACAATGATTTGGATATAATCACTTGCGGTGAGCTTTCGTCTTCTACATGGATGTCGAGGATCTATAAAAATAACTCTGGGACGTATAATCTTATTTCAAGCTATTTATCTCCTTTACAAAACTGCCGGTTCGAAATTTTTGATTGTGATAAAGACGGAGACAAAGACTTGATAATGTTTGGATACAGGGCCTCTATAGGTGCAGGACGTGTAATTTTATATAAAAACAATAATTACTTATATCAGCCTACCGACTCCACATCGTTTGGAGGTAATTTATTACCCGGAGACATTAAAACAGGTGATATGAATAATGATGGATATGATGATGTTGTTATCAGTGGCTCTACCTCTTTTATAAATGAAACGAGAATTTATAAAAACAATTCGGGCTTATCTTTCAGTCTCTTGGGAACAATAACCCAATCAACAAATGATCTTAAGCTTTGGGATTATAACAATGACGGTTATACGGATATACTTTTATCAATGCCATTAAGAATTTATAATGGCGCAGGGACAGGAACTTTCGCGTTAGTAACCTCAGGCATTTCAAGCACAGTTAGTGAAGCAGCCCTGGCCGATATTAATGAGGATAATAAAGTTGATTTGCTTGTTTTCAGGAATACAGGGGGTACGTGGAATGATCAGCGACTTTTAATTTATAAAAATCTGTCCTCTGCCAGTTCTGTTTCGCCAACTGCTCCTTCCGGGCTAAGTGCAAGCACGAGCGCAAATGGGACTCTGATTACATGGAATGCGGGCAACGATGACCATACGCCAATAAATTCATTAACGTATAATATTATTATCGGGACCAGCTCAGGTGGTTCTTCGGTTTTTCCGAGTACATCCACTCCAGGAGCGGGACTAAGATACCACTCAACCGGAAATACCTGGCGAAATAAAAAGTACAATTCTTTTCTTGCACCCGGTACGTATTACGCTTCGGTGCAGACAATTGATAATCATTATTTAGGATCCACCTTCTCCACCGCTTATTCATTTACGGTACCATTTATAATTGGATCACCGACTTTGATTTCACCATCGAACAATTCATTGAACTTACCGATCACAAATAATTTTTCCTGGAGTACAGTTGGTGGTGCCACAAGTTATCATTTTCAAATTTCCAGTGATGCTAATTTTACAGATATTGTAGCAGAAGATTCCACATTGGCTACTACGAATTCAGCTTTCACCGTTCCTGACTGCCAGACATCATATTATTGGAGAGTAAGGGCCATCGCAGTTGGCGGTGTAAGCTCCTGGAGCACGGTTTATAAGCTGACAACGAAAAATGCATTTACTCAATCTGCAATTGTAGACTCCATTCCAGGTTGGAAAGTAATTAAGTTAAAATGGGTAGATTTTGATAACGACAGTGATAATGACATTGCCGCAGTTTGGTTTTATAATAACATAGTTTACTTAAAATTATATTCCAATAACTCCGGAGTGTTTACGTATCATTCTACAATCGACAGTTTATATTCAATTGCGGAAGCTGAAATGGAATGGGCTGATTATGATATGGACGGATATCAGGATGTAATCTGGGATCGTAAAATACTCCGAAACAATCATCCCGGATTTAGTCCGCTCCTCCCTGTTTTACCAATGGCAACGAATGGCGAAGTAAAATGGATGGATGTAGATAATGATAATGATCCTGATTATGTTTCTGTGCAGCCAGATTCTTCTAGAATTAACCTTAATGACGGAATCGGTAATTTCATCTTGCACCCATTTGATTTCTTTACAACTGGTACGGGCTCGAGATTAGCTATAGGTGATATAGATTTTGACGGAGATATGGATATCATACACAGTCGCCAACTAGGTTCATTTTTATATATAAATAGTGGCGGAAACTTTACTTCTATAAATAATCCCTTTCCATATGTTTATTATGGATGTATCGATCTGTACGATCTTGAGTCCGACAATGACCTTGATTTATTAATCAATGGGGTAGGAGTAGCTTCTACTTATGCAACACGTCTTTATACTAACAGTTCAAACGCTTATACTTTATACTCCAACTATTCGGCAGTAAATAACGGAGTATGTAAGTTCATTGATTTTAACAGGGATGGTGAGATGGATTTCTACTCGGCCGGAAGAACGGGCTATTGTGGATTTTATAAAAATACTGCAGGAGTGTTTAATCAATTTCTTGCTGCCCCTGCACAGGTAAATCCGGGTTATTATTGCACTGAGTTTGCAGATTATGATCATGACGGAGATGAAGATGCTGTGCTTACGATAGGAAATGATGCAATTAAACTATTTAATAACAATGAAGGCAATAACATTTACAGCGCCTTGATTATTCCAACGGCACCATCTGCATTAAGCACAAGTACTACAAATAATTCAGTTGACTTATCATGGTCCATGGGCCGCTCACCAATCAACACGGCTTTGACATATAATATCCGAGTTGGCACAACTCCAGGAGGTTCAGAAATAAGAAGTCCTTTAGCAAATGCGTCAACCGGCCAGCTTTTCCTGCAACAGAAAGGGAATACAAATGATAAAAATACCGTTCAACTAAAAAATTTGGCTCCCGGAACTTATTACTGGAGTGTGCAGACAGTTTCTCCATCGTTAGTAGGTTCACCTTTTGCTGTAGAACAATCATTTACAATTGGCTCGGTAAATATCGAAAACGTTCAAACAAGGGACATCAAAGTATTTCCTAATCCTTTCACTGATAAAATTTACATTCAGGCCCCGCTAAAAGGAAATATAATAGTAACAAATATAATGGGTCAGGAAATCTATACTCAAAAACTTAATGAGCAGGAAGTTATTGACCTTACTTTTTTACAAAAAGGTATTTATAACTTAACATTCATGAATGACCAGATTAAAACGACTTTCAAATTGATCAAACAATAACAGATTGGATAGGAATGTTAAGAGTGGTAACTGAATTGACATAAAATTTAGTTGCCAATTAAATCCAACTAATCCTTATTATCACTATTTGCCAATACAAAAACGGCTAAATATGTTTGCCAGTAAGGTGTCAGACGATATCTCACCTGTAATGGTTCCTAAATAATGTAAAGCCTGACGAATATCCATTGCAAGGAAATCACCGCTTACATTATGATTTAATCCCTCAAGCACTTTTATCAATGCAGAGTTTGTATGACGTAAAGCTTCAACATGACGAGCATTAGTTACTATGGTTTCTGTCATGTTCACCGTTTGATTATCAAAAAGCTGAACCATGTGCTTTTTAAACTCATCAATTCCTGTTCTCTCTTTTGCTGAAATAAAAAGCATATCAGGAAATGCGGAAAATTCTTTTTTAGTGTATTCAAGATCTTCCTTATCGATCTTATTCGCGACTAAAACCAGTTGTGAGTTATGAAGGTGAGGAGTGATGTCATCAATTATCAATTTCAGTTCAGCAGCAGTAATCTCATGCGCATCGAAAAGATAAATAGCTATCGATGATAGCTTTATTTGCTGGTAAGTTTTTTCAACTCCCATGCTTTCAATTATATCGTTTGTTTCTCGGATCCCTGCAGTATCTATAAAACGAAACTGTACTCCTTCAATATTTATTTCATCTTCTATTACATCTCGTGTGGTTCCCGGAATGTCAGAAACTATAGCACGTTCTTCTTCCAGTAATGCATTCAATAAAGTAGATTTCCCTGCATTTGGTTTTCCTACAATAGCTACGGGAATACCATTCTTTATAACATTTCCCACTTCGAATGAATCGATCAATCGCTGAACAATTCGTTGAATTGAACTTACCAGGTTCTTCAGATCACTTCTGTCTGCAAACTCCACATCTTCTTCAGCAAAATCAAGTTCTAATTCAATCAGCGATGCAAAGTCGATCAGGTTCTGACGTAAGGTTTTTATTTTATTTGAGAAGCCACCTCTCATCTGCTGCATTGCAACCTGGTGTGATGTTGCTGAATTGGATGAAATCAGATCAGCGACAGCCTCTGCCTGGGATAGATCAAGTTTTCCATTCAGGAAGGCACGTAATGTAAATTCTCCCTGATTGGCCATTCTTGCACCTCTGTTTATGAAAAGCTGAATGATCTGCTGCTGTATAAATGGTGAGCCATGACAAGAGATCTCTACAGTGTTTTCAGCCGTATAGGAGTTCGGTGCTTTAAATAAACTTACAAGCACTTCATCAAGAATAATATCGTCATCATGAATTACTCCGAAATGAATAGTATGGGAAGCAGCAGTATTTAAGTCTTTTTTCTTCAGACTTTTAGTTCCGAATACCGAATTACAAATGTCTATGGCTTTTTCGCCTGATAAACGAATAACGCCAATTGCTCCAATTCCCTGGGGAGTGGCGAGCGCGACAATTGTATCTTTATTTATGTTATAATTCAATAGTAAGGAGTATTGTTTATAAAAGTAAGATTTTTTTTGAGACACCGGAATTTTCATTTTTAGTGTTGAAATCCAGTCTCTGAGGGTTCTTGGTCAGGGCTTTCTTAGTGATTTCTTAGTGTCTTAGTGTCTTAGTGGTGAAAAACCATCAAAAAACAAAAAAATCCTTGTCAATAACGGTCTAAAAACATACTTTAGCACTCGCAAAATTGGAAGAGTTTGTTTTTTTTCAATTAACCATTAACTAATTAACCAATAACCAAACATGAGTGTATTAGTAAATAAACAATCAAGAATAATTGTGCAGGGCTTTACAGGAACTGAAGGAACTTTCCATGCAGGACAAATGATCGAATACGGATCAAATGTAGTGGGTGGAGTTACTCCGGGTAAAGGCGGATCTATGCATCTTGAAAAACCTGTATTCAATACAGTTAAAGAAGCTGTTGATAAAGCAGGAGCTGATGTTTCTATTATTTTCGTTCCACCGGCATTTGCTGCAGACGCAATTATGGAAGCTGCTGAAGGAGGAATTAAAGTTATTATCTGTATCACTGAAGGAATCCCGGTAAAGGATATGATTCAGGTCAAAGAATATTTAAAGGGAAAAGACTGCCGTCTGATCGGACCAAATTGTCCTGGTGTTATTTCAGCGGAAGAAGCTAAAGTGGGTATCATGCCTGGTTTCGTTTTCAAAAAAGGAACTGTTGGTATCGTTTCAAAATCAGGAACGTTAACTTATGAAGCTTCTGACCAGACTGTAAAAGCCGGATTAGGTATCACTACAGCAATTGGAATTGGAGGAGATCCGATCATTGGAACAACTACAAAGCAAGCTGTTGAATTATTGATGAATGATCCTGAGACTCATGGTATTATTATGATCGGTGAGATCGGTGGGAATCTTGAAGCAGATGCTGCACGTTGGATAAAGGCTGATGGTAACCGCAAACCGGTTGTTGGTTTTATTGCTGGTGAAACTGCACCGAAAGGACGTACAATGGGCCATGCAGGTGCAATTGTAGGAGGGGATGATGATACTGCTGAAGCAAAGAAAAAGATCATGCGCGAATGCGGGCTCATTGTTGTTGATTCTCCTGCTGATATTGGAAAAGCAATGGCTAAGGCTTTGGCTGAGGATGTTCGCAAAGCAAGTCCGCATCACCATGCAAACAGAGTAGATTAATTTATTAAGCTATATAGAAAAAGCCCTTCGCAAAACGAAGGGCTTTTTTATTATTGAATGTTTAATTAATTTTGATCGTTTATTTATGACTTTTTCTTGTTGAGTTGATAAGTAAATGCAATCATCAAACCTCCAGCCGCAGCATTAGTATTCTGATGACTTTTATAATAAAATGGATCATCGAGTCTGCGGCCTAATGCGTCAACTCCCTTGAGATCTGTTAAGCCATATTGCAGTCTAAGTCCAATGTTCATTGATAAAGGGCTTTCACCGAACTTTACTTTCACTCCCAATCCAAGTACTGCTGAAATATAAGAAGAGGAGTAATTACTGTAAACTGAAGTATCTTTTGAAACGCCATCACCGCTATAATGGTGATCAGCCGCAGAGATCATATTGTATTGCGGACCGAGTTCAAGATATGCTCCGTTAGCGGATCTTAACTTGAATAATAAAGGGATCTGAATTGTTTTTAAATTAACGTTCGATGTATAATCCCATTTTTTTACAACCTGGCCATTTCCATCTTTCATTTCATATGTTCCGGAATATCCTCCCTGATGATTACCCATTAATCCTTCAACACCTACACCGATACTTCCGAAATACGCATTAAAAGCCAATCCATATGTGATTCCTATGCCGTTTGCATAATTTTGTAAATCTCCCTGGTCTGAAATGTTTTTATTAAAAAGCCAGGTTGAGCTTCCTATTCCTTTTGCCTGGATCTCAAATATATTTTCTTTTTCCTTTTTGGCAGATTCCTGAGAAAACCCTGCAGCAGATAATAAACAAAGTGTTCCGGATAGTAAAAGTGTATGCTTCATATTTGTTTTGATTAATTGGTTGAGCCTTTTTACGAGAAATAATATTTCAGGTTGCAATCATTTTGCATTCTTGAAAGAAACAAAGTTTAACCGGTTGATTATCTTAGGCTTAATTTTTTTATAAGAACTTTATGATTAATTTAGAAACTCATTTAAATCCCATCAATTATGAAAAATAAATTTCATGTTCTGATCTGTATACTCCTTATCGGGTTTTCTTCGAAAGCACAGGACTCAATTTTCAAAATGGACGGAACTGTGATTGTCGGGAAGATCATCCAAATTTCTGACAGACAAATCGAGTATACTTCAAATAATATTATTTATAGTACAAATGCAGAGACAGTCGGCTATGTTCGTTTTTCAAATGGAGTAATAGAACGCTTTAATGTAATTCGACCATCGGTGCCTGCTCCTGTAACTGAAGTAAAACAAGCGATTTCAAAAAGTGATAAAAAAAACATCTTTGCTGTTAACCTATTTGAGATACCTTTCATTCATTTGGGTTTTTCTTATGAACGCATTTTTAATCACGGTCATGTATCCCTCAAAGTACCACTTTCATTTAGTTTGGGAGGACCTCCGGATGAAACAGCTTATGTCCAAAATGCTAATGGTTCCTCTTCCAATGCCAGTTTCAGAACCACTTATTTACAGAACAAGATCGTTGCTTCCGGCCTCGAAATCAATTATTATCCTGTAGGTCAAACCCGGCAGACTTTTTATATCGGGCTTTCAGGACTTGTTGGTTCCTTTTATTATTATTCATACGACACCGCTTCATACTACCCCTATTATTACGGTTATTATCCTGCCCAGACAGGTAAAAAAAGACACATGGCAATGCAGTATGCGGGGATGGTTCATTTAGGCGGATACATTACACTTACCAGAAATCTCATTATCGGAACTAAATTCGCTCTTGGCTATCGCAGAGAGGAAACGATCTATGTAGATTATACAATGCCTAAGTTCCAGTTGGACGTCAATATGGCGCTGCGTTTCTAGTTCCTCTTACTGATAAATTAGCACTTAAATTGTTTTTTCAGCATCCGAATTTAATTATCTTTGAAGCTGTGGCCATTATCTTAGAACAGGCCGTTTCAACTAAATTATTCGATCTGATATGAAATAACCATTTCCTTCCGCAAACCAATCGGAATAAAAATAATGGCGTATACATATGACCTTAAACGAACAAATTATAAACATATGAAATTACTTGAAGGAAAAGTTGCCCTTATTACAGGCGCGTCACGCGGCATTGGACGTGGAATAGCTTTGCGTTTTGCAGAGCAAGGTGCTAACGTAGCATTTACTTATTTGTCTTCCGTGGAAAAAGGGGAGGCTCTGGCTAAAGAATTGGAAGCTTATGGTGTTAAAGCTAAAGGTTATCGTTCTGATGCTGCCGATTTTAAAGCGGCTGATGAGTTAGTTTCATCTGTAGTTGCGGATTTCGGAACAGTTGATATTCTCGTTAATAATGCCGGTATTACGCGTGATACTTTGTTAATGCGTATGAGCGAGCAGCAATGGGATGAAGTAATGAATGCAAATTTAAAATCTGTGTTCAACTTAACTAAGGCTGTTCAGAAACCCATGCTGAAACAACGTAAAGGTTCTATTATAAATATGAGTTCCGTTGTTGGAGTTAAAGGAAATGCAGGTCAATCAAATTATGCCGCTTCTAAAGCTGGGATCATAGGATTCACAAAATCTGTTGCTCTGGAATTAGGCTCTCGTAATATCAGAAGTAATGCAATTGCACCAGGGTTCATTGAAACGGAAATGACCGATGTTCTGGATCCAAAAGTAGTTCAGGGATGGAGAGATACTATTCCTTTAAAGCGCGGTGGATCTGTGGATGATATAGCTAATGCAACAATATTTTTAGCTTCCGATATGAGCGCATACATTACCGGACAAACATTGAATGTGTGTGGCGGTATGCTTACGTAGTACTGATAACGAATCTATATTATTTACGAATCGTTGCATTCACAAACTTAAGTTTTTAAGGTTTAAGTGTCTTTTGTGAATATTCTTAGCGACTTAGTGTCTTTGCGGTAAAAAAACACAATGAATATAGTTTTTGAATACCCTTCCTGGTTCATCTTATTCTGCCTTATTGCAGGATTCATTTATGCATTCATTCTTTACCGAAAGGATAAAAAGCTTGCTGAATCATCAGTATGGATCGTTCGTTTAATGGCTGCATTCCGTTTTCTTACGGTTACAATACTTTGTTTCTTGTTATTATCTCCTCTTTTAAGAACACTGGATCGTAAGGTTGAAAAACCGGTTATATTACTTGCACAGGATAATTCTCAATCTCTTGTGGTGAATAAGGATTCATTGTTTTATCGTTCAGAATACAAGCAAAAGCTAAGGAAACTCCTCTCAGATCTTAACGAAAAATATACCGTCTACTCATATTCTTTTGGTGATAAAATAAAAGAGTTCTCTGATCCGGATTCTTTGCTGCTGAATGAAAAGCAAACAGATATTTCTACTTTATTCAAAGAGATTGAAACAAGATACAGCAACAGAAACGTTGGAGCGGTGATCCTCGCTTCGGACGGTTTATATAATAAAGGTGCTAATCCGGTTTATACTTCATCTAAATTAAAAGTTCCTGTATATACCATCGCTTTAGGAGACACGACTATTAAAAAAGACCTTATATTATCCCGTGTGGATCATAACCGCATTGCTTATCTTGGTAATCAATTTCCATTAGAAATAATTGTAGATGCAAAGCAGCTGAAAGGAAAATCATCAACTCTTACTGTAACAAAAGATAATGGTGTTTTATTCAGTCAGACCATAAATATAAATTCTGATAATTATACCACTACTATCTCTGTTCTTATGGAAGCAAAAGCAACCGGCCTCCAGCATTATAAAGTGAAGCTTACTCAGGTCCCTGATGAAGTAAGCACTATAAACAATTCAAGAGATGTGTTTATTGATGTTCTTGATGCGCGACAGAAGATCCTTATTCTGGCAGATGCCCCGCATCCCGATGTTTCTGCTGTTAAAGAGGCATTACTTGAAAACCAGAACTATGAAGTTGAAAGTTTTACTGCTGAGCAGTTCAATGGTTCATTAAAAAAATATAATCTTGTTATATTACATCAATTGCCTGGTGCACGTAACAATGCATCAAAGATCCTCAATGAACTTGCTGCTTCTAATATACCAACATGGTCTTTTTCTGGTGCAGGCACTTTATTGAAAAGAGATCTTACCATTGCATCATCTTCTTCTAAAACCAATGAATGTGAACCTGTTATTGATGTAGATTTTCCTTTGTTTACAATAAGTGAAGATTTAAGTCAGGCTGTAAAAGATTTCCCTGCAGTAAATTGTCCTTTCGGAGGAATCCAGAATGATAATAATGCAAATGTTTTATTTTATCAGAGAATCGGGGTTGTTGATACAAAAACTCCAATGATGAGCTTTAATACCATTGGTGAAACGAAGAACGCTTCGTTTGCAGGAGAAGGTATCTGGAGATGGCGTTTACAGGATTTCGCATCACACGGGAATCATGATCTTTTCAATGAATTGATCTCAAAAACTGTTCAATATCTTTCTGTTAAAGTAGATAAGAGCTTTTTCAGGATCATTGGCAAAAATAATTTCCTTGAAAATGAAGCTATCGAAATGGAAGCAGAGGTTTATAATCAAAGTTATGAATTGATCAATGAACCTGAAGTGAATATTGTTATTTCCAATGCCGAAAATAAAAAGTTCTCTTTTACATTCGGAAAAACTATAAACGCATACCGTCTTAATGCAGGAATGCTGCCTGTAGGAGAATATTCATACGAAGCTAAAGTGAAGGTTGGTGATAAGATCTATACGCAAAAAGGAGAATTTAGTGTAAGCGGGCTTCAGGTTGAATTTACAAACACTACTGCTGATCATCAGATGCTTTATTCTCTTGCGCATAAGAATGATGGAGAAATGATCTTTCCTTTTGAGATGGAAAAACTTTCAGAAAAACTCGTGGCACGTGAAGACATAAAATCTGTTTCATATTTTGAAAAGAAATTAAATGATCTTATAAATCTTAAGTGGATCTTCTTTATTATTCTCTTGCTCATCAGTATAGAATGGTTCATGAGAAAAAGGAATGGTGCATATTAACCGAAAAAATTTTTTCAGTTATTTTGATCTCCGTGGTTCTTAGTTTCCTCTGTTACTCTGTGTAAAGAAATGAACAAGATTGTAAATCGAAAATACTCTCAATGGTCTATTATCCTGATCGTCCTTTTTATCATAAGTGCTTTTTTCTATTATAATATCTGGAAAAAGAACAGGGTCATTATTGATGCGCCAAGTTATTATACTTATCTGCCGGCAGCTTTTATTTATGGTGACCTCCGTTTAAATTTTATTGATAAGGATCCTGCTTTCTTCAGCAATAAGATCTGGTATTATAAGATTGAAGGGGGCAAACGACTGATAAAACATCCAATGGGTTTAAGTGTCGCACTTTCTCCCTTCTTTTTAGCCGGTCATTTAACTGCTAAAATAACGGGAGCTTCTCAGGATGGTTATTCTTTTTGTTATCAGAATGCTGTAAGTATCGGTGTTCTCATATATCTGTTGATCGGACTTTTTTATATTCGTAAGCTGCTGATAAAGACATATTCGGAAAAGGTAGTAGCCCTTACATTGATATGCGTTGTTTTAGCGACTAATCTTCTATGGTATTCAACTGTTGAAGGATTAATGCCTCATGCGGTTTCTTTTTCATTGATCTGTGCTTGTCTTTTTCATTTCTCCGAATGGCTGAATACCGGCACAAAAAAACATGTATTGCTCTTTGCTGCTGTATTTGGATTGAGCATCCTTATAAGGCCTTTGGCTATAACACTTCTCTTATATTTTTTAATTGATGCTATGGTTTCAAAAGGCGGATTTAATTCATTGATGAAGTTTATTAAACCACAATTTGGAATTATCGTTCTTTCAATCGTCATCACAATTCTTATTGGCTCTCTTCAAATGATGTATTGGAAATATGCCACAGGTAAATGGCTCTATGATGTTTATATTGACGAACATTTTATCTTTAATAGTCCTCAGATCATCCCGTTTCTATTCAGCTTCAGAAAAGGATTATTTATTTATAGTCCGATTTTCATATTTGCAATAATCGGATTATTTAGATTATATAAAATTCAGCGTAATGTTTTCTGGGGATTGCTGGTCATAATGCCCTTAACAATTTATCTTTTGTCTTCCTGGTGGGCCTGGAGTTACGGGATCAGCTGGGGACTTAGGCCTATGATAGATTATTATCCACTTTTAAGTATCCCTTTAGCTTCCGGTTTTGCGGTAACATTGTCAAAGAAAAAACTCGTTTCTTTTGTTGCAGTCCCCCTGATAGCTTTGTTTATAGCTTTTAATCTTTTTCAAACATGGCAATATAAGAATGGTCTTATTCATTATGATGATATGACTAAAGAAGCATATTTTAAAGGATTGTTTCAAACCAAACCTAATCCTGAATGGTATGATCTTCTTAAACCCTACGATTGGGAAAGAAGAATTAAGGGCTTGCATCAGGTTGAATATTCACAGCAATATTTTGAAAACAGTTTTAAAAAATATAATGTTCATTTTCGCGGATACAATCTGAAATATATTGCTGTTAATCCAAATGCACAAAATGCTTTAGCTTCTTACGCCAAAGAGTATATTCCTGAATTTTCTGATTTCAGTATCTACTGCTATGATGACGGAACGATTTCAATTTGTTTTAATGGAAAGAGTTTTTTAACTGTCGCGAAACAATATAACAACGTGCTCCTCGCTAATGCCGATAACGTTGGGATTAACGAAAGATTTGAGATCATTTATCTTAAAGAAGGTGATAATCAAATTGCATTGAGATCTGTATCAACAGGGAAATATGTTTCAGTTAATACTGAATTCCCCAATATTTTATTTGCTTCCGCTGACAATATATCAGCAAAAGAAACATTACGTTTGTTTGTTGTTGAAGTAAATCGTCCTGTACCATAAATTGAAAACCAAAATAAAATATTTCGATGAGCTTTCCGCCAAACGTATTAAACAACGAAAGGCCAAAGGCTATTATTGGAATGATATTACCCGATATTCTGATTATTTTATTCATGAGGACCATTTTGTTCTTGAGATCGGATGCGGGACAGGGGAATTGCTTAATGGGATAAAAGCAAAAAGGAAAGTTGGAGTTGATTTTAGTCCGGGAATGATACAGGAAGCGAAAAAACAATTCCCTCATCTTGATCTTCGAGTAATGCAGGCAGAAGAACTTGAGTTCACTGAAAAGTTTGATGTGATTGTTCTATCTAATCTGATCGGCTACCTAGATGATATTCAGGATGTTTTTTTGCAGCTGCATAATGTGTGTCATGAAAACACCAAGATCATTATCACATATTATAATTTTATGTGGGAACCTATATTGAAATTCGGTGAATTGATAGGTTATAAAACTAACACTCCTGCCCAGAATTGGTTAAGCCTGGAGGAAATAAAGAATCTTCTTGAGCTCTCAGGTTTTAAAGTTTATCGGAATTCAAGAAGAATGATCTTGCCGGTATATATCCCTTTAGTATCTGAACTCTTCAATAATATACTTGCTAAGCTCCCTTTTATCAGATTGTTTAGTATCAATAATTTTACTTTTGCAAAACCTATTGATAGAAGTGAGGGTACACTACAAGTAAAAGATTATTCTGTTTCTGTTATAATTCCTGCCCGTAACGAAAGCGGAAATATTGAAAATGCTATAAGGCGCATACCGAACATGGGCAGTCATACTGAGATCATCTTCGTGGAAGGGAATTCTAAAGATGATACCTGGGAACGAATTGTGAAAGTGCAGAAAAAATATTCTGAAGCTAAGGATATTAAAATAACCCAGTGTAATACTCCCGGAAAGAGTTTTGCTGTGCGTAAAGGATTTGAAATGGCTTCAGGTGACATTCTTATGATTCTTGATGCTGATCTGACAGTTCAGCCTGAAGACCTTCCGAAATTTTATGATATAATAGCTTCGGGTAAAGCTGATTTTGTAAATGGATCCAGGTTGGTGTATCAGATGGATAAGAATGCAATGAGTACAATTAATTTATTGGGGAATAAGTTTTTTAGCATCGCTTTCACCTGGCTTCTTGATCAGCGATTTAAAGACACTTTATGCGGTACAAAAGTAATATTCAAAAAAGATTATAAACGTTTGGCGGATAACAGGAAATTCTTTGGTGAATTTGATCCTTTTGGTGATTTCGATCTTTTGTTCGGAGCCCATAAGCTGAATCTTTGCATTGTGGAATTACCTATTCATTATAAAGAAAGAACTTATGGTTCTACAAATATTTCCCGGTTTAAGCATGGCTTGATACTTTTGAAGATGTGTTTTTTTGCTGCCAGAAAGATCAAATTCAGGTAGATTACTTTCATATATAATCAGAGTTGAAGAACTGATACTAGGATATTCCTCATAAGGATCCCGGCTCAAAGAATTGATACTCACCTCTCAATGACCAATGAATATTAGTAAATGGCCCAATTCATCTCCCTTTTTCCTTAATTCATCTATTTTTTGATTTTTTGTTATTGGAATGCAGAAATTATTTCCTTAATTTTATAAAATACACAAACATTATCCACAAATAATCCTATGGTAACAACAGAAACGGTTTCAATAAAGGTTCAGAAGACCGCGAATTCACGCATCAATGAACTTGACTATAACCACATAACTTTCGGTAAACTTTTTTCTGATCACATGTTCCTTGCGGATTATGAGAGTGGAACCTGGAAAGATGCACAGATCCTTCCATACGGCCCCATTCCGATGAGTCCTGCTATTTCTGCATTACACTACGGTCAGGCGATCTTTGAAGGTATGAAAGCTTATAAGAATGATAAAGGAGAAGTTTCTCTTTTTCGTCCGCTTGATAATCATAAACGTATTAATATCTCTGCCGAGCGTATGGCGATGCCTACCATTCCTGAAGAAGTTTTTATGGAAGGTTTGAAAAAGTTGGTTTTTATGGATAAAGACTGGGTTCCAGATACTGATGGTGCTTCTTTATATATCCGTCCGTTTATAATTGGTACTGATGAATTCATCGGTGTTAAGCCATCTGATGATTATCGTTTTTACATTATTACATCACCTGCAGGCAAATATTATAATGAGCCGGTAAAAGTTTTGGTAGAAACAACTTACATACGTGCAGTTGAAGGTGGAGTTGGGTATGTAAAAGCTTCCGGGAACTATGGTCGTTCATTATTTCCAACAAAACTTGCTCAGCAAAGAGGATATCAGCAGATCATCTGGACGGATGCACGTAATCACCGCTATCTTGAAGAATCAGGGACAATGAATCTAATGATCGTGATCGATGATGTATTGATTACTCCTCCGATTGGAGATACTATTCTTGCAGGTATTACACGTGACAGTGTATTAACCCTTGCACGCGATTGGAAAATGAAAGTTCAGGAGCGTAAGATCAGTATTGATGAAGTGCTTGATGCACATAAACGCGGAACTCTTGAAGAGGCTTTTGGTACTGGTACTGCAGCTACTATTGCTCATATCTCTACAATAGGTTTTGAAGGTAAAGATTACGTTTTACCTCCGGTAACAGGAAGAATTTTCTCTAACCGTGTTTCTCAGGAATTGGAAAATATCCGTAAAGGAAAATCCGAAGACAAACATAACTGGATGTACAAAGTAGGATAAAAGATAATTGATATTAAAAAATAAATGCTCCCAAAAGGAGCATTTATTTTTTAAATAATTTAATGAGTCCACCAAGCATGCTTTTTTTACGCATCATTCCACGCCAGCCTTCCCTTATCAGGATATAACCTGAAATGCTTATAAGAACAAACGGAAACGGCCACAAACGGTAAAAAGTTCCGGTTAATGTTACCATCACAATAATAAAACCCAGAAACATACCGCTTGCGAAAAAGAGGTTGTAAAAGAAAGGTGATTTTTTATAATAATATTCGTCTGTTTTTTCCTTGTTAGCAGCTTTTTCAAAGCTGTTCCAGTCATAATTAAAATTCGAATATGAGTTATTCTTCACGGAAGAACCATAATAATGTTTCTTTCTTTCTGCTTCAGCTTTGGCAGAATCAACATAATTGAGCTTAACATCGTGGAGATAGCGCTGCTGCTCGTCCATAAGAACTTCATAAGCCTCGTTTACAACGGTAAATACTTCGTGAGCTTTCGGGGAATTGTTTATATCAGGGTGTACGAGCTTTGCTTTTAGACGATATGCTTTCCGGATATCATCCGGACTTGCATCCCTTGGAATCTCTAATATTTTATAAAAATCGTACAAAAGAAATGTTTTACCTGATTGATGGTTGCTAAATGGATCCAATAAATGCTCCAAGTATAAATTTATGGAATTTTTTTTAAAAAACGTCTGGTAAATAAAAGGAGGTTTAAATGAGGTTTGTTAAATTTATTCTGTTGGTATTATCAATTCTGCTCTCTTTAAATTTATGGGCTCAAAAAGTCGTCATATTAAAAGAAGTTCCTATTACTGCTGAACGAAAAGCTGATACGGTTTTCGGAACATGGAGATTCAGTGTTGCTGATTATGAGTTCTATGAAGAGAATATGATCTTATTAACTTATACGCGCAGTCTTTCAAGCGCCAAAATAATGCTTGTTAATGAAGAACAAAAAATACTCTCATCTTTTAATATTCCTGATGAAGCCTTGAAGCTTTATAGAGATTATATGGGGTTTGTAAATGTTTTATGTAAGGAAAAAGTATTTCGCGTAAAGATCTCCAATAATCAGATCAGTCTTGCTTCGCTCCCTGTAGAAGAATTTAATGCCAAGATCACGCCATGTATCGATACCATCGGAGAGAAGATTTATTTTTCAAATTACAGTAAAGATTATCCGGAATTCACTTATTATGCCTTTAACACCACGGATAGCTCGGTATCTCCTTTGAAAACTATAACAGATGAAGAACAGCTGAAGGAATACAATATGGAATATTATTTCCTTAAACCTAAAGAAAAGCTATATGCTCGCAAGCTGGCTGCAGAGTATAATGTGGATAAGCACCGAATTGCTGCAGTTATGAGCGGAGTAACAAGCAGTATTTTTTATACACCTCTGTATGCGCCTCTTTATATTATCAATGATACTATTGTGGTGTTTGATCATTACAGTAATTCAATTCTCTCCTATAATAAAAAGCATGAACTGATCGATTCTGTTTTTATTGATTATCATCATCCTAAAAGCTGGCGTGAATGGAAGCATGAGGTAATTTTAGATAAGGAAAACAATAACGTTTATGCTCTTTATCAAAAGAACGGATATTATTTTCTTAAACACATCGATCTTAAAACGGGTAAAATAACGGGATCTTTTAAGCTGTTAAATCGTTATGTGGAGCATATTAGGGTGAAGGGTGATTACGTCTATTATGTTTATCGTCCTTTTGAATCGTTACAGGAACAATTCGTTTACAAAGAGTTAATAAGAAATTAGGGTAATGTGGTTTGATTTTTGTAAATTTATTCTACAAAATTCAAAAAAACTAAAAATGAAAAAAGCAATTTTAATGTCTTCCGCTGCTGTGGTTCTTGGTATGATAACTATTGGGTTTAGATTAACTATTAATCCTGAATTGGAGATAGGAACTCCAATGCCCAATGCAGACACAAAAATGATGGATGTAAGCGGCAAGGAAGTATCACTTAGTGATGCTAAAGCTGAAAACGGATTGTTAGTGATTTTTTCATGTAACACCTGCCCTTATGTAAAACTCAGCGAAAGCCGGATAAAGGAACTTGGGGCACTTACCAAACAAAATAAAGTAGGAATGATCCTGGTTAATTCCAATGAAGCTCAACGTACGGAAGAGGATTCTTTTGATGCAATGAAAAGCTATGCGAAGGCTCAGGGATATACATTCAGTTATGTAATGGATAAAAATTCAAATTTGGCAAATGCGTTTGGCGCGACAAGAACTCCTCATTGCTTTTTATTTGACAAATCGGGTAAATTAGCTTATCGTGGCGCGATCGATGATAATATCAAAGAACCAAATGATGCAAAAGAACATTACCTTAAGGATGCAGTAACTGCAATGGCGACAGGTAAATCAATAAAAAACAATTCAACCAAATCTGTTGGTTGCAGCATCAAAAGAGTCGAATAAAATAATATGATTAAAAAAAACGATCTGTGAAAGCAGATCGTTTTTTATTGAATCCGAACTACTTTCTCTCCTTAAAGTGATACTCCTTTAAAAGCAATTCTATATCTCGGATCAGCTGGTCAACATCACTTGAGTCTATTCCATCGTAATAACCTCTGATCCTTTTATCTTTATCGATAAGAGCAAAGTTTTGGGTATGAATAAAGTCATCAGGGCCGCCATCACCTTCCTGTGCATCCAGGAAATAGCCTTTTCTGGCGATTCCATATAACTCCGATTTTTCACCTGTTACAAAATGCCATTGTCCGTTCTGAGCATTATGCTTCAATGCATAAGCTTTTAATTGTTCTACAGAATCTATTTCAGGGTCTACGGTATGTGAGAGAAATTTTACTTCCTTATTGTTTTTGTATTTATTGTAAACACGTTCCATCTGATCACTCATAACCGGACAGATGCTGTGACAGGTCGTGAAAAAGAAATCGGTTACATAGATGGTTCCATCAAAGTCTTTTTGCGTTATAACTTTTCCATCCTGATCAGTAAAATGAAAATTTGGAACAGTATGATAGGTAGTATCAACTTTCCCATTTTTAGATTCGTATTCCTTCGGACCAAAGATCGCGAGATAGCGTAAAGGCTTGGAATTATCGTGGATAAAAAAAGCATAGAAAAATACCCCGGTTGCTAAGAGCAATACAAATAAATTTACGAATATGGTTTTCTTAGAACCTTTTATACTGAACATTTTATGGCTTTTTTATTTTTTTGATTTCTTCTGTTAGAAAAGAAAAAGTGAGTTTTTTTTCAAAAAATTCGCGGTACTGATTTTTATTATTTAGGATTAAAGTGGCCGGAATAGCGCCTGTCCATTTTTCCGAAACCTTGGGGATAAAGTAGTTGCCATTTACTTCATCCAATAAATAAACCTCGGATCTTATTTGTTTTCTTTTGTAAAACGGAAGTACTTTTGACTCAAGATCTTCTTTAAAATCCATCGATATCATAAGAACTTTTACTTTTTCATTCCCATATACTTTAGTGATACTATCAAAATCAGGTAATTCCTTTACGCAAGGCGCGCACCAGGTGGCCCAGAAATTCACAATGTAGGTAGTATCCGAATCGTTGTTTATGCGTTTTTCAAGATCCGTTATTTTGATCACGCTGATATTTTGAGAAGTTACAGCAACCGATAGAAACAGAAAGAAATAAGTTAACAGAGACTTCATTTATATTTTTCGTTTAATAATGAAACCATTCTCCACTTTTTCAAATCCTACTTTTGGATAATATTCCATAGCGGGTTCTGCTGAAAGTAATAATAGCATTGTCTGATCTCCGATCGTTTGTTGGGTCAATTCAATAAGAGTTTTACCTATCCCGCTTTTTTGATGTTCCACCTTAACTGCAAGATCAGAAAGATAACAGCAATAATTATAATCCGTTACTGAACGAGCTATTCCAATAAGTTCGATTCCATCCCATGCAGAAATTATAAGGTTGGAATTTTTAAGCATCTGATCAATTCGGGTAAGGTCTTCTATAGGACGGTTAATTCCTGAACTTTTAAATACTTCAATTACATCTTCTGCTCTTAATGATGCATTTATCCTGAATTGTATCTTCATAATACCTGTTTAAGACAAAAGTACAAAAGATTTCTGCGGTTTTGGGGGAAGACCCTGTCAATTATAAGGGTTTGGGACTTAAAGCTTTATCGTTAAAAATAGTGTTTTTATAGAAAAATTTTCTAATTTTAACCTCCGAAAAACAACACACAGGTATTTTATGGCAGGAGGATTTGTGGAAGAATATAAAATTATCAGTCCGGCAATCAGCACGGCTGGTGTTTATTATTTTACAACAGATAGCGGTGTAAATTATGAAGTGCGTTTTGGGCGCAGACAGGATAATATTTTACATGCTACCATCGTATTTGGTGTAACTAATGATGAATACGAAGGTGAGGAATATACCCTTACAAATAAAGGTGAACTATACCGCGTAATGACAACTATCGTTCAGGTAGTGAAAATGTTCATGGCTGAGCATCCTAAAATGATCACATATGAATTCACAGGTTTAGCCAAAGAAAACGAGCCTGAAGATAAATTAACTTCACGCATAAATCTTTATAAACGATATCTTCCAAGAATTTTCGAGAACGAGTGGAAATTTGATTATTCCAGAGGAAATACAATAATTGTTACAAGAGCCAGATAAAAAAAATCCCTGCAGATGCAGGGATTTTTTTATGGTTTTTTCTTTTCTCTTTCTTTTTCCTTTTCTAGCATATCTATTAGACCATCAAGCTGTTCACTTTCTATTCTTTTTGCTTTAATGATCTTATTTTCATCAAGTAAATATATCACTGGCGTACTGTATATATCATAGATCTTCTTTGTGACAGCTCTTTTGTAGTCGTCCGGTTCCTGAACATTCATCCAGTTAAGATTATTAGCCTTGATAAACTTTTTCCATTCAGCTGGTTTGTTCTCTGTTTCGATAGCGTAAACTGCAACACCTTTAGCTTTAAGCTTGCTTACATAAGCTTCATGAAGCTTAGGAATCTCTTTTTTGCAATGTCCGCAATCATGATCCCAGAAAACAACCACAGTATATTTTGATTTTATATCATATAAGGAAATTGATTTTCCTGTTGAATCAGCCATGTTGATATAAGGAGCTTTTTTTCCTAATAGCAATGGTTTAAGCTCTGCGCCACGTTTTGTGATCTTATATTGCTGAGTGGAATCTACCCAGAATGCCTGCTTTGTAACATAATACTTGTCGACCATATGAACAAATACTGCATCCATTCCCATGATCTTTGAACTTTCGTAAGTGTAAGTCAGCCAGTAAACCAAATATTTGAAAACTTCCTGATTAGGACGCGATTTTTCAATTATATAATCTGCTGCAACACTAATAGAATCAGGAGTCTGTGGAGTTAATTTTTCCATGTACTGCTTGATCTTATTGTGAAATATCGGGCTTCTTAATAAACGATCATCTGTAAGATCAAAGTTATCGAAAAAGTGAGCTTTGTAATAACGATATGCAAAAGTGGTATCTTTTTTACCGTTTGGAAGAAGTGGAGCTTCAGGGATTTCAGGCTCTTCCATCGCTTTGAAAGTTTGTATTCTTTTACTTCTTTGTCGATCTCTGTGATCTTTTCCTGTACTATTTTAAGGGAATCATTATTCTTGTCTTTCAGGCGCTTGTACATTCCTTGTAAGGGCTCGATCTGTTTTTGCTTACCCGACATAAAGTTCTGGTATTCGTAAAAAAATTTATTCTCTTCTGATCCTTTTACTTTCATCGATTTGATAAAGTTCATAGTATCTGTTTCAATCGAAAAGTTCTGTCCTTCATCCATAACAAAATCGAAATATTTATTTTTTCCGGGAGGGACAAAAAGATAGATCCCCTGCGGCCATTTTTCTTCTCCTTTAAAAACAACTTCTCCTTTATCATTCACTTTGGCTGAATCGACTATATACTGCTTATCACCGTAATATCTTGCAAGCTGACACATGCTTGATGGCTTTAAACCTTTAGCAGTTATTTTAATATTATATCCTTCGGAACTTTCTGCAACAGCAGCAGAGGATAAGAAGATAACAGCCACGATTTGGGTAAAATAATGTTTCATAGATATGATCTATTAATTGTTTTATTTTTTTAGATTTGGAGTTGTCTGTTTCTCGTCCCGGTTAATGAATTCCATTTCCGCGGAAACGATGATCTGCTTTTCCGCAATTTTTACGCCACAATTAACCGGATGGGCATATATAGTTTTTGTAGTATTATCAGGCATAGGGAATACAAATTCCGTCCCTATGGATAAAGGTCCTTCAAACATAAAAGGAGTCTTTAGGTATTGGCCAAGATCCACATCCCATAGATGATGAAGTTTTCCAAAGAACATAATATTCAGCGGAAACTTAGCGTCAGTAACTTCGACAAAGATCAGATTATTGACAGAGTCATAGCAGGTTTCAGCGTTTCCAATTACATGAATGCGGTAATCATATTTACTAACTGTTACTTTAACATCAGTTACAAAGTAAACTTTACCAGGGTGGATCCTGAATTGAGGATTAATAAGCGTCCAGTCGTAAGTTCCTTCCATAAACATAAATGAATAATTAGAAGTGCCTTTTATTTCACCCATCGCTTTGAACATTTTGTTAAGAGTGCTTTCGTGGACACTAACGACAATATCATGATCGGCCAACTGCGCCTTTAAAGTTGAAAGACTGAGTATTAGAATCAATTGTACGATATAGTGCTTCATTAGACTGTAAAATTACAAACTTACCTCTAAAAAGATCATTAAAATAGTAATAATGCCGTTTGTAATAAAATCATTCTGTTCTGTTTCAAAAATTCTATATTTGTGTAAATAACCCTTAAAAATATATAAAATGAAAAAAAATTACTTAATTGCTGCCAGCTTTTTTGCATTCTTAAGTTCCAAAGCAATCGCCCAGGATACTTTGGTATATGAAAGTTTCAATTACCAGGCATTTTATGATGCAATGCAAATTGATATTCCTTCAGGTACGACAATAGATCCTTTATGGTACAATTTTGACGGAGATGGATTAGCGGATGGTTCTGCAAGTGGTGATAGACCTAATGAATGGTACGCGGTTCAACCATTTTCGGATGTTGATACCACAAATAATGTAGCGATTGGGTCAAATTCATGGTTTGACAGTCCAGGGATGTCTGATAACTGGCTTATTACACCATCATTTACCCTTCGTGCCCACGATACATTATTTTGGAGATCTGCTCCGAGCCAAACACCAAGATATCTTGATGGATACAAAGTGAAAATTTCTACAACCGATAATGATCCGGGTGCTTTTACAACGACCTTATTTACAGCTGCAGAAATGACAGGATTAGGTTCTGATTCAACATTCAGTACTTATTCATTTTCTACAGGATTTGTTCATGGCCAGGATGGAACATATATTGATTTTGCGACAACTTCAGCACCAATACTTCATAATGGTCAATTGCGTCCATTTTCTTATCCTTTAGATGCTTATGCAGGCCAGACAGTTTTTATTGCTTTTCATCATAGTTCTTTTGATGATAACTTAATTTCTATTGATGATTTTATGATTCGCGGAACAAATATGGTTACTGGGATATCTGAGAATAAAAATGAAATTGGGTTAAATGTATTTCCTAATCCATCAGTAGATGCTGCTCAGGTTAGTTATAATTTAACTTCTGAAACATCAGTTGTTATAAGTATATATGATTTAACTGGTAAATTAATTTCAACTGAAAATAAAGGAAAACAGTTATCTGGTCGTCACTTCACCAGCATCAATACAGCAGCTTTGGCAAAAGGTTATTATACAGTTACTGTTAACACCGAAGAAACTGTTGCCACTTCAAAAATGATAGTAAAATAATAGAATAAAATAAATTATAAAAAAACCTGCTTTGTAAATCAAAGCAGGTTTTTTTTATTCATCTCTGAATTCAGATATAAAATGGAATTTGATTTCTGGATTCTTTTCTTCAGCCATTTGTAAGGCCCATGCTGATTCCGCAAGGAAAACCGGGCGGCCTTCCTTGTCATTTGCCATATGATGTGCTTTGTCGAAAATAAATTCTTCAAGCTTTTTCTTGTCTTTAGAGCTTATCCAGCATGCTTTATAAAGAGAAATAGGTTCATAATTGCAGGAAGCGGAGTATTCACTCTTAAGTCGGTGCTGAATTACTTCAAATTGTAAAGCACCCACCGTACCTAAAACTTTTCTGTTATCAGTTCTTTTTGTAAAAAGCTGAGCAACACCCTCATCAGTCAGCTGCTCAAGACCCTTATTTAATTGTTTGGTCTTCATTGGATCTGTATTCACAACATATCTGAATAATTCCGGAGAGAATTGTGGGATACCTTTAAAATTAAGCTTTTCACCTTCAGTTAATGTATCTGCTATTTTAAAATTTCCTGAATCATAAAGACCGATGATATCACCCGGATAAGCTTCGTCAACAACGCTTTTATCCTGAGCCATAAATGCGGTAGGATTTGAGAATTTCATATTACGACCTTCTCTCACATGAAAATAATTCTTATTGCGTTCAAATTTTCCTGAAACAATACGTAAAAAGGCAATTCTGTCGCGATGTTTAGGATCAAGGTTGGCGTGGATCTTAAATATAAATCCGCTGAAGTTTTTATCTTCCGGATTTATATCTTTTTTATCGGTAATGCGACCTCTCGGTGATGGTGCAATGCGGATAAAACCTTCAAGGAGCTCACGTACGCCAAAATTATTTACAGCACTTCCAAAGAAAACCGGAGAAACCATAGCTTCAAGATATTCTTCCTGGTCAAATGCAGGATAACCGGCCTCAAGCAATTCAACATCACTTCTCAGAGTTTTTGCATAATCTTCTCCAATCAGTTTGTCCAGAGTTCCATCATTCAGATCTTTGATCTCGATTGAATTTTCATTGGTTTGTTTCTCTCCTGAATTAAAAAGAGTGAGACTTTTTTCATAAAGATTATAAACACCTTTGAATGTCTTTCCCATGCTTATTGGCCAGCTTAATGGGCGAAGATCGATACGGAGTTCTTTTTCGATCTCTTCAAGAAGGTCAAAAGGATCTTTTCCTTCACGGTCAAGTTTATTAATGAAGACAATAACCGGTGTATTGCGCATGCGGCAAACTTCAAGGAGTTTTCGGGTTTGAGGTTCAACACCTTTTGCGCAATCTATAAGCATAATAACGCTGTCAACAGCAGTTAGAGTGCGATAAGTATCTTCAGCGAAGTCTTCGTGTCCGGGAGTATCAAGCAGATTGATCTTTAATCCTTTATATTCAAATCCCATTACTGAAGTAGCCACAGAAATACCACGTTGGCGTTCGATCTCCATGAAATCGGAAGTCGTATGCTTTTTAATTTTATTTGATTTTACTGCCCCTGCTGTTTGAATAGCACCTCCGAATAAGAGGAGCTTTTCAGTCAATGTTGTTTTACCGGCATCTGGGTGGGCAATGATCCCGAAACTTCTGCGTCTTTTAATTTCTTCTTGTATCGTCATTCTATTAAATGCCGGGATTATCTTTTATAGAGTTTTGTGCGTGAAATGCCTAGATCATTTGTTATTTCAATGATATATACTCCGGCATTTACATCGGAGATGTCTAACTTATGATTTCCGGTAATTCGTGTGCTAAGTATTGTTTTACCAAGCAAATTAAAAATATTTAACTGCGCGCTTCCGGTGTCGGCTCTATGCACGATGGTTAGCTCTCCGCTGGTCGGGTTCGGATACAAAAGGTAATTGTCTTCCTTTTGAGCGGAGGTTATATTAGTTGTTATATCTGAATCAACCACATTTACAGTAAATCCCTCGTTGCGGATGATGTTCCCTAAACTGTCGATCCCAATCAAGTGACAATACGTGCAGGAGTCTCCCGTTGCCATGAATGCAGTCATACAAACATTCAATACGGTATCTATTGCAGAAGAAAAATTTGGTGTGGCTAGCGTTGAGGTAGTTCCATTTCCGAAATCCCAGAAATAATTTACGGTATTAAATACGGTAACCGGATCAATTGTCAACGTGAAAACTGATGTTGCTGAATCTACTGCAACGGAATAGCTTGCAAAGCATATGTTGTTGTTTACCGTTCCATATTTTACGAGAGCTCCGTATGTACCAGAACCCTGACATTTTTCAAAAGCATAACCATTGTTTTCATCAACAAAATACATCGAAGCAATCCCGTAAATATTAATACCCGGCTCAGGCTGCCAGTTTGTACCGGAATCCGTGGTTTTATAAATTACACTACTACCGCAAGACCCATAACTTCCATACCCTCCTATGTAACCGGTACTGTCATTTACAAATTGCACAACATTAAGGCTGGCGCCACTCAGATCTTGTGAAGACCAGGTAAGGCCCCCATCAGTTGTTTTATAGATCACTGCTTTATTTGCACCGGTGCCCGATTCCACGTAATGTCCGGCAATGTAACCTGTCATAGGATCCGTAAAATAAACGCTGTTAAAGTTCATTTGGTTTGGAAGAATGGAGATAATTTGAGAATTCCAGGTGTTCCCTCCATCTATAGTCTTGAAAAAAAGTCCGTTACCAAGTCCAAAATCAAATCCACATGCATAGCCGATAGAAGAATTAAGCATTTGAATTCCTGTTACCTCCGAATTTGCCCCTAGGCTTCCACCGGAGTTCCAGGTTACTCCCTCATCTGTTGTTCGCCATATTGTTGCAACACTTCCCGGGCCTAGTCCAACAATAAATCCTGTATCCGGAGTAATGAAATCTACGGCAAAGTAACTACCTGGGCTAAAAGCTGTACTATCCCATGTTGATCCTCCGTCCATTGTTTTGTAAAGCCTGTAGCCGCCATTTGAGATTGCATACCCGGTGGTATTTGATATAAAATCAATATCGGCAATGTCATAGATCGGAGCATATATCTGATTCCAGACGATTCCACCGTCTGTGGTTTTGAAAATCCGATGACCCACTGCATACCCGGTATCAACTGAAGTGAAAAACGTTCCAGTGATGGTAGTGGGTGTATTAACCGCTTGCTGGGACCACTGTGCAAATGAAGATGAATAAAGAAACAAAAGCGCGACTATTATTACTTTCCTGATTTTTTCCATGGATTGCCGTTTTTTCATGTGTAAATAAATTAAAAAACCCCTATCCGGACACGGAAAGGGGTTCTTAAGTAATTGTAATTAATTATTGTTTCTTTTCAGCGATACGAGCTGCTTTACCTGTTAATCCGCGTAGGTAGAATAAACGTGCTCTGCGAACAACACCAACTTTGTTTAGCTCAACTTTATCAATGTAAGGAGAGTTTACAGGGAATACACGCTCCACACCAACACCGTTGCTCATTTTACGAACAGTGAAAGATTCAGTTAAACCTGCACCTTTACGCTGAATGATAACACCCTGGTATTGCTGAACGCGTTCTTTTTCGCCTTCTTTAATTTTATAATGAACAGTTACAGTATCACCTGCT
>JAJTCJ010000094.1 GCA_021323165.1 Bacteroidota bacterium | reverse complement strand
AGACACTGCAGTGTTAGTACAACCTGAAGTTGTTCCTGTCACTGTATAAGAGGTAGTTGAAGACGGATTCGCATCAGCGGTCGTAACACCTGTTGATGTAGCACCTGCAGACCAGGTGTATGAAGTTGCCCCGCTTGCCGTCATTGTTGCAGTAGCACCATTACAAATAGTAGGTGATGTAACACTCACTGTAGGAGGGTTGGCTACTGTCACTGTAGCAACAGCAGATCCTGAACATCCTCCAGTAGTTCCGGTCACAGTATAAGAAGTTGTGGAAACAGGAGAAACAGTTAGAGGATTTAATGTAGAACCTGTATTCCATGCATATGTTGTTCCGCCTGCAGCGGTTAAAGTGGCTGATTGTCCATTACAAATGGAAGGTGAATTTACTGTTACTGTTATTGAGCCACCTATAGTCACTGTAGCTACTGCCGTGCTAGAACAACCGGAGGTTGTCCCTGTTACTGTATATGATGTTGTTCCGCCAGGTGTGACATTCGTTGGATTGCTAACAGATCCGTTTGACCACGAATATGTCGTTCCTCCGGCAGCTGTTAAAGTTGCGGTTTGCCCAGGGCAAATCGTTGGCGAGTTTACAGTAATTATAGGAAGAGGTGTTATTGTTACTGTTCCTGTTCCAGTATTTGTACATCCGTTCAAGGTGTAAGTCACAGTATAGGTTGTGGTTGATGCAGGAGTTACGGTAATTGATGGAGTACCAGCTCCTCCGGGAGCCCATGAATAAGTACCTCCTGCTGCCGCTCCTGTAGCAGTAAGTGTAGCACTTGCACCGGCACAGATAGTTTGTGAAGTAGAAGTTACAGTAGGTATGGGATTAACAGTAACTGTTCCTGTTCCTGTATTGGTACATCCGTTAAGGGTGTAAGTAACTGTATAGGTTGTAGTGGATGCAGGTGAAACTGTGAGAGCTTGAGTTGCTGCGCCACCCGGTGCCCAAGAATAAGTTCCTCCTGAAGCTAAACCTGTAGCAGTAAGCGTTGCACTCCCACCGGCACAGATAGTTTGTGAAGTAGCTGTAACAGTTGGTGAAGTGTTAACAGTAACAGTTCCTGTACCCGTATTTGAACAACCATTTAGGGTATAAGTCACTGTATAAGTTGTAGTTGTTGCTGGCGAAACGTTAAGTGGGTTGCTTGTGGATCCACCGGCAGCCCATGAATAAGTTCCTCCGGTAATAGATGGGGTTGCGGTTAGTGATGCGCTTGCACCAGCACAAATAGTTTGTGATGTCGAAGTAACTGTAGGAACAGGTTTTACAGTTATTGTATAAGAAACCGGTGTACCCACACATCCTGAAGCTGTTGGTGTAACAGTTATAGTGGCTGTAATCGGGCTTGTAGTAGTGTTAGTTGCAGTAAATGATGGAGCATTTCCTGTTCCGCTTGCAGCGAGGCCTATCGCGGTATTGGAGTTGGTCCACGTATATGTGGTTCCGAATGTTGTACTTGTATAGGTTGCTGCAGCTACTGTTGTTCCTGCACAAAGATTTATATTTGCCGGAACAGTTACTGTGGGAATTGTTTGAACTATAACGGATTGTGATGCAACGTCTGTACAGCCTGTGGCGGATGTAGTTACAAGTGAAATGAGATAGGTTCCAGGACTTGAATATGTTTGATTTGGGGGACTTGCGGACGTTGAGGTATTTCCATTCCCGAAATTCCAATTATAGGAAGTAGAAACCAGACTAGTATTAGTAATTGCTACATTAGCGGACCCGCAGGCTGTTGCAGGTGTTGCTGTAAATTGTGCAACAGGAGCAATTTGAAAGGTACTTGATCCCCAGTTAAAGGTAAAACCGATACCATTATTGGAATAGTTATCTATGATAATGATATAAGTTTGACCTGCTGTTACAGTAACAGGATCACATTGTTCACCACTGCAAGCTCCCGGGCCCGCACTCATTCCAATAGGTTGACCAGTGCCGTTTCCATAGTTGTAGTTACATGCTACCTGAGTTCCAGGGCATCCTGCCGTAATATTATATACGGCCCAGTCATATTCAGCAGATCCTTGAGGATCAGCAGTCCACTCCATTGTTCCAGTTTGTCCTACCGTAAACTGATAAAAAATAGGTTGTTGTAATGCTGTCCCGGGCGGAAAAAAGCAGGATGGACTGAAACCATTATTATTTGAGGGAAAAGTTCCTACTGTGAATGAGTTGGTATTGCATAAAGTTGTGGCAGTTGCACAGGAGCTGCCTGCAGTTGCCGGAGGTGTAATGGAAGTTATGCAAAGTTGAAAACTCCCCTGAGCTACCATTGAACCTACGTTCACCCAAACCTGTGTTCCCGGAGGGTACGTCCATGTAGCAGTTGCTGTTCCTCCATTAGTAGCAGCAAGGCCACATGTGCTTAATGTTGTAGATGCACAACCACCCGTACTTAAGGTTACACCCGGTCTTGATGCTGAAGGAGAACCGGTTGGCGTTACTGTTACAGTATTGCTGGATCCTGTGGCTATGTAGGTAAACCAAACTTCCGGAATATTTTGTCCGGTTGGCCAGCAGGGATGACTTGTATAAACAACCCCGAGTGCATTTAGAGTTGAGGATGTGATACAGATATTACCGCTTGAAGGTATAGTGATAGCCTGAGCTGTAGTACAATCGTCATTAGCAACCTGAGCAAATAAAGAGACACCGGTACTTAAGAATAATAAAATTAACGAAACAATTCTTTTCATGATTATTTAATTTCCGGTATGTTAAGTTTTTTTATTTGCTCTTCAGAATATATTTCAATGGTAAACTCTTCATTATATTTATAATAAACAGTTTCAGCAGCTTTCCTTTTATCTTTAACTATTTGACAAATATCAGTTTTAATCGCAACCTCATGTCTTGGATCAGCCTGAATTATCTTGTAAGTACCGGCCACGGCATTACAAAGAGCGATCTCTTTCTCTGCCTGTTCTTTAGTTAAGTTTTGAGAAAAGCACAAACTGGAAATGATGCAGAAAAAAGGAAGAAGCAAAACACGAATTTTGATTTTTTTTAAAATAGCCATTTTGATAGGTGATTTAAAATAAGTTATCCTTGGAAAGATGCACATTTATAGTCAAAAGTTGCATTGTTGGCTCGATTTAGAGGATTAATACGTATAAAGAATTTAATGATGCGTTTTTTATTAAGGCATATAAAAAGCGTCATTTCTAAAAATGACGCTTTAAAAAAAAGGAAAAATCCTGATATTATTTCACAATTGTCACAGTACCAAGATACTTATGTATTTTATTACGGTGATCTGTCAGTCTGACAGTATAAACATATACGTCTTCTAAAAGAACCTCTGCTCCTTCATTCTGAAATCTACCATTCCAGTGTTTATTTATATCATTCGTATAGAAAGTAAGATTTCCCCATCTGTCATAAACACTCATTTCATACTTCATGATGTTTTCACCTTTTCCATAAAACTCATCGTTGATGCCATCATCATTAGGAGAAAATGCATTAGGAATAAAGAAAGTAAATTCAGGATCAATAATAATGCAATGCATGATAGTATCCTTACAACCCGCATTTGATGTAACGATCAATTCTGCGCAATATGTTCCTACCTCAGAAAAAGTATGAGTAGGGTTTTGTAAAGAACTGCTGTCGTTTAATACAGAAGACAAAACATCTCCGAAAGCCCAATCCCACGCAACTATAGAACCAGGAGCAATATATGATTGATCAGTATATTGAACCTCCGGAGAGAAAATACTTGTTGAGGCGGGAGCAGTGAACTCTGCTGTAGGAATCGGATTAACAGTGATAATAAATGGAGCACTGGTAGCGATACAGCCTCCGCTTGAAGTGTCGGTTACGGTAATAGTATATGTTCCTGCAGTCATGTAGCAATTAGAAGCAGTTTGTCCCGT
This sequence comes from Bacteroidota bacterium, assembly GCA_021323165.1. GTDB lineage: Bacteria > Bacteroidota > Bacteroidia > 2-12-FULL-35-15 > 2-12-FULL-35-15 > 2-12-FULL-35-15. The sequence goes on along the minus strand of JAJTCJ010000094.1, from coordinate 22,015 downwards.
TCCCGGATTTGCAGCAGGATCTCCAAAGTTCCATCCATGGCTATTTAAACTTGAATTGATTTCGGTAAACGTAACACACAATGGAGCACATCCTGTAACAGGACCTGCGCTGATTGCCGGAGCAGGTGGAGGTAAAACTGTTACTGTAACTGATGAAGTAATTGCCGGTGAACAGCCATCATTAACAGTAACTGTATATATAGTCGTTGTTGTTGGTGTAGCTGTCGGATTTCCAATAGCAGGATTGTTTAATCCTGTTGCAGGCGACCATGAATATGTATACCCGCTACCAGCTCCATTGGAAGCTGCAGCAGAAAGAGGATCCGAGAATCCCGGGCAGATCGCTGTCGTTCCTGTTGTGACAACAGAAAGTGGAGGATTTACATTCACTATAACACTGATCTGTGCTGAACATGAATTCGCATCAGTAACAGTTAATACATATGTTTCACCTGGATATGAAGGTGCTGCAGTTGGATTTGAAGAAGTTGTACTGCTTAATCCTGCTGCAGGTGACCATGAATAAGTATATGTTCCGCTGCCGCCAGCAACACTTGAAGTAAGCACGGTGCTGCCGCTGTTGCAGATTGTTATAGGACTTATCGGGTTGATGACGAGAGGTGTTGGTTCTGTGATCGTTACAACTAGAGGACTGGATGGTGAACAGCCATTATTGTCAGTTACGATGCATGTATAAGTTCCGGCACATAAACCTGTAGCAGTCTGAGTATTTTGTACAGGAGATGTGCTCCATGAATAGTTATAAGTTCCTCCGGTACCAGGAGTTCCTCCTGATGGATTTGCAGTGGCTGTCCCATTGCAGGCTCCTGCACAATTAACATTTATCTGTGTAGAGGTTGCAGTAACCGCAGTTGGTTCTGTAACAGTTGCAGTACCTGTTGCAGTACAGCCTGTGCTCCAGGAATCAGTTACAGTTACTGTGTAAGATCCGGCAGGTTGATTACATGCAGCTGACGTGCACCCGCCTGTCCATGAATAAGTATAAGGAGTTAAGCCTCCGCTTGGGATCACAATAGTTTGCCCGTCATTTCCTCCGTTACAATTTGTCGGGATACCCGCAACGTTCACAAGGATCTGAGTGTTTGCAAATACAGTTACTGTGCCGCTGCCCATGCAACCATTAGCATCTGAAACGTTTACCGAATATGTTGTTGTAGTTACAGGAGTAGCAACCGGATTAAAAATTGTTGCATTGTTTAAACTTATAGCAGGTGTCCAAGTGTATGAATATCCGGGACCATTCGGACTAACAGATAAATTTGAACTTCCGCCAAAGCAAATGCTGTCATTTAAACCTGCGTTCACAGATAATACTGTATTAACAGTTACTGTTGAAACCGCAGTCCCGGTGCATCCCAGAGATGTTCCTGTTACAGTATAAGAAGTCGTGAAGGCTGGAGAAGCGGTTGCAGTATTTGCACCTGTTGAAGTTGCTCCTGCACTCCAGGTATACACAGCTGCACCGTTCGCAGTCAGTTGTGCCGTAGATCCGGGACATATTGATGGAGAATTCACTGTTACGGCAGGCATAGGATTCACCGTAACTGTTGATATAGCTGTTGAGGAACATCCTGAAGTTGTCCCTGTCACAGTATAGCTGGTTGTGCTGATAGGAGAAGCATCTGCAGTTGTAACACCGGTTGATGTAGCTCCTGCAGACCATGTATATGTTGAAGCACCTGTTCCAGTTAATACACCCGTTGTTCCATTACATATTGTTGGTGAATTAACTCCTACAGTGGGCAGCGGTGTAACAGTTACGGTTGACACTGCTGTACCAGTGCAAGTTCCTGTTGTTCCTGTTACAGTGAAAGTTGTTGTTGAAGCGGGACTCGCATCAGCAGTAGAGATACCTGTAGAAGCAGCACCTGCAGACCATGCATAGGATGTCGCTCCGCTTGCTGATAAATTTGCAGTTTGTCCGGCACATATTGTCGGAGAGTTAACTGTAATATTAAGTGATGGAGCTACAGTTACTGTTGAAACCGCTGTAGAAGAACAACCGGAAGTAGTACCTGTTACAGTATAACTTGTTGTAGCAGCCGGGCTCGCATCCGCAGTATTTACACCGGTTGATGTAGCACCTGCAGACCATAAATATGAAGTTGCACCGTTTGCAGTTAAATTCGCGGTTTGTCCGCCACAAATTGTTGGTGAGTTAACATTAATTGTTGGTATTGCATTAACTGTTACTGTTGAAACAGCAGTATTTGTGCAGGTTCCATTCGCTCCAGTAACTGTATATGTAGTAGTGGTGGTTGGAGAGGCATCGGCTGTAGCTGTTCCTGTAGAGGTGGCTCCCGCGGACCATGTATAAGATGTTGCGCCTGCAGCTGTTAAGTTTGCAGTAACACCATTGCAAATTACAGGTGAGTTAACAGTAACGTTCGGAACTGTAGTGATAGTAACTGTTGCAACTCCTGTTCCAGAGCATGTTCCGGTAGTACCTGTTACAGTATATGAAGTAGTTGTTACCGGACTAGCATCTGCCGTACCAGCACCTGTTGATGTAGCACCTGCTGACCATGTATAAGATGTAGCTCCTGAAGCAATTAAATTAGCAGTTTGTCCGGCACAAATAGTAGGTGAATTAACTGTAATGGACATAGTGGCGCCTACTGTAATTGTGGCTACTGCGGAATTTGAACATCCTGCTGAAGTTCCTGTAACAGTATAAGAAGTTGTGGATCCTGGTGATTCAGTGATTGCAGCAGTTGTGGCTCCTGTTGACCATAAGTAAGTGGTGCCGCCTGAAGCTGTAAGCGTTGATGAACCTCCGGGACAAATATTTCCAGAGTTAACAGTAACGGTAGGTACTGGATTTACAGTAACAGTTCCTGTTCCTGTTGCAGAACATCCGGTTAATGTGTAGGTTACTGTATAAGTAGTTGTGCTTGCAGGGCTAACAGTTATTGCAGCCGTTGTTGCGCCACCTGGTGCCCATAAGAACGTCCCTCCAGCAACAGAAGGTGATGCAGTTATAGTTGCATTTGCACCTGCGCAAATAGTTTGTGATGAAGAATTAACCGTTGGTAACGGATTAACTGTTACAGTACCTGTTGCTGTTGCAGAACAACCGGTTAAAGTATATGTCACAGTATAGGTTGTAGTAGAAGTAGGGCTAACTGTTATAGCAGAGGTTGTTGCACCTCCGGGCGCCCATGAAAAAGTTCCTCCCGCAACAGATGGAGTTGCTGTTATTATTGCACTGGAGCCAGCACATATTGTTTGAGAAGTTGAGCTTACTGTTGGGGACGGGTTTACTGTAACTGTTCCTGTTCCTGTAGCGGAACAACCGGTCAAGGTATAAGTCACTGTATAAGTTGTCGTGGAAGCAGGACTTACAGTTATAGCTGCGGTGGTTGCTCCGCCCGGTGTCCATGAAAAAGTTCCTCCGGCAATAGATGGAGTAGCTGTAATTGTGGCATTAGTCCCCGCACATATCGTTTGAGAGGTTGATGTAACTGTTGGAACCGGATTGACTGTAACAGTTCCTGTTGAGGTTGTGGTACATCCGGTTAAAGTATAAGAAACAGTATAAGTTGTTGTGGATGCCGGGGAAACAGTAATTGATTGAGTGGTTGCGCCACCCGGTGCCCATGAATATGTTCCCCCTCCTGTTACAGGTGTTGCTGTTAAAGTTGTAGATGCACCTGCACAAATTGAAGCAGAGTTAATTGTTGTAGTGCTTCCTCCAGAACCTGCCACAGTTGTAGTATATGTTTGTGGAGGAGTGCAACTTAATCCGTCATTAACAGTGACTGTATAGGTTCCCGCAGCCAACCCTGTTGCGCTTGCACTGGTACCTCCTGAAGGCGCCCAGGAATATGAGAATGGTCCTATTCCTCCTGTAACAGTAGCTGTAGCGGTCCCGTTATTGGTTCCGCAGCTTGCCGGGGTTGATGCAATTGCAACAGTCCATGGGCTTACACATTGAATAATATCTATCATTACCCCCGAATCCATTAAGCAATCGGTCGCATCAGCAATTGCTAATTTAAAATGATAGGTTGCGCAAGGAGTTACATTCATTGTAGGGTTTAAAACGGTAGTAAAGCCATCGAAGCTATTATTTGCTCCGCCAGCGTTATTATTAACAAAAAAACCAGAATTGGTAAGATGACTTACATTATCAATACTTACTGAGGTTCCATTAGGAATCGTAGCAAGGTTAAAACTATTATAATTTCCTCCAGACGGGTTAGGACCTGAAACAAAGAAACCAAATGCATCATTAAATGTAGAGTTAACATAATCAGTGTATTCATCTGATCCAAAAACAAAGGAGATTGTCATTGTATTACACTGAGGAACAACGTCAAATTCAATGATACATACATCCTTTGTTGCAGAAGAACTTAACGCTATAAGCTGTGGATCATTCGCAGAATTTCCTACGCAGGAACCAGTAAAATCATTATTTGAATTAGCACCAACAATTTGGGATGCAGTCCCTGTTGATAACACCAATCCATTAGTTATTCCCAACCCGGAAGACGCGCCACCGCTAAATGAGCCATAGGAAACATTGGCACAATTCACAGTTACATTACTAATAGTTAGGCCAGGACCTCCAACTGCGCTGCTAACTGCCGCAGCTCCTCCGCCAGGAGTTATTACCAATTGCGCGACAAGATCACTAGTGGTGAGTATTAACATTGAAGTTAAGAGCAAAAGGAGCTTTTTCATATTGTTCTATTTAATTTTTAGAAACGTATTATGAATTTACATTCATTACAAGATGTAAGTTTAAACAAATTGGTTGCATTTCAAAACGTTAATTTACGCTTATAAATGAGATAAAATAAGATAAAAGGTTGTTTTTTTTAGATTAGAATTCAATATCCAGGTCGAATGCCTGGCGGAATTTATTAATGGCAGGGTTCTTTTCTGCAAGTCGTTTGTACCTGTCAGTAGCCGTATACAGATTGGCTTTATCTTCACTTTGAACCATGATGAGTTCAAGCTGAATGGAAAAATTATTCAATTCATTACGCAGAAAACCAAGAAAGTTCATCTTGTCTTCGTTAATAGCTTCTTCGAGTGCTTTATTGTTTATTGTAAATTCAATTTTAACAGAATCCTTTAAAACAGGCATTTTACTGGCAAGAGCGGAACCAAGATTAGCCTTTCTTGTCTTCATTTCATTAGCATATTTCAGCCATGCTGTTTCCAGTGATTGCTGAGTAAAGGGGTCGGCTTTCTGGTTAACAGGAATTAAGGGAGTATTGGAGTTATTCCCCTCAGTTTTAACAACAGGATTTATATGTTGAGTAATAGAAGGAGTAGTGGTTTTGATGATCGGCTTTTTAGCGATCACAGGCGCATCGTTTTGAGTTACCGGATTGGAGGTAACCTGAACGGCAGGCTGGGGATTTGATGATGGATTTTGGTTAACAGGTGATTTTGAAACAGCAGTTGGCGACTGAACACTTACTGGTTTTTCACTCAGGTCATTTTTTTTTTCGGCCTCTTGGACCGGTGTATTCAATGTGCAAAGCTGCATCAGAGCCAGTTCAACCTGTAATCGCTGATTTTTGCTCGATTTATATTGAATGTCGGCTTTATTCAGAATAGTAAGTCCTCTTACAAGGAAGCCTGGTGAACACTTTCCGGCCTGTTCTTTATATTTATCGCGAATATTATTACCAACTTCAAGCAGCTGAACAGTTTCAGGATCTTTACTTACCAGAAGATTACGGAAATGACCGGCAATTCCGGCAATAAAATTATGCCCGTCAAATCCGTTATTAAGGATCTCGTTAAAGATCAAAAGGGAAGAAGATATGTTTTCAGAAAGTATTGCGTCTGTAGCCTTGAAATAATAATCATAATCAAGGATATTAAGATTCTCAATAACCGCTTTATAAGTAACAGTGTTTCCGGCAAAACTAACAATCTGATCAAAGATTGAGCAGGCATCACGTAAAGCACCATCAGCCTTTTGAGCTATAATATGTAATGCATCAGTTTCGGCACTTACATTCTCACTTTTTGCAATAAAAGCAAGATGATTTGCGATATCATCAATCTGGATACGGTTAAAATCGAAGATCTGACAACGGGAAAGAATTGTTGGAATGATCTTGTGCTTCTCAGTTGTTGCAAGAATAAAGATAGCATGACGTGGCGGCTCTTCAAGGGTTTTCAGAAAGGCATTAAATGCACTTGCAGAAAGCATGTGAACCTCATCAATGATGTAAACTTTAAATTCTCCAAGCTGAGGCGCAAAACGTACCTGGTCAACAAGATTTCGGATATCATCCACCGAATTGTTGGAGGCTGCATCAAGCTCATAAACATTCAGGGATGCTCCGCTGTTAAAAGATTTGCATGATTCACACTGGTCGCAGGCTTCTGTATCAGCTGTTTTTGCTGTGCAGTTGATCGTTTTTGCAAGGATCCTTGCGCAGGTTGTCTTACCAACACCACGCGGACCGCAGTATTGGTAATATGCCCCTGGCCAACAACGGTATTAAACGTTGCCGGACGGTATTTTCGGGCTGATACAATGAAATTTTCCATAGAAGTATGCAAAAGTAAGTATTAAAACGGCAAATTTCCCGGATGTTCAAAAGTTGTGAAGAAAAGCGAATTAGTGAAATAAAGATATTGAGAATTATAGAATTATTGAGATGAGCAAAAAGGTACTTTTTGCCCGATATTATTAATTCTCCAACTCGCCAAATCAAAAAATCTCCAACTCTTTTGGCTGAAAGACAAAAAAAACGTATATTTGCGTCCCTTTTAAAGAAAAGGAAAAATTAAATTATTAACTAAAAACAGTAAAAAAATGTCAAATCATTACGAAACCGTCTTCATTATGACTCCCGTTTTGTCTGAAGAACAGGCAAAGGAGACGGTAAGCAAGTACAAAAAGATGCTTGCAGACAATGGCTGTAAAATCATTGCTGAAGATGCCTGGGGCCTTCGCAAATTACAGTATCCTATTCAAAAGAAAACGACTGGTTTTTATCACCTGATCGAATTCACAGCTCCAACAACTTTTGTTGCTGAATTAGAGCTTGCTTACAAACGCGATGAGCGCTTGTTACGCTTTTTAACCGTTAAGCTTGATAAGCATGCAATTGCTTACAGCGAAAAACGCAGAAACAAAGCAAAAGCTACAGCTTAATTATTAACTAACTAAAAAGACAACAATGGCTTCAGATAATTCAGAAATCAGATATCTTGCTCCACCAACTGTGGATGTTAAGAAAAAGAAATACTGCCGTTTCAAAAAAAGCGGAATTAAGTATATCGATTACAAAGACGCAACCTTCTTATTGAAGTTTGTAAATGAGCAGGGTAAACTTTTACCTCGCAGATTAACAGGTACATCAGTTAAATATCAACGTAAAGTTTCTAGGGCTGTAAAGCGTGCACGTCACCTTGCAATACTTCCTTATGTTGCGGATATGTTGAAGTAGTTATTCGTTAGCGAAAAACGAAAAATAACTATTAACAAATAACTTATAACGAAACTCAAAATGGAAGTAATTTTAAAAAATGACGTTAAAAACCTTGGATACAAGGATGACGTAGTAAATGTTAAGCCTGGTTACGGAAGAAATTTCCTTATCCCTAAAGGTTTAGCTGCAATGGCAACTGAATCTACTAAAAAGATGCAGTCTGAAACAGTTAAGCAACGTGCTTTTAAAGATCAGAAAATTAAAGCTGCTGCTGAAAAAACAGCTGCTGCTTTAAAAGATATGACAGTTAAAGTTGGTGCTAAAGCTGGTGAGTCCGGAAAAATTTTCGGTTCTATCACTACTGTTCAGTTAGCTGATGCAATCAAAAAATTAGGTTATGAAGTAGATAGAAAAAATATCTCTATCAGCGAAGAAGGTATCAAGAATATCGGTACTTACACTGCAGAAGTTCGTTTCCATAAAGAAATTGTTGGTAATGTAACTTTCGAAGTTGTTGCTGAATAATTTTATTTAGATTGAAAAGAGAGAGCCCCGGACATCCGGGGCTCTCTCTTTTTTTGAACTTAGTGTATATTAGTACTCTTAGTGACTTAGTGGTAAAATGAAAGAACTAACAATAAAACAGGCTCAGAAAAAAGTAGATGAATGGATCAAAGAACATGGAGTCCGCTACTTTAATGAGCTTACAAATATGGCTATCCTCACCGAGGAAGTAGGAGAGGTGGCTAGAATCATTTCCCGTCAGTATGGTGAACAGTCATTCAAGAAAAAAGAAAGTGATAAAGAACTTTCCGATGAATTGGCGGATGTGATGTTCGTAGTAATTTGTCTGGCTAATCAAACAGGAGTTGATCTTTCCAAAGCCTTTGAAAAGAATATGGAAAAGAAAACAAACCGTGATAAGAAACGCCACAAAGAGAATAAAAAACTTCTTAAATAACTCCTATTGGATCCCTCTCATGAACATGAGCAGAGACAACCAATATTCATGATAGTTGGGATTACTTTCCTTCCATAAAGCCTTAGAACCATGATCTCCAGCATTAGATGGCTGGAATTGTGATTTATTCTTCACATCTTTCATTAAAAGGGAAACTTCCGCGGATTCAGATTTTGATGAGGTGACAAATACCGGTTTATCAAGGTTTTTTATTGCATCTTTTATATTTAGTTTAGTTCCGAAATATTCTCCCGGACTAAATGCAATAACGGCTTTTACCTTGTCACTTGCGGAAGCTATCTTCAATACAAGAGATGCACTGTAAGAGCTTCCTACGAGTATCACTTTCTTTTTTGATTTCTTAAATGCATAATCTATGGCTGCAAGAATATCCTGTTCTGTATCGAGGAAGCCGGTTGGTTTTTTTTTATTTAAGGCCAGAACTGCTGTTTCATTTGTAATTCCATTCACTTCTTTTCCTGAACGGGCATCAATCGCAAGACAATTGTAACCGAATTTCTGAAAACGGGGAGCTGTGTATACATATTCCCCGCGACTGAAACCTGCCTGGTGACAAAGGATCATATACGGCATTGTATCCTGGGTGATATATTCGTCTGCTGTAATTGTCAAGCCATCTTTAGAAGGAAAGGTTATTGTTTCCTGGCCTTTTAATATAAGTGTTGAAAGGATCAGCGAAATGGAAAGTATGGATCTCATAAAATGTTGCTGTTTTGCCGTAAATGTACAACAAAGCAATCATCATAAAATGCTCATAATTTAAAAGCTCTCAGATGACAACTCTCCGTTTATCATCATCCCGGCTACTGTCCCAGCGGCTACAGCCAGAGAAATTGTTCTGCCTTTGCTTGTGTTGTCTCCCGCAGCATATATCCCGTGAACTGTAGTCTTTTTAGACTCATCAATCTTTATAAAACCATGTTTTGTCATTTTGCAGCCCAGTTTTTCAGGAATATCACAATGCTGTTTGAATTCCAGCTTGGCGTACATTACCGGAATCTCCAGTTGTGAATTGTCTTTAAAGAATACTTTTGTGATATTTCCTTCTTTTTGTTCCAGTCCGGAGATCTCTTTTTCAATTATTTCAATATCATGCGACCTAAGTCGTTCTTCATGTCTCTTCTTTAAAATCGATTTACCGTTTGTTAAAAGTACGATCTCATTTGTCCACTGTTTGAGCACCATGCAGATGTCCAATGCATTTATGCCATCTGCAAATACAGCTGTTTTCTTCTCTTTCACTTCGTAGCCATGACAATATGGGCAATGAAGCACTGAAATCCCCCAGCATGACTGGAGCCCTTTTATTTCTGGCATTAAATCGGAAACACCGGTTGCAAATAATAGTTTCTTTGTGTTGAATCGTTCCCCGGTTTCGAGAATGACTTCAAAGCCTCCTGAGTTTTTTTTCGCGTCAGAAGCTGTTCCATTTTTAAACTCAACAGTCGGATAATTCATTACATCTTTTTTTCCTTCAGATAAAACTTCATGTGGTTGAGAATTATCCCAGGTAAGAAAATTATGAGCTTTAGGTGCCTGCTTATTGCATGAATTGTTATTATCTATAACAAGAATATTTCGTTTTGCCCGACCTAAAGCCAATGCAGCTGACAGGCCGGCAAAACTTCCTCCGATTATGATCACTTCATAGTTCTTGCTTTCCATTTTACTATCTTAGGTAATGATGAAGCTAAAAAATGCTGCCAGGTGAAATATGATAAAAAAGGGTTTCTAAAAAAACTGTTGGTTCTCTTAGTGAATAAAAAAATCCCGTTCTGAATAAACAGAACGGGATCTTTTTTAAGTATAAATAAGCTATTAAGCTTCTGCTAAAACAATTATCTTATTGTTCATTACTTCAACTACACCACCGTTGATCTCAAAGCTTTCAACTTTTTTTGAGTTGTCAGTGATCTTAACAGTTCCTTTTTTTAATGTTGCAATGATAGGAGCGTGGTTATTTAGGATTCCAAATGAACCATCAGCACCAGGAAGCTTTACTGCCTCCACATCTCCGGCAAACACTTTTTTTTCAGGAGTAATAATTTCTAAATACATTTTCTACGAATTACGAATTTTATCGAATAACGAATTTTTGTAATTGAATTATGAATGGGAATGAATTCGTAATTCGTTCCCATTCGTAATTCGTTGTATTATTTAGCTTCAGCTAAGATCTTCTTGCCTTTTTCAATCGCGTCTTCAATTGTACCAACAAGGTTGAATGCAGCTTCAGGATATTGATCCACTTCACCATTCATGATCATGTTGAAACCTTTGATAGTATCTTCGATAGAAACGAATACACCTTTTAATCCTGTGAACTGCTCAGCAACGTGGAAAGGCTGAGATAAGAAACGCTGAACACGTCTTGCACGGGATACAACCAATTTATCTTCTTCGGATAACTCATCCATACCAAGGATGGCAATGATATCCTGTAATTCTTTGTAACGCTGTAAGATCTGCTTAACGCGTTGAGCTGTTCCAAAGTGTGAATCACCTAATACCGCTGCAGATAAGATACGTGATGTAGAATCCAATGGATCCACAGCAGGGTAAATACCTAACTCAGCAATTTTACGGTTCAATACAGTTGTAGCATCTAAGTGGGCAAATGTTGTTGCAGGAGCCGGATCTGTTAAGTCATCCGCAGGAACGTAAACCGCCTGAACAGATGTAATTGAACCACGCTTTGTAGAAGTGATACGCTCTTGCATCAATCCCATCTCTGTAGCAAGTGTCGGCTGGTAACCAACCGCTGAAGGCATACGGCCTAATAAGGCTGATACTTCAGAACCTGCTTGTGTGAAACGGAAGATATTATCAATAAAGAATAAGATATCACGTCCACCTGATTTTTCATCTCCGTCACGGAAATACTCAGCCATTGTCAAACCTGACAAAGCAACACGAGCACGCGCTCCCGGAGGCTCATTCATCTGACCGAATACAAGAGTAGCCTGTGACTTCTCAAGTTCTTTCATGTCAACTTTAGTAAGATCCCATCCGCCTTTTTCCATAGAGTGTTTAAACTCTTCACCATATTTAATAACGTTCGACTCGATCATCTCACGTAATAAGTCATTTCCTTCACGTGTACGCTCACCAACACCCGCGAATACTGATAAACCTTCGTATCCTTTTGCAATGTTGTTGATCAGCTCCATGATCAATACGGTTTTACCAACTCCGGCACCACCGAACAAACCGATCTTACCACCTTTCGCATAAGGCTCAAGTAAGTCGATCACTTTAATTCCTGTAAATAATACTTCAGTTGAAGTAGAAAGATCTTCATATTTAGGGGGATTTCTATGAATAGAAGCTCCGCCTTTGTTAGAAACTGGACCGATACCATCAATACCTTCTCCAACCACATTGAATAAACGGCCTTTCACCTGATCACCAACAGGCATTGTTATAGGAGCTCCTGTGTTTTCCACAGATAATCCACGGTATAAACCATCAGAAGAATCCATTGCAATGGTACGAACAGTATCCTCACCAATGTGTTTTTGTGTTTCAAGAATTACCTTTTGACCGTTTGGTTTGAAATTAGTACTTTTAAAATCGAGTGCAAAAGTAATGATTTATATATTAATAGAGAAGGAATTTGATAATCTGTTGAAAACTGATGAAAATTAGGACAAGAAGCTTATTTAAGGCGATAATCTTCATAAACAGCCTGCTGAAAAGCCTTCCCATACATGGTCATAGTATCTGACAGCGATTCATTGTCCGGAAAACTGTTAAAAATGAGCTCTTTAAGTTCATGCTGATAACCCACAAATCCACGGTCATCAACAAAGCCTGATCCGCTGTAACAGCAATAGAATGCAAATGGTTTAACATAGGGATTGAACATGTTTTTTCCCCACACATATTGCGTGCTTTCTTCAGTCAGATTCATTTGTTTTAATAACGTGAGTGTAATGTCTGTGTGCGAAAACACATGATCTACATTTGTTCCTCGATATTCGGGTTTGATCACATCTCCAAAAAGAATAAGAGGAATTCGGTGGTACTCTGCATCATAAACATTCAGTTCTTTATGGCTGGCATGGCTATGATCTGCTACAAGCACAAATAATGTGTTCTTATACCATGTTTGCTTTTTTGCGCCTTCAAAAAACTGCTTTAAAGCTTCATCAGAATATATTACAGAGTTGATATACTCATTTTCTGTTTTAACGAGTTGTTTCATTTTTCCCGGAAAGTCGTATGGCATGTGTGAACTAAGAGTGAACCAGGAATAAACAAAAGGTTGTTGCGCGGTATTCAGAATTTTTAAATATTCCGCAGCCATTTCCTTGTCCTGTATACCAAGCTTTCCACGTGGAGAAATTTCACTATCAAAGTCTCTTTCTTCCTTTATTATATCAAATTTTTTATTGAAGAGGTAGCTGCGGATATTGCCATAATTAAGATCTCCTCCGAAAGCAAATCCGCTTTGGTAGCCATATTTTTTCAGATCCTGATTGATGCAGGGTAATGGTACCGACTTCGCATTGTCATTGATAATTGCAATTCTTGATGTGGATGGATATCCGCTTAAAACAGCAGGAATTCCCTGGTCGGAAACATATCCACCGGGATAAAATTTTGTAAATCGGATTCCTTCTTTGCTGATACTATCCATGAAAGGCGCAAAGTTATCTCCCCCGAAAGATTTAATAACATTGGCACTCCAGCTTTCCAGCAGAATAAATACTATGTTGGGCCGCTGCGAGTTCAGAACAGAAATTGTAGTGTCTTTTTGAACCGAATAAAGATCCTTGACAATTGCATCGGCTTCAGCCTGAGTGAAATCTTTATATGGATTTTCTTTAAGATTCCCTTCATACTGCATTATACTAAAAACCATGTTCCAGAAGGGATTAACAGCCGCATCATTTAAAATAGGGATTGTGCAGAAATAGGCATCGCTGCTTTGAATGGGGATCGCTTGTATTCCACCCCGAATGCTTATAATTGAAAATGCTAAAAAAATTATCAGAAGCGAAAAGCCTTTTATTAATATATGTTTTATTGGTTTGCGTTCTGAAGGTACTTGATGATAAGGTTTTGCAGAGATCTTCTTATTATAGATCCTGATGTAAATCCAGCTAAAAAGTATACTTAAAGTGAAAAATAAAACTGTCAGTTCTAATGATGCGGATTTAAAAACTTCCTCCGGATTCATGAAGTGTTCAAGTGCCTGCATACTTAACTTTGCCTTCCATTCTCTGTACAGACAAACTTCTCCGAATGAAGTGAGATTGTAAACTACAATAAGCATGTACATAAAAGTGTCAATAAGATGAAGCATCACCTTTCTTCTTATTAGAAAATAAACTACATAAAATATTAAAGGGATAAGAGTTAAATATCCAATGGTTGATATTCAAAAGAATGTTAAATTAAAAATCCGCCACGAAGGTATAAAACATTAATAAAATAAGTAAATTCGTGTAAAATTTCCCTTACACTTGAAAGTTTACAGCGACATTATTGATTTTAAGGATGTAAAAAATCCGGTAGTAACAACAGGGACTTTCGATGGTGTTCACCTTGGACATCAGAAGATCATAAATCGCCTGAAAGATGTTGCCAGGGAAGAAAACGGAGAAACAGTCCTGATAACATTTTATCCTCATCCCCGCATGGTGTTGTTTCCGGAGGATAATGATCTTAAACTTATTAATACTCAGGAAGAAAAAATTGAGCTTCTTGAACAGTACGGTATAGATCATCTGATCATTATTCCTTTTACAAAAGAGTTTTCCAGGCTAACTTCTGTTGAATTTGTAAGAAATATTCTCGTTAATCAGATTCGGACAAAACGACTAGTTATTGGCTATAATCATCATTTTGGCCGGAACAGGGAAGGTTCATTCGAACACTTGAAAGAATATGGGCCTTTATATGGATTTGAGGTTGAGGAAATTCCTGCAAAGGATATAGATTCGATTGAAATCAGTTCCACGAAGATCCGAAATGCTTTGCAAACAGGAGATGTTAAGACCGCTGCCAGTTATTTAGGACATGAATTCAGTCTTACAGGAAGGGTAGTGGATGGTAAGAAAATAGGCAGACAAATAGGTTATCCGACCGCGAATATTTTTGTGGAGGATAAATACAAAATCATTCCTGAAGATGGCGTGTATGCTGTGAAAGTACGGCATGATAATCGTATGTATGGTGGTATGCTGAATATTGGGAATAATCCGACTGTTAACGGAAAACACAAAACTATCGAAGTAAATATTTTTGATTTTAACAAAGAGATCTACGAAGAGAACGCAACCATTTATTTTATTGAACGTCTTAGAGATGAAGTGAAATTTAATGGTTTAGAGGAATTAACGGAACAGCTTGCCATTGATAAGATTAACAGTTTGAAAATTTTACAATAAGCTAAGCGCGGGAGAATAAAAAAATGAGATCCAGGTTAATAAGTTCGTGCTGCATATTGTTATTGTTTATTGCTGGTTTTTCATCAAAATCTTTTTCCCAAAGTGCTTTACTTGATTCTCTTACTCTCGACACTCTCACTTCATTCACAAGCATTGCGGATGCGATGAAAAATCCGGACAAAGTAATTAAGCTTGAGCTCCGTAAAAAAAAACTAAAGCAGTTTCCCAAAGAAATAGTTCAGTTTAAAAATCTCCAGTATCTCGATCTTAGTAAAAACAGCTTGTCTGAAATTCCACCTGAGATCGGACAATTAAAAGATCTTCAGATTCTTATTCTTTCTAAAAATGAAATAGAAACTCTTCCTAAAGAAATTGGCGAGCTTGAGAATCTTCAATATCTTAATGTTAATCAGAATGAGATAGGAAGCTTACCTCCTCAGATCGGAAAACTAAAGAACCTGAAAAATCTGGATCTCTGGAGCAACAACGTTGATACTTTTCCTTCCGAAATTAAGAATCTTCGTAAATTACTGGTACTTGATCTGAGAGTAATCTTAATTCCCGATGTTGAGCAGGAAAGAATACAGGCTTTACTGCCTAAAACAAAGATCTATTTTTCTCCATATTGTAAATGCCAGCAATAAAGAATTGGTGATTTGTTGAGTTGGAGAATCAAAAACGAATAAATTCATAATTCCGTTCTTAGTTTTAATTCATTAAATCTTTAATTCGCCATTTCTCTAATTGTATTAAAATGAACTTCCATTTAGAATTTCCACTCTCTTCCTTTCCTGATAAAATAAATCACTCCGATACTTTAATGTTTATTGGTTCCTGCTTCAGTGAAAACATTGGAGAAAGAATGAGGTCTCTGAAGTTTAGTGTAAATATGAATCCACATGGGATTCTTTATAATCCCCTGGCTATTACCAAAGCTTTGAACAGATGCGCAAAAGGGGCATTAATGAAAGAAGAAGAGCTTTTTTTTGCAAACGAATGCTGGAACTCCTGGGAGCATCACAGCAGGTTTTCTGAACCGGATAAAATGAATTGTTTAAGTAAAATTAACGATTCAATCTCCCAGGCTCATGCTGATGTGAAAAAAACGAGATGGCTTTTCTTAACTTTCGGCACCGCTTTTTCCTATACTTTGAAAGATGCAAAAATTTCGGTTGGGAATTGTCATAAAATTCCTCAGCAAAAATTCATCAAAGACTTATTAAAGCCGGAAAGCATAATTGAGCAATACACAAAACTTATAAGCGATCTTAAAGAAATAAATCCCCTTATAAATATTGTTTTTACAGTAAGTCCTGTGCGATATATCCGGGATGGTGTTGTTGAAAACAATTTAAGCAAAGCTGTTCTTATTCAATCTGTGCATGAACTTGTGAGAACACATTCAAATGCATTTTATTTTCCTTCATATGAGCTTGTAATAGATGATCTACGTGATTATAGGTTTTATGAAGAAGATTTAGTTCATCCCAATGATCTGGCAATAGATTATGTCTTTGAGAAATTGACTCAAAGTTGTTTTACTGAAGAAACAATCTCCGTTAATAATCAAATTAAAGAAATCCGAAATGCAGCTGCTCATAAGCCTTTTAATGAGAACTCTCAAGCTCATCGGAAATTTAAACTGGCTTTTTTAAAAAAATGTGAGGATCTGAAACGATTACATCCTCAGCTCCACTTGAACGCTGAACTTGAATTCTTCAGAAAATAAAAAAGAACCGTTAAACAGATCTTAATCTGTTCAACAGTTCTCTTTCTTTGATAATTAAAATTTTAAGGTCAGTCCTGCTATAAAATTTACACCTGCCTGAGGGTAGTAAAAATTCTCAACTATGTGTTCGTTATTGAAAATATAACCAAACGTATATCCATTCGATTCATATTGTTCGCTGAAAATATTATTGATAGCCAGTGTTAAGCCGATCTCACGAATATATTTTGTTTTGAAGCTGTAATTAATGCGAAGGTCATTTACAAAAAAAGCATCAAGTTTTCTTGCCTGATTCGAAGTGTTATCCAGAAATTGTTCACCTACATATTTACTGATCAAACTGAACTTTAAATTTTTAACCGGCTCGAATGTAAAAGTGCTTGATGCTATTATGTTTGGTGAAAAGGCTATGTCCGTGTTTTTATAATTTATCGTATCCTGACCCAGATAGATGTATTCATAAGTCGCTGTATCAACCATTGACTCATCTAAAAATTCGTTAAAATTCTGAATCTTGTTTTCACTTAATGTAATGTTACCGTTCCATGTTAATGATTTTAAGATGCGCACTCCCGCTTCAGCTTCAATTCCTCTGCGAAAGCTCTTTGCAACATTTGTTCTGTTGTAAGCTCCAACATCATTTATTTCTCCGGTAAGTACTAGTTGATTTTTATAGTCCATGTAATAAAGGTTTACACTCCACATTGCAATTTTTGTGTTTTGCTTATAACCTATTTCGAGGTCTTTTAATGTTTCATGTTTAGGCCTGCTGGTTGGAGTGGATTGGGTATAATCAGCTCTTCCGGGTTCCTTGTTACCTATGCTGTAAGAGGCATAAACACTGGCCGTATTGCTTAATTCATAATTTAATCCAATCTTAGGATTAATAAAGTTGAGCGCTACTGTTTGATCTGCGGTTTGCAGGCTGTCATTAAAGCCGGTGAAAGAATAATTAATATTCCGGTATTGCACATCTACAAAAACATTCAGTTTTTTTGTCACAAGATAATTTGTCTTCAGGAAAATGTTAAAGTCTGTTTTGCTGGCTGTATCATCGTAATAATGATCATACAGATTTCCTGTGGAAGCATATTGTGCCCAGATTATTTCACCGTAATGCAAACCATCATATTTATTTATTGCACCGCCAAGTGAGGCTGATATCTTTTTGTGGCTATTGTAATTGAGTGAAAAAGTTGCTCCGTAAAAGTCATTATCCAGCCAGCGTCTGCGGACAAGATCGGTTGATCCTATAGTGTCATTTCCAAACACAGCATCCGGTAAATTGTAGTTAGAGAATGATTGTGACTTTTTATATTCTTCATAATATCCCTTTCCTTTTGTATAATGTAATGCAATATTGCTGTTCCAATCGCGGTTGAATTCATGCGAGAAATGAAGCTGATAGTAATTCTGCACGTAATGATCCACCTGGTTCTTGTAATCGTAGGAATTGTATGTCCTGCTGTTTGAATTTAAAAGAAGAGCAGCATCTTTTTCATCCAGCCAGTTATTGCTGATGTATCTGTCCATTCCTTCTTTGTCACCTTTTAATCTCGATTCAGGAATCCCGTTCCAGGCCTGGTATGTTTCTTCATATCCTGAAAAGGTAATAAACTTTATAATGTTTTTTTTGCTGTAATATGCACCGGATAAATAAAAAGATTTCAGATCGGAACTGGCTCTGTCAATGAAGCCGTCCGAATTTATTTTTGAAAGTCGGGCATCAACCGCAAACTTTTCATTCAGTAGTCCTGTTCCAACATTTACAGTGTTCTTTAATGTATTGAAAAAGCCAAATGAGCTGTTTAATTCAGCATACGGCTTTTCATTTAATTTTGTAGTCTGAATATTAAGACTTCCTCCGAAAGCACCCGCACCATTAGTTGATGTACCAACACCGCGCTGTACTTGTATGTTATCAATGCTGGAAGCAATATCGGGAAGATCCACCCAATAAGTTCCCTGAGATTCGGCATCATTCACAGGTATACCGTTTATTGTAACATTTACTCGTGTTGCATCGCTTCCGCGAATTCTTATTCCTGTATAACCTACGCCATTTCCGCCATCAGAAGTTGTTACGACAGAAGGTTGAAGATTCAAAAGATATGGAAGATCCTGTCCGAGATTCTGTTCAGCTATTTGTTCCTTGTTCAGAGTTGTATAAGCCATAGCAGATTTTTCATCAGCACGTGTAGCAGAAACAATTACTTCATCCATAAGCACGGTGTTTTCGCTTAATTCATAAGATATTGTTTTATCACCTGATAGCATAATACTGTCTGTTAAAGTCCTGTATCCGATAAACGACAGACGAAGAACTGTTAAACCCGGTTTGAGGTTTTTAAATTCAAAACTCCCATCAGTTTTACTTTGGGTGATATTGAATGTATTCCCAATACTGATGGTTACTCCGGGAATAGATTCTCTTTTGTTTTTGTCAATGATAGTCCCTGAAATAGTGAACTGAGCAAACGACATTGATGCAGTTGCCAGGAATGTTCCTGTAATAATTCTTTTTAATTTAAGCATGATTTCTTTTTTTTGTTAAACAGATAGAAGCAAAGGAGCAAGCAGCTACTACGTTTTTTAACAATACCTATTCCCTACGCAGGCATGATCCTGATCAGGTGCATGAACAAAGCTCTTGAGAAGCTTTATACATTGGGTATAATCTCAGCCCGAATTAATTTTTGAATTTTAGAAGTATGAATTTTAGAATGTTAATTCTCCAAATCACTAATTCTCTAACTCTCTAATTAAAAAGGACACCCCTTTTTTGATGCGGCAAAACTAATAATTATTTTTTGGTATCTGCAAGGAAATTTTCAACGTTGGTAATGCAATTGTTTAATCGGTCGGCCCCGGTCCCTTTAATTATTTCATATCTTGCTTTAATAGCAACCAGTTCACGCTCATACCATTCAAAGAAAAAAGTTCTGCGGTGTGGATTTTCTCTCACAGGATCACTTATCCATTCAAGATCAGGAAAAGTTAAAAGATAGAGATCATATTTATTGGGAATAAGATTTTCTTTGATCCAGTCGGGGCATGAATTAAAAACATCTTCACACCATACTTTAGAAATAATCAGTTCTGTATCAGCAAAAATAAGTTGGTTAGCATTTTTAATAAGCTTATTTTCGTTTTCAAGCTGTTCTTTAGCGATAGTCAAAACATCATTTATTGTATATTTTCTATTTAACTGCGCAAGATATTCTCGTGAATACTCTTTCACCCAAACTGTATTGTAATGATTAGCCAGTTGTTCTGCCAGTGTGCTTTTAGCTGTGCTTTCAGGGCCAAGGAGCGCTATGCGTTTAATTTTATTTTTTTTCTCCATGACATATATCCTGCTGCTGCCAGTATAGTGTAAATAATATAAAGAAATGCGATAAGATAAAAACCTCTGAAGCCATAAAGTAGAATTGCAAGAGCATCAATCACTATCCAGTATAACCAGTTTTCTATTATTTTTTTTGCAGTCATCCAGGTCGCTACAATACTAAAAGATGTGATAAACGCATCCAGGTAAGGCATTGCCTGGGTTGAAAATTTCTGAGCGATGTATCCGAATGGGACCCATAACAAAACTGAAATTAGAATAAATAAAAGATTTTTCTTTAAAGATGCTGATGTTACGGGAAGTTCGGTTTTTATATCAGATCCGTAAAGCCATTGATACCAGCCATAAATACCAATCACAACGTAAAAAACACTTAAACCGCTTTCAAGAAAAAGTTGTCCGCTATAACATAAATAAACTGATAGGGCGCTGGATATTATTCCAAATAGCCAGCACCAGATGTTTTCTGCTGCCGCGAGTAATACATATATAATTGCTGAAATAAAGATGAGCCATTCGGTAATGCTGGTTGCATGAAATGCGGTAACAATTGAGTTGTTTATTTCTGAAAAATCCATTCCTGATCGGTTTTTATTGAATCGGAATTTTAAGGTCCTGAAATTTCTCAACTATCTTATTAAATTCTTCCAGCGGATTTTTACTTCTCCATATCGATGTATAGAATGCAAGTCCGGCAAATCCTATATCATTCGCCTTGTCAACTGTTCCGATATCAACACCGCCTCTTGCAACAATTTGAAGTGCTGATTTTTGCAAAGCAGATCTCAGACTGTGTTCTGTAAATCCTCCTTGAAATTTACTGTTGAAATTGTCGAATATAGGACTTAGGAAAACATAATCGTACTCATGATCCTGTTTAGTGGCAAGGATCTGGCCGATAGTGCTGTATGATGTAGTTAAAATAATTCCGGGATTTCTTAGTTTAACAAGTTTGATTGTAAGCCATGTTGACCATTTTTTCTGCTTATGTGATTTTGTAAGATGAATACCTTTCAATTTAAATCTGCGTGCTAGTTTATGATGGGAATGTATCACTATCCTGTTATGAAAATGAGGAGGAATAGCAGCAATAAAGTTTTTCATTTTACGCGTAGAAAGTCTGTGCTTCCTGATGTGAAAAGTTTCTAATCCCGCTTCAAAAAGTTGAATAACAGTTTGTACTTCATTTTCAATATCCGCAGAACTAGAGATCACTATCAGTTTCATAAAAAAATATTAAAATGAATGAATCGTTTCAGCTATTTTTTTTAATAGCAATTCGTTTTTTTCAAGTGCATTTCCAACAACTATAATATCAGCACCGGCCGAACAAGCATTGTGTACTTTCTCAACAGTATTTATCCCTCCGCCAACTATCAATGGAATGTTTATTGACTTTCTGACTTTTTTAATCATTGAACCGGAAATACAGTTTTTAGCACCGCTTCCTGCATCCATGTAAATAAGCTTGAGGCCAAGCATTTCCCCTGCCATTGCTGTACACATTGCAATATCATCTTTGTGGCTTGGGATCGGAGAAGTACCACTCATGTAAAGAGCTGCAGTTTGTGTCCCGCTTTCAATAAGCATATAACCTGTAGGAATTATTTCAAGTCCGCTGGACTTCAATAAAGGAGCGGAAATTACATGTTTTCCTATCAGCATATCAGGATTTCTTCCGGAAATGAGTGAAAGCAATAAGATACCATCTGCACTACTGCTTATCTGGAGATTATTACCAGGAAATATTATAAGAGGGATCTTGGTTTTTTTTCTTATAGTACTGATGCATTCTTCAAAATTTCCATTGGTTATTATGCTTCCCCCAATTAATAAAAGATCAACCTTGCATTTTTCTGCGAGGTCCAGCAGGCTGTCTGACTGAAATTTGTCGGGATCGATAAGAACCGCAAATTGCTTTTTTTGTTTGGATATTTTAGTTAGGATCGAAGAATATAATTTTGACATTCTGGTAAAATTCTATGACAATAATAGTTAATTCATTTGAGCTGAAGATGAGATTTATAAAACAGTAATTTTTATGCTTCAAAAATTTTCTATATTCAATTTATTTTAGATATTTACAAAAAATTTAAGCAAAAACGTATGAAAGCATTAGCTCTT
>JAJTCJ010000093.1 GCA_021323165.1 Bacteroidota bacterium | reverse complement strand
ACATATTTAGCCAAAAGTGGCGAAACATATTTTTTCACATCATCTAAAGTAACATTATACTTTTTCGCTAACTGGTAAGCTGCTGCAACTCCCGCAGTTAATAACAAGAATTTTATCATGATTTCTATTTTTTTATTTAGTTAAATCTGATAATGTATCTTCTAATCCTGTGCCAATAAAGACCTTCATTCGAACGTTATCGGCAGGAAGCAAATAAGTATCTTTGAGGAGGAATTATAACTGTCTAATCGGAAAATATTAAAAAATTCCGCATTCAAACACCTGAATATTCCTGAGAAATTTTTGAATCATTTTTACCAATATATCCACAATATGACACGCATACTTTCCACAGAACGCCTTTATTTCAGGGAATTTACTTTAAAAGACATTGAGTTACTAATTGATCTGAATAGTGATCCGGAGGTAACTAAATATGTGGGTGAAGGGGCAATTGAAAAAACTGAAGCCGTCCGCTTATTAAATGAAGTTATCATACCGCAATATTCTAATAAAATGGGTCGCTGGGCGGTATATTTAAGATCCAACAATGAATTCATAGGTTGGTGCGGGATCAAACATCTTCCTTCATTGAATGAATATGATCTTGGCTATCGTTTCTTCAAAAAACATTGGGGTAAAGGCTATGCAACAGAAGCGTCAAAAGCTGTAGTTGAATACGGCAGGAATATTTTAAAATTAAAAGAGATCGTTGGCCGGGCTTCAGTCGATAATCATAATTCAATTAAAGTACTTGAGAAAGCAGGGTTAAAGTTCATTGAAGAAGGATTTGAACACGGAGAGAAAATAAAGAAGTTTAAATCCGCTTTTTTACCTGGTATTGGCTAACTTTTAAGCAGTGATGATGTCAATATTAATTTTTTTCATCATTAATTAATAGTAAATTTATATTTATACTAATTCCGGATTTATCATGAAATGGACGTACAGCATAAAAAATAAATTAACGGCATCAGTTGCCCTTTTTGCTCTTTGTTTATTGGTATTATTTAGTAATTATATAGACAGGGATCATACTCAAAATGTAAAGAATGCCATCAGTACTCTATATGAAGACCGGTTGATAGCAGAAGGTTACATCCTGAAAATGACAGGAATTGTATATCAAATAAAAGAAACGCTCAACTCTGATTCTGATGATCTGCCTGTAAATAATACAGTTAATATTCTGCTTCTCAATTTTAAGGAACTTAATAATGCTTATCTGAAAACCAAATTTACGGAAGCGGAAAAAAACAAAGCAGATCAGTTATTAAATACGATGCAAAAATTTGAATCCGGAAATTTCCCTGAGAATAAATTAAAGACCGCTGATTCAGCTCTTGTACTCTTAAATGAGCTATCAGCAATACAGTTAGATGAATCAAAACAAATCATGGATAATGCTGAAGCTCTCTATTCTGAAGGCAAAATATCTTCGCAATTCGTTTTTGCCATAATCATAATTATTCTGGTGGTTATTCAGGCTCTTGTATTCACTTCTAACTCTTTAATTCCTAATCAGAAAACAAATTCTCTGCATTTAAATTAACGAAGGAGTATCAGAGCTTACATCTAATATTTAAAACAGCTCCAGTTGTCAGAGCTTCGGTTGATAATCATAATTCCGTTGAAGTTCTCGAGAAAGCAGGATTATTTTTCATTGGAGAAGGATTTGAACACGAAGACAAGATCGTTAAGTATTCATTAACTTTATATTAATAGCTGAACCTATCACTTAATTAGATTAAATTTAATAATACAAATAATTGCAAAAATGGATAAAGGTCAAATTGTATGGTTTGAAATACCTGTGGAAGATCTTGACAGGGCTATCGATTTTTATTCGAATGCATTAATGATCAAGATAAAGCGCATCACAATGCTTGATGAAGAACAGGGCTATCTTGATAAAGGAAATGGTACTTCCAGCGGAGTTCTTATTAGAAAAGCGAATCATAAACCAGGACAGGGTTGCATTCTTTTTTTCTATGTTATTGACATTACAGAAATATTACAAAACGTGATACAATACAGGGGAGTTATTATCACTAACAAAACTTTGCTCAAGCAAAAGAATGATTCCGGAAATGTAGTTATCGCTAACAACTTTATTGATCAGAATGTAGGATACTTTGCGGAGATCGAAGATTCTGAAGGAAACAGGATTGGATTGTATTCTAACAGCTGATCTAATTTTAAAACAACTCCAGTTGCTGTACCTCACCCGGCCTTCTGAAAGCCGTAAGATCATAATCAAAACGGTCTCTGCCAGCTAAATGTTTTTTAACGGATAATTTAAAAAGCTGGTTGATCGATTGAGCAATATTTCCTTCTCCACGCATACGTGTTCCAAATCTGCTGTCATTCAATGTGCCATCATGTACATCCTGAATATGATTCAGAACCTTCTCTGCTCTGTCAGCATAATTTTTCCTGATCCAGTCTTTAAAGATATTCCCGATCGAACCGTTCAAACGTACAATGGTATAACCCGCACAATCTGCCCCATGGTCGGCAGCCGCTTTTATCAGATCGGGGATTTCATCACTGTTTAAGCCCGGAATTATCGGAGCTGTCATTATTCCGGCAGGTATACCCGCTTTACTTAAAGTTTCAATCACTTTCAATCTGTTCCTGGCAGTAGCGGTGCGGGGCTCCATTTTCAATCTCAGCTCTTCGCGTAGGCTTGTGATCGAAACCATTACATGAACAATTTTAAGCTTTGCCATTTCCTGGAGGATATCAATATCCCTCAGGATCAAACTATTCTTAGTGATCATACCTGCAGGATGCCTGAACTTCAGAAGGACTTCCAGCATCTGGCGAGTAATCTTCATTTTTCTTTCTAATGGCTGATAACAATCTGTATTACCTGAAAACATTATTGGAGCAACCTGCCAGTTCTTGTTCATTAATTGTTTTTCGAGTACCTGAGCCGCATTCGGTTTCGCAATGATCTTTCTTTCAAAATCCAACCCTGCACTGTAACCCCAATATTCATGAGTATTGCGTGCATAACAATAAATGCATCCGTGCTCACATCCCTGGTAAGGATTCATAGAGTACATTCCTTTCAGATCAGGACTGTTTACAACATTGACTATCTTTTTCGGATGCTCATAAAACACCTGCGTTTTTTCATCACTTATCAATGGCTCATCAAGCATTTCATCGTGCTCCGCCACATAAGTATTTTTTAAAAATTTATTGGAAGTATTTATCTGCGCTCCCCTGCCCCTGAAGTATAAAGGCTTTTCATCGTTTTCCTGCATACTTTAAAGATACACAACAGAACAAAAAATTAAAAATGAAAACTAAACTATTTTTTAACAAATGACTATCTTTGTTACATGAACAAACTCAAGCCATTCCACGTTTTAAGCCTGTTTTTATTAACAATAATTACTACATCTTGTAGCAACATTAAAGACCACAATAGCTTCTTCACCGAGCAAAATATTCAGGACGGAGAAAAGGTCTCTAATGATTACTCCAATGGAAACGGCTGGAAAGAACTTGGAGGTGATTACGTTTATTACATGGATGTTTTCAAAACGAATGATGGTCCGCAGATGCTATATATTGTCGCAAATAAAAAAGAAAATAAATTACTCGGACTAATTCATCTAAACCGATATATCATGAATGCGGCCATGGCCAAAGGTGTGAGTCCGCCTACAGTAGTTACAAATTACGAAGAGATAAATCCTAACGACATACAAAAGGCAAATGACATGACCGAAATAAACACCTTGTTCAAGCAGATGCCGGAAATGAAGGACTTCAAATGGCAGACTACCTTGCAGAATCAGATCGCTTCAGGAATAATTTTAAAAACTCATTTTATTTATGTGACAAAAAAAACTGTTGATGAAGAACTCTTCCAGTTTAAAACAACTCCTGTTTTTAACGACCATGATAAAGAACTGAAAGAAATATTCTCTTCCGAGTATGTTATTTATCACCGTGATGTTCAGCGATTAAATCAAAGTGTGGATCTGGCTCCTTACATCAAATTGCTGGGCTTTAAATTTGAAGGCACAAATACGCAATCCCTGAGGCCTGATAAATTTTATATAAATGATCTCATCATTGATGACCCAATCAATTTTAAAGGAAAAGGAAAAATGTTTTTCTTCATTCCTTTTAAAAGCTTTACAAGGCCGCAGTCTGAAAATGGAGATCCATACTACGCTCCTGCAATAGAAACGTATGAATATTCTATCACACCTGACAGTGACGGTTACCCGGAATTTAAAAGAAATACACATTTTGCTACATTGCTCCCGGCAGCGATAGAAAAAGATCCAAAACCATGATAAAGAAAACATTTTTAATTTTTCTGCTTATTGCAATCTGCCTGAATATAACAACAGCTCAGACAAATTTCATGGATTCTGTTGCCCATGCCGAACATGGCCATTCTCCTATTGATATACTTTCCGGTGACGGACAGGACACAATAGTGTGTTATAAGCAAGCTCACCGCAACGTTTATTTACTTGTTACTGCCTTAATTGTAATTATAGCTGTTGTAGCCGTAAAATTATTGATGCTGAACAAAAAAACTAACAAGATCCTCAAGCAGAAGAATGAAATGATCGGGGAGAAAAATAAGAACATTACAGACAGCATCAATTATGCAAAAAGACTTCAGAATGCAATTCTACCTTCCAACGATGTGATAGATTCGATACTCCCCGAACATTTCCTTTTGTATCAACCCAAAGATATTGTAAGCGGGGATTTTTACTGGGTATCAGGTCATGGAAACAAATTCGTTGTTGCCGCCATTGACTGCACCGGCCATGGTGTTCCAGGCGCACTATTAAGTATTGTAGGACATAATGCAATCGCGAAGACTGTTAATGAAATGAATATTACAAAGCCTAATGATATTCTGATCTCAATGAACTCAATCATTAAAAAAATACTTCATCAGGATGCCAACAGCGATATACGCGATGGAATGGATATGGCTCTCTGCACTTTTGATAAAGCAACGAACACCCTTGAATATTCAGGAGCCAACAATCCAATTTACATTATTACTGAAGGGCAAATGAAAGTTGTGAAAGCAACCAAGTTAACTATTGGAAGCATACAGGAAGAAGTAAAATATTTACCTGAACATCATTCGATTCCTTTAAAGAAAGGCGATTGCTTTTATATTTTCAGTGATGGCTATGCTGATCAGTTTGGCGGAGCAGATAACAAGAAATTTAAAACCAGCAGGATGCAGGATTTATTATTGTCAATCAATAATAAACCAATGCCTGAACAGAAAACTCTTATTCACAAAGCCTTTGCAGACTGGAAAGGAAATAATGAACAGGTAGATGATGTACTGGTTATAGGAATCAGAGTTTAATTTTTTTCACCACTGAGGCACGGAGAACACTGAGAACCACGAGAGAAAATATTAGTTAAGAAGAGTATATTAGTTAAACGTCATTGCGAGGGCTTTCGCCCGCGGCAATCTCATCGACACTCAAATGGTAAAATGAATCAGACCCGTAAGATCATACACATTGACATGGATGCATTCTATGCATCAGTTGAGCAACGCGACAACCCTGAGTATCGCGGTAAGCCAATCGTAGTTGGCGGTTCGCCAGAAGGAAGAGGCGGTGTTGTGGCAGCAGCGAGTTATGAAGCAAGAAAATTCGGTGTCCGATCTGCAATGCCCAGCAAAAAAGCAAAAGAACTTTGTCCTCATTTGATATTTGTCTACCCTCGATTTGCAGCCTATAAAGAAGTTTCTAAAAAGATCAGAGAGATCTTTCACCGTTACACGGATATCATTGAACCTTTGTCATTAGATGAAGCTTACCTGGATGTAACATATGATAAACAAAACATCGGCTCTGCTATAGACATTGCCAAACTTATCAAAGAGGAGATCAAAGCCGAAACCGGACTCACTGCATCTGCAGGGGTTTCCTCAAGCAAGTTTGTGGCGAAGATCGCATCTGATCTTCAAAAGCCTGACGGATTAACATTCATAGGGCCTTCCAAGATTGAATCATTCATGGAAAAACTTCCTGTAGAAAAGTTTTATGGTGTTGGGAAAGTAACTTCAGATAAAATGAAAAGTCTGGGTTTGCATAACGGAGCTGATCTTAAACGATTAACAGAAAATGAACTGGTAAAACATTTCGGTAAGTCAGGAAAATTCTTTTACAAAATTGTTCGCGGAATTGATGAACGGGAAGTGCATTCGGACAGAGAAACCAAATCGCTTGGAGCAGAAGACACATTCTCCCATGATCTTACAGAAATTGAAGAAATGAATGCCGAGCTGGATAAGATCGCCTTACTTGTTTTTGAGCGTTTGAAAAAATATGATCTTAAAGGGAGGACCATTACTGTAAAGATCAAGTATCACGACTTTAAGCAGATCACCAGAAATTTTTCTTTTAATCATCCCATAAGTGAACTTCAAATTATTTCTGAAACTGCAAAAGACTTACTTCTCAAAACATTTAAGGAAGGCCAAAAGATAAGATTGCTGGGAATATCCTTATCAAATTTCGGAGCACAAAAAAATGATAAAGGCCAGTTGGAATTATTCTGAGTTAGTTATTTGGTGATTCGGTTAAACAGGTTAATTCAGGCTTTACATTATTAACTTAACCTATATCAACTGTGTAAACATCGGTACTGTTCCTTAAAATCGATTTAACATGGAATCCACCTTCCTGCGGGATCTCTTCTTTAAGATCAAACAATACACAATTCCTGCTTAATCCTTCGAAGATCAATGTGAATTTCTGCCCCCTGTTCTTGAATGTCCAATAAGGATAAAATGAAATATTAAAAGCAGTCAGCAATTTCGCACGCTTCCCTGTATCATTTTCAATTAGAAAGGTTGTCGGCCAGATCCTGTAAGCAGCTTCCATGGAACAAATACAGTGTACAACAACCTGGCTTTCTTCCGCCAACATTGTTTCAATTGCTGTTTCTTCTTTTACTTCTGTTATTATTTCAGGGTCGGTGGACATATGATTTTATTTCTTCATGTTTCTGCTTCTCTCACAGAAGATACTTCGGCTTCGCTCAGTATGACAAAATCGCAGTTAAAACTCTTTTTTTAATAATCCCCTCATCTCCTTCTTCCATTTACCTTCAGCTTTATCAATCACAATATTTACACATCCGTTAAATTCTGCAAACGATTTTAATTTCTCAGCAAACTGCAGATTAAATTTTTTATCGCGCTTAAAATCTTTTTCGAAATACATCGACTTTACATAAAAAGTCTTGGAAACTCTGTCTGCCTTAGGATCAAAGCGACCGATGAAATCACTGCCATATAACACCGGCAGACAAAAATATCCAAATTTACGTTTGGATTCCGGAACATAACATTCGATCTGATAATCAAAATCAAAAAATCTCAGAAGCCGTTTTCTTTGAATAACAAGATTATCAAACGGTGATAAAAAATGAATGTTGCTTCCTGGTTTTAATTTTCCAATTGACTCTAGTTGTTTTTTATCAGTGATAAATTTACTGGATCCACATCCTTCTACAAGCACTTCAACAAATTCTCCGGATTTGATCAGTCTTACCAAAGACTTATTTATTGCATCCTTCAAACCGCTTCGTAAATAAGAGATCTCCTTTTCTTCCACTACTCCATTGCCCTCAACAGCTCTGCGGATAAGATGTTCAGAATATTCTTTCTCTGACGGCATCTTAGTATTCACATCCGAAGGCAGCACTCTCTCTGTCAGATCATAAACTTTCTGAAAACCTTTTCTTCCCGATACCATAAGTGTTCCATCCATAAACAATTGCTCCAATGCTTTCTTTGCAGGCTTCCATTCGTACCAGTTTGAGGGATCTTTCCGTTTGAATTCAAAATCTTTGGACAGCAATGGTCCTTCCGATTTAATTCTGTCAAGAACGTACTTCATTACTTTTTTATCCTGGGCAAACCAATGGGATTTTCCTTCAGAAAATATCTTCTTTCGCGGAAGTGAGAATCTGTAATCGCACATGGGAAGATAAGATGCCGCATGGCTCCAGTATTCGAAGATCGATCTGTCGTTTTCCAACAGCGTTGAAAGATATATTTCTTTATAATCCGGCAAACGGCTTTGCAATGTATGATGATGTGCACGCGCAATCACCGCAAGTGTATCGATCTGAATATAACCAAGATGCTCAATTGCAGATAATGCTCCGCTCTTACCCTTCCCGAAAGAATCCGTTAATAGGCCCTGACCTTGAAGAGCAAGCAGCTTAACCGCTTTAATTGGCAGTATTTGCAGGGATTCCGACATTTTGAATTTATTAGCCAAATTAAGGAATTTTCTTAATTTTGATTGCGTTAAACCATTAGAAAATGTTAAAACAATTCAGCCTGCTTATTTTAATATTAACCGGCTTTCCCCTATCCGGACAAGATCTTAGCGCTACTCTTAAAACAGCATCAAATGCAGCTCCCGGGAAAGATCTTTTGATAGAGCTTGCAGTGACAAAACCAGGAGTGAATGGGTTTACCAAATATTTCCAGGAATTACCCACCGGTTTTACGGCAACAAATATCAGTAGCGAAGGCGGGGAATTTACGTATGCTGATAATGGTGCGAAAATAATCTGGATCACTCCTCCTGCTGCTGATCAGTTTACAATGAGCTATAAAATTGCAATTCCTTCAAGTGCGACAGGAAACATAACATTAGGCGGAAAATTTGCTTATGTTGTAGGGAACGAACGTAGAACGTTTGAAGTTCCTCAACAGGTTGTCGCGATTGGAAACGAAACAAAAGAAATCCCGAAAGAATCTATAAAGCCGGCTCCTTCACAGCCTACAACTACAGAACCGAAAAAAGTTCCACAGGAAGAAAAGCCGGTAGTGAAAGAGAGCAAACCAACAACTCCAGCTCAGGAAAAAACCAAGACAGAAGAAATTAAAAAAACCAGTCCTGTTGTTAACACAAAACCGGAAACCAAGATCCCGGCTACTGCAGCAGCAACCACTTCTAGCGGTAAAACCTATCGAGTACAGATTGGGGCGTTCTCTCAGAAACCCAAACTGGATGGTGTTACAGAGCCTTCAAGTGTTTTACTGGACAATGGCATGACAAAATACTTCAGTGGAAATTTTAAAACCTATGAAGAAGCAAAAAAAAGAAAAGCAGAGATGATTGAGAAAGGATTTAGTGGAGCTTTTATTGTGAGTTTTGAGAATGGGAAGATCGTTAAATAGTTTCAGATTTCAAGTTTCAAATTCTGTATGTAACAAATAAAAATTCCGATACATTTTATTGTATCGGAATTTTTAAACTTGAAACCTGAAACTTTATAACCCTAGCTTCTTCCCGATCTCCTTTTTAACACCATCTTTATGGAGCATGATAGAAGTAGTTTTGTATTTCACAAAAGCTTCTGAAGCATAGAAATAGCCATCACAATCATTGTTCTTTACTCCCCAGGAATTTTTTACTATATAATATTTTGTACCATTCTGATCCTTCACCATTCCGGTAATGTGCATACCATGATCATCCTGTGTTTCAAAATTATCAAAAGCTTCCTGGCGCATTTGCTGAGTAATAACTTTTTGCTTAGTTGGATTAATGATCACAGAATCCATTTTATCTTTTTTAATCTCTGACCAATCAACATCAGGAACAACTGCTACACCATTCTTAAAAGAGAAACCTTTTTCACTAACATCAGAACCCCATGCAATTGAATATCCATTCATGATCGCATTATCCATGATCTCGATCATTTCATCTACAGGAACATTATAAACCATGTCTCCCGCCCAGTTATCAGGAACTTCAAGCATAAACTTAGTATAAAACGGATGATGAGAAAAAGAACTGATCTCAATGTAATTGCTCATGTTCAATCCTAACATATCTGCGAAGGTTTTTGGAGTATACTGTTTTCCTTCATACGTGAATATTTTAGGAGTTGGCCCAAGATAAGCGTCAAGAGTTGAGTTGAATGCTTTTTTCCAGCCCGGATTTGGTTTAGGGCTTTTTATCACGACATCAACAAGCGCCTTTGTTACTGCATCAAGGTCAGCATGATTGATCTCCTTTTCACCGTTTGGTAATCCTGAATAAACAGATTGAGGAACCAATCCCGAATCCTTAGCGACCTGGATCACATCATGAAAAGCACCTCCCGGAGAAAAACTTCCGGACCCATGCATACGCACATATCTGTCTGCTTTCATATTGTAAGCAGCATGCACGATAAACATTTCCGATAAATTCACTTTCGGCTTTTTCATTCTTAGCATCTCTGATTCAAATAAGCGCAGCCGAAAAAAATATTGATCTTTTAAAATTCATGTTTAGAGGATTTATTTTTACTAATATCTTAATTCATTCTATTAAAAGAAAAGGTTTGGGATGAACGGCATGAAACAAACACGATTGGCAAATACACAGTACTTTAACCTGGAATTTGAAACCTGAAATAATTAGTTATGCCTGAGCAGTAGGACCGCCAAAATTCATAGGAAGCACATTCGGCATATCGGTATCTTTAATAGCACCGTGCTGCTGCTCATATTTGGAAATGTTATCCTTTAAAGCCTTCATTAATCGTTTTGCATGCTGTGGAGTAAGAACGATCCTTGATTTAACTTTTGCTTTTGGTACACCAGGCATCATTTTAATAAAGTCAACCACGAATTCTGAATTTGAATGAGTGATAACTGCAAGGTTAGAATATATTCCTTCAGCGATCTCTTCGCTAAGTTCTATATTGATTTGATTAGGGTTTTGTTGCTCTTCCATTTTTATTTTTTTGAAAGCTAAAGATAATAAAAAGTCCGTGATTAATTTATAAGAGCTGTGATACTTCTATTAATAAGAAAACCCTTCAGAAAATGAATCCTGAAGGGTTATTCTTTAAAATTTAAAGATTATTTTCTCAATTATTATTTATTCTCAAGTTGAGTTAATCTCTGTAAGATTTCAGCATTTTGCTTTTTCAAACCTTCGATTATAGCTTGTTGTTCCTGAACAGCTTTAATTAAAGGTAACGTAAGTTCAGCATATCTGATACCCCATGATCCTTCACCCTGAGCATTAGGTTTAGTAACTAAAGAAGATACAATTCCTAACTGTGTTAAAGTTGCATCTAACTCCTGAGCAATTAAACCATTGAAACGAATACCTTCACTTCCATGTGCAATGTAATTATAAGTCACAGGACGTAATTGTGAAATAAGGTTTAAACCCGGCATATCTTCCTGAACATTTGTTTTTAAATTTCTGTCAGAAGAAACAGTCCATGCCACCGGTACTTCACATACAGTTACTGTTGCAGCTCCTACGCGAATCATATTACTTGCAGTTGGGATGGCATTCGCACCAATAGCAGTAGTATTCGTTAATGTTGCAATTGTTGGTCCGCTATTGCTTCCTAATGCAGTATTATTTGCTCCAGTAGTATTTGCTCTTAAAGCATTTTTACCAATTGCTGTATTATCGGAACCAATTGTGTTATTTTCCAAAGTCTGAACACCGATAGAAGTATTACTTGCACCAGTACTTGTCAACATCTGAGATGCCGCACCTACAGCTGTGTTCATATTAGCTTGACTAGTTGATAATGCATTAAAACCCATTGCAGTATTATAAAAACCTCCTCCGTTAGCACGAAGCGCTTTATAACCAACTGATGTATTCTGATTACTGTTATTAAAATACAGAGCTTCAAATCCCATTGCCACATTACCGAATCCGGTTGTGTTAGACCTTAAGGCAGATGCTCCAACAGCAGTATTCTCACTGGCAGTGTTATTAAGTAATGCTGAATTACCTATAGCTGTAATATCATTTCCAGCAGCATTAAGATTTAATGCATTACGCCCCAAGGCTGTGTTTCTTAAACCCGATGCATTTGTATAACCTGCCATACTTCCGATAAAAGTATTATCAACAGCTGTTACAGCAGTTGAATTCCCTGTACCCAAGCCTACAAAGGTGTTTTGAGTGGCATTCGAACCAATCCACATTAGATCAGTTCCTGCGGAATTTTGAAGTTTAATTAAAGGGTTGTTGCTGCTTTGTGTAGCGTTTGCTTTAACAATAAGTTGTGTGTTATCGGTTGATCCGGCAACTTCAAGCTTTGCTGATGGAGTTATCGTTCCAACACCAACATTACCAGTGGAGTTTATATACATTCTATTTACACCATTTGTTCCAAATTCAATATTCCTGGCTCCAATTGCAGCTATCTGAATATCTGAATTATAACTATGCATAAAGAATTTTCCATTCAGAGGAGTTCCTCCAACAGTAATTCCATCGGCATCTGAAGCAATACCAGCGATCGTGTATTCAGTTGAACCGGTTTTTGTATAAATCGTACTAACTTCAACATTTGGCCCTGCACTGTTTATATTTAGCAAACGGGAAGGACCGGATGTTCCGATACCAACATTACCATTACCGCGAATACGCATAAGTTCATTACTGGCTGTTGCACTCGTAGCGGCATAAAAAACATGGCTTTGTACTGTAGAGCTCACCTGGTATCTTAATGCATTATTGTTCATACCAAAACCGTAATATTCATGATCATTGTTCGCATCTTCCCACAAAACAAGTCTTCTGTTACCTTGTACATTTCCAAATTGTAATGCTGCATTAGGTGTTATTGTTCCAATACCTACATTTCCTGAATTAAAATACTGATTTGTAAGATTGAATTGCAGTCTGTTTGCTCCGTTATAATAAAATGAAAGCTGATCATCAATTGCATTATTTGTCAGCATGAAATCTCTTTCAGGATTTGACATTAAAAACGATGTAAAAGAATTAACGCCTAATGATTGTAAACGCATTGAAGCATTTCCAGCATTTTGTATATCTAATTTATGTGCAGGAGCAGTGTTTCCAATACCTACATTTCCACCGTTATTAAATATATTGCTGCTGTTTGTAACCCATGCAGTTCCATTCCAATAAGGAGTGTTTCCTGCCGCAGTCCCATCCGCTAAACCAGTTGCTCCGGTAACACCCGTTGCACCTGTTGCTCCGGTAGAACCAGTAGAACCTACCACTCCTGTTGCTCCAATAGCACCTGTTGCGCCATTTGTTCCATTTGTTCCCGCAGTACCTGTTGATCCTGTTGCTCCCATAGCTCCTGTTGCACCGACCGTACCGTTAGTTCCGTTTGTACCAGCAGTACCTGTTGCTCCGGTAGCACCTGTTGCACCATTAGTTCCGTTTGTTCCATTCATACCTGGCATTCCCATCCCCATTGGTCCCATTGGTCCCATAGCACCTGTTGCTCCGGTAGATCCCATTGCACCATCAATTCCATTTGTTCCATTGCTTCCATTTGTTCCTGCGGTTCCTGTTGCACCCGTTGCACCGGTTGCACCATTAGTTCCGTTAGTTCCTGGCATACCCGGCATACCCATCATTCCCATTGCACCAGTTGCTCCGGTAACACCTGTTGCTCCAGCTATTCCATCAACACCGTTTGTACCATTCATTCCATCGGCACCTGTTGCTCCTGTAGCTCCTATTGCTCCATCTATACCATTAGTCCCGTTGATACCATCAGCACCTGTAGCTCCCATTGCTCCATCCACGCCATTAGTACCATTCATGCCATCAATACCATTCGTTCCGTTCATTCCGTCAGCACCTGTTGCTCCGGTTGCACCTGTTGCTCCTGCTCCATTTCCTGAAGTTGCAGCATACAAAGCATAAGGAACGCTCATTAACTGAGTTGTTCCTGCAATCGTATAAGATGATCCGCCATTAGGATCTGTTTCTGTCATAATAAAATAAGGACCTGCTGACCAGTCAATAGCAGAAAAAGTTCCTGTTACTGCTGTTCCGTTTCCGATCTCAATAGTAACTAAACCGTTTGCATTTGTAGTTGCAGTTTGTGTTTCAACATAAACTGCTGTTCCAGTAGCTGAACCCTGTAGGATGCTGACCTGCATTCCGACACTTGAAGATGTTACAAGTGTGTTTGATGAATTACGGATCACCGCCTGATAACTCATTTTCTGTGGAGCCTGAGCAAATGCTGTTGCTAGTTGAAAGCTTAGCAACAATACCGCTGATACCCGGAGTAATGTTTTTTTCATGTTATAGATTTAGTTTTTGATGATTTTAAAAATTTTAACTTCTTTATTGTTATTGAATACTGAGATCAGATAAGTTGCTTTGGTTAATTCAACCATTGAAATGGTTGTTTCAGTTCCTGTTAATTTATCCTGCTTAATTAGCTTTCCCTGAACATCAGAAAGAACATAACGCATTCCATTAGTAGAAATATCCTTTACACTTAATGTTACCTGCTCTGCGGTCGGATTAGGATAAACAGAAGCAGAAAGATTGATTTCTTTTGCATCTATACCGGTGATGATGAAAATTTCATAAGGCTGTTGTAAACCTTGTGTAATCGTACCTCCAGAGCCGCTTGCAGTAATGTGATCAACCTGCCCGATGGAATAGCTCACTGAACCACCACTCCCAGTTGCATCGCCACCTGCAGCAACAGAACCTTTCTGAGCTTTAAGCGTGATAGCTCCGCAGGAAAGAATGCAGGAAACTAAAATGAGTTTGTGTGTTTTTGTCATGTTTTAGAATAGGATTTGTGTAAGAATTGTGAAAGTAGAACATCTGGGTCGAATACAATTTTAAATGATCCCAACGACAGGAATATGTATCCCAACGACATCACAAGACCAAGAAACTGACTTGAATAAAAAACCCGAAGAATTTCCCCGGGTTAACATCTTTAATTAATAGAATCTAAATGGATCTATTTATTAAAAACATAAGATAAGGTTTCGCGATAACTTCTTCCAACAGGTAGCTCCATATCAGCTAACAAAACCCTGCTGCTTTTAACAGAAAGGATCTGTTTTAAGTTGACCACATACGATTTATGAATTCTTAAAAAAGTTTCTTCCGGCAATTGAGAAAGAATTTCAGCCAGGCTAAAACGAACTAAACGAACTTTGCCTTCACTTGGAAAAATAGATGTATAATTTCTATCCGCTTTTAAATAAATAATCTCATCATAAGGTATTCTCACAGTTTCATGACCGTCCTTAACATATAAACAATCATCTTCAACTTCCGCACTATCAGCTTTATGAAAAGCGAACTCCATTGCTATTAAGAGATCTTCTTTTTTAAATGGTTTTGAGAGAAAAGCGTTTGGAAAAGTTGCTTTTGCTTTTTGAATTATCTGAGAAGAAACATGTGAAGTAATATAGATAAATGGAATTTTATATTTCTCGAACAATAAATGACCGAGATCAATTCCGGTCTGATTACTTTTCAATGCTATGTCCGTAAATACCAGATCCGGGTTTTCTTTCTCAATAAATATTTTAGCTTCTTCTACAGACTCTGCTACAAAGGTCTTTTCATAACCCTGTGCCCGCAAAATCTCAACAATAGTTTCGGCTATTATTAACTCATCTTCAACTATCAATATTTTCTTCTTAAATGCCATGCTATTCTTCTGAAGTATTAAATAAAATTTCAATGGTCGTCCCTTTCGTATTCTTTACAACCATTTGCCCTTTGATCTGCTTAACCATCATATTAACCAAACGCAAACCCAAACTATTTTTTCTTCTGCTGCCTTCATCAGGCATTCCCTTGCCATTGTCTGATACAACCAGTTTCCATTCATCCTTGCTTTTATCTGTAGGTAATAAGATCACAATAATTTTCCCCTTTCCATCAAATGCGTATTTAAGAGAATTAGTAACCAGCTCATTTATTATTAAAGCCACAGGCACCGCAAGCTTCGCTGAAAAAGCAACCGGGCAAATTTCTGACTCAATTATGATTGAAGATGTTTTTCCATGTAAAACGCTCCTGTGAAAATCAAGGACTTTATTAATATAATCATTGATGTTTATCTGTAATTGCATATCATTCTGATAAAGCAATTCATGCAATACTGATAAGGATTGTATCCTGTTCTGACTTTGAACAAGGTATTCATTGAGCTTCTGATCTTCCACACTGTTAGCCTGCAGAGTCAGTAAGCTCGAAATGATCTGAAGGTTGTTATTGATACGATGATGCACTTCCTGAAGTAATAACTCTTTTCTTTCACCCTCCTCTGATAACACCTCTGCATACTTTCGCTTTGCCTGATATCCCCGAAACATAAAAAACAATGTTATCAGAACCAAACTGATGGCTACAACAAGGAACAGCAACCATAACTCACGGTTTCTTTTTTCTGCCTGCGAGATCAATAATTGTTTTTCATGCTCCGCTTTTTCTGCTGCTTCTCTTTTTTCATATTCATAATTCATTTCATGACGAAGCAGCTTCATGGAATTTTCTTTGTTGTATATACTGTCCTTGATCTGATAAAATTGTTCATTATAATTAAAAGCCTCCACCATTTTATTCTGTTTACGATAAAGTTCGCTAAGGTTATAAGACCACTCTTTTTGATCGTACAACTCACCATTTTCCCTTGCTATATTCAAAGCTTTTAAAAGAAATCCTTCCGCATCATTTAATTTATTCTGACGTATTAAAATGGCACCTATATTACCGTACAGATTACTGATCATCCCTTTATCATCCAGCTCCAAGGCGATCTGAAGCCCCCGATTAAATAAATCTAAGGCCTTATCATAATTTCGCAGTTCTCCGTAAACTGTGCCAGTGGCAGAAAGTATAGCTGTTTGGGTATAAAGATCGTTTTCTTCTTCTGCTAATTTTAAAGCAGAGCTTAAATATTCTAATGACTTTGAATAATCTTTTTTATCAGAAAAGATCATAGCAATATTTGAAAGATGCCTTGACTGATCCGCCTTTAGATCTAATTTTCGGGAAATTTTCAGAGCTCGTTCATAAAAATTCAATGCTTTAGATAGATCCTGCATGCGATAGTAGATAACTCCAATATTACCACACTGAACACCTATTTGCTTTTCATCATTTAAACCCTCATGAATTTTTATGGATCTGTAATAATTTTCCAGCGCTTTATGATAATTATCCAAGCGGTTGAATGAATTACCTATGTTTCCCAGAACCTTTGCGCAATCTGATGAAATTGTTTTTCTTAAATTTTCCGGAAGGTCATTATCGGCTAAAAAAGATTCATATATTGAAACTTCCTGGGAATAAAAGTCAATCGCAGCATTATAATTTTCCTGATAAAATGCCGCATTACCTTTGTTTCGATAACTTTTTGCCATCCCTCTTTTATACCCAACAGATTCACCGCCCTCAGCCCGCAACAAACCTGATTTCCCTATTGACAATGCTTCATTGGCAAGTGAATCTCCTTTATTAAGCTCACCGGCTGATATAAGTTTTGAAGCCAGCAGATTTAAATTTCTGATTTTGGATGTATCGCTAATGAAGGATTGTTCCTGTGTGCTTTGAGCTGCAACCAGATTCTGAAGCGAATCAATGACATTATTTGAGTTCTGCCCTGAAAGGATTAAGACACTATAAAAAAAAAGAAAAAAAACTATTACTCTTTTCAGCAAAACGACCTCCTTATTATAGAAGGCGGGCGCTTCAAAGGCCGGCAGACTATAAAGTTTATGAACTGTAAAGATATAATTATTTTCTTCTCAAGAATTTCTCAATGTTAATCCATAAAAAAGGGACAACATTTCTGTTGCCCCTTTTTAATATTAACTTTTCTACACACACAGATTCGTACATTCGTACAAATCCGAATTCGTAGCTTAAGCTTCTTCTTCTTCTAAAGCTTCTTTTTTCGAAGCCATCAGGCGGTCGTACTTCTACTTTTCCGCTTACAGCTGCTTCGTTCAACACTTTCGTAGTTTCCTGGAAAGATGCAGCACTCATGAAGCTGTTAGTTTGTAAAGATGCACGTGTGATACCTTGAAGGATCTGTTGTGATGTAGCTGGAATTGCTTCACGAGCTTCGATCGGTTTCATATCCTTACGTTTCAATGATGAATTCTCATCACGTAAACGTCTTGCAGTAATGATCTGACCAGCTTTGAACAATGGAGAATCACCCGGATCAACAATGATCACTTTCGCATATAACGAATCGTTCTCTCTCATGAACTCAGCTTTGTTCACTAACTGCTTCTCTAAGAAGATAGTGTCACCAGCCTCACTGATATCAACTTTACGCATCATCTGACGAACGATAACCTCGAAATGTTTGTCGTTGATCTTCACACCCTGCAAACGGTAAACCTCTTGTACCTCATTTACTAAGTACTCCTGAACAGCTGTTGGACCTTTGATAGCTAAGATATCACTTGGAGTGATAGCTCCGTCTGACAATGGCTCACCTGCACGGATGAAGTCATTTTCCTGAACAAGGATATGTTTAGATAATGCAACAAGGTATGTTTTCTTCTCACCTGTTCTTGATTCAACATGAACCTCACGGTTACCACGTTTGATCTTTCCAAATGATACGATACCATCGATCTCAGATACTACAGCCGGGTTACTTGGATTACGAGCCTCGAACAACTCGGTAACACGCGGTAAACCTCCTGTGATATCCCCTGTTTTTCCTGCTGTACGCGGGATCTTAACAAGGATCTGACCTGCATCAATTTTCGCATTGTCGTTCACAATTACGTGAGCGCCAACCGGAATGTT
>JAJTCJ010000092.1 GCA_021323165.1 Bacteroidota bacterium | reverse complement strand
TGCTTTTTGAATAAATTAGTTTAACTTTATTAAAGATTTAAACTAAAACATTATCTGCAATTGCAATAATGATCCATTTATGCCTAATCAGGAATTTGCATTTAAACAATTCAAAATAAGACAAGATAAATGTGCTATGAAAGTCGGCACAGATGCTGTGTTGCTGGGCTCCTGGGTAAATCCAACCAACGCAAATTCAATACTTGATATCGGTACCGGAACGGGAATCATCGCTTTAATGCTTGCACAAAGATCTAACGCTATCATTGATGCGATAGATATTGATGAGAATGCATATCTGCAGGCAAAGGAAAATGTTGATGCTTCCAAATGGAAAGAACATATTAGAGTACATCATATTTCTCTTCAACAATTTTCACAGGAACATCCTGATAAGTTTGATCTTATAGTTAGCAATCCTCCCTATTTCGTTGATTCATCAAAAGCATCGGAAGCTTCACGAAGTAATGCACGACATACAGATCAGCTTCCTTATCATCACTTGCTAAAGGGCGTTCTTTCACTTTTAAATCCACAAGGGAAATTCTATGTGATCTTACCTACAAAAGAAAGCGAACAATTCAGGGATTTGGCTGAAGAAAATAAATTATTCCTTACAAAGCTTACACGTGTTATCACACGCACAGATAAACCTGAAAAACGCTGGCTGATGAGATTTGAATTTACACGTAAAACTTTTTCCGAAGATTCTATTACCATTGAGGCTGATGCGAGACACTCGTATACAGATGAGTATAAGGAGTTGACGAAGGAATATTATCTGGGGTTTTAGATTTTAAACACTGAGTAACAGTGAAAAAAGAGAATCATATCGCAAGAATTTCAATCATACTTCAATTTAAGACAACACTGTCATTTCATTTTTAAGTAAACCTACACCCTCGCACCAAATATGCACACATCATCTAATTGCTGAAGATTCCCTTTCCAGCTTTCAAAAGTGTTATCAAGTTCATGCTTTTGTTCCTCACCTGTTTTTTCATGAATGCTGATC
Source organism: Bacteroidota bacterium (assembly GCA_021323165.1). Taxonomy (GTDB): domain Bacteria; phylum Bacteroidota; class Bacteroidia; order 2-12-FULL-35-15; family 2-12-FULL-35-15; genus 2-12-FULL-35-15. Next base: position 13,333 of record JAJTCJ010000092.1, on the reverse strand, counting down.
AAAAGTTCCTGGAGAGATTTATATTTAAATTTTTTCCCTTTGTCACCACCGAACTGATCTGCATACCCATCCGTAAAAAGATATAAAGAATCACCTTTTTCCAATTTAAGAATATGATTAGTAAAAGGCTTAGGATCATCAAGAAAAACACCAATCGGCTGTTTGTCTGCTTTGATCTCTGTCAAAACGTTTTTTCGGATATACCATAAAGGATTATAAGCACCAGCATATTCAAGTTCCATTTTTTTGAAATCAATAGCATATATAGAAATGTCCATTCCATCTTTCAATGCTTCCGAATCATTTTTCTGACGGAGCATTTTATTTAAATTCCTGCGCATCTCATTTAATATGGCTGCGGGATTATCGATTCCATGTTCAAGTACAGCTTCATTCAATAAGCTATATGCTACAAAAGTCATAAATGCACCCGGAACACCATGTCCGGTACAATCAATCACAGCTACGATTGTTTTGTCTCCCCACTGCTCTATCCAATAAAAATCTCCGCTAACAATATCCTTTGGTTTAAACAGAATGAAAGATGAAGGCAGCATTCTTTGTAGATGCTCCCGGGATGGTAATATGGCTTTCTGAATTCTCTGAGCATAATGAATGCTATCTGTAATATCCTTATTTTTCTCCTCAACAATAGCTTTCTGAAGTTCGATCAATGTATTCTTTTCTTCCAGTAAAAAATTTGCCTTCTTTTTGTTCAGATAACCTCTCAGCACTACAACAGTCAAAATCACAGCAAAACCTGCAATGGCAATAAACAGCATTTTCGATTTTTTTTGATCGCTTATTTCAAGCTTCTGCATAGCTATCTCTCTCTCCTTCTTTTCGTTGTCATACTTAGCCGCCATCTCATGCATTAACTGATTCGTTTCACTGCTCAATGTAGAATCCTTAGCTATCAGATGCTTCATCATAAAGTCAAAAGCTTCCTGATATCTTCCTTTTTTATTAAGCAGTTGGGCCATATTATAATAAGGAAGTCGAAGCAGTTCATAGGACTTTACTTTTTCACCTAAACTTATTGCTTTGCCTACATAATATTGTGCGCTGTCGTAATTACCCATTTCCATATAAACAGATCCTATGTCATCCAGACAAGTAGACATTTCATAATCATCATCAGGATTGATAGCATAGCGCATATTCATCGCAAGCCTGTAATATTCGAGAGAACGGGCAAACTCCCGTCTCTTCATATGGATCATTGCAATGTTCTTGTAGGTAGTCGCCAATCCATAATTATCATTCAATTCCTTTTTGATCTCAATCGACCTTAAGAAATAGGGAACAGCAGAAACAGTATCACCTGATTCGAGATAACAGCTGCCTACATTGTTCAACAACCAGGAAACTACTTTAGTTTCTTTGTATTTTTCTTTTAACCGAAGAGCTTCTTTTGCATATTTTATGGCAAGATCATAACGATGCATCATACTATAAACGTTACTTATTCCCATATAAGAACTTGCCACACCACTGCTGTCGCCTCTTTGCTCACGAACCTTTAATGACTCCATATAATATTTAAGAGCCTTATCATTTGCACCTTTACTATAATATGCGTTTGCAATACCTTGATTAAGAATGGCTATTCGATAAGTGTCTCTTTCTTTCTCATACAACTCTAAAGAAAGTTTAAAGTTTTTTATTGCTTCATCAAAATCACTTTGATTATCATTAATCATCCCGTATATCTCAAAAGCACGGGCTTTACCTTTATCAGAAGAAATATTTTTGGAGATCGAAGCAATTTTATCTGCGTACAGCCGGGTGCTGTCAAAATCATTCAGCTGCAAATAATTACCTGCTATCTCTGAAAGAATATTAATGCGGGAAGTATCTGATGATGCTTCCCGCAGAGAATGGAAAAGAGAATCTAATTTATTAGATTGAGCAGATACTGAGGCATATAAAAACAATAAGAAGAATAGAATGATCTTCGCTGCTCTCATAAATTAAAATTAATTTTTCAAAAAAAGATCAATAAACAAGGATTTTTTTAGAAGTACGTCCTTTTCTGTTAGAAATTTTCAGAAGATAAACACCTTTCACATCTGTTCCCAGATCTATATGAACATCAGTTTGCTGCTTAACTTTCGGAATCATTCTTTCACTGTAAACAATCTTTCCGATAACATCTGTCACCTCTATTAACAAAGGACTCTCAGTCTCCGAAATGATTGACAATGTTCCGCTGCCGTTATTTGGATTAGGATAAACAGAATAGCTGATCCCGATATCATTTTTTTCATCAATGCTTAAAACAACTGATGATGTATTGGAACAAACACCATTTGTATCTGATACAACAACATGATAACTGCCTCCAATAACTGTTGGAATGTATAACGAATCCGTAGCACCACTGATTGCAACACCATTAAAATACCACTGATTACCAGTTGATGCGCTTGAAAAAAGTGTGTCACCAACAATTGAAATTGAAGGAGTCCCGATTGAAGGGAAAACATAAATACTGACAGGCAATGATGTTGTCGGGCATCCAAAAGCATCTTTTGTATTTACATAATAAGTACCTGATGAATTCACTGTGATCAGATAATTAGTTGAACCGGTTGGTACCCAGTTATAGGTTTGAGCATACGATGCTTTCAGCTGAACAGTTGTTCCTGAACAGATCGAATCATTATTATTCAGCGTAATAGATGGTGTAACATTCGGACTTATTGCAATATAGCTGTATTTACTTACTGAGTCCACTCCCAAAGCATTTGTAACAACAAGCTTCACATCATGATATGTTCCCGGTGTATTATATGTAACTAGAGGATTCTGCAATGTTGATGTTGAAGGAATTCCTCCAGGGAATGACCAATTCCAAGCTGTCGGTGAATTGGTAGTACTGTCTGTAAACTGCACCGTTAAACCCGGACATCCCGATGTGCTGTCAGCAGAAAAATTTGCAAATGGCATTAAAGAGCCGGGATTATAAATTGAGGATTCCCATAAACCCCTTCCGTAAGTTGCCGCTCTTAATTTATTTGAGCCGTAATGGATTTCCAGTTCGTCAATAACAGTATTTGGCAACCCATTCGAATATGGAAACCAGGCTGTGTTATTATTATCTTTATAATAAACTCCCATATCAGTCCCAACATAAATACCATCATTAGTGCCTTTCTGATGTACAATACAATTTACCGGAATGTTCGGAAGTCCCAATGATAAATTCAACCATGTAACACCTCCATCATCTGAACGATAAACTTTGTTATCCAATGAAAATCCAGAACGGGTGATCCAGATCTTATTAGGATTTGTATCACAAACGGCAATGTATGATACAGAAGAAGTTCCGGCTAATGGATAAGGTACAGTTGTCCAGTTTAAACCACCATCCGTAGTTTTTGTTATTGTTGAACCATTGGTAACGTAAATGTAATCAGGGTTTGACGGGGCAACAACCAGCTCTTTCAAATTACTGCCTCCAAATGTCGAGATCTGAAACCAGCTGTTTCCAAAGTCAGTGGATTTCCAGACATTTTTATATCCGGCATATAATGTTTGAGGATCAATAGGATCCTGCTGCCATGGTGTATTCCAGTCACCGTCTTCTGTAATGTTATTTTTAATATCCTGAAAGCTCCATCCGCCATTTGTTGATCTGGAAATATCTCCATAATACAGCTCCGCGAACATGTTATTATCGTTACTCCAATCAACAAAGCACTCAAAGCCATCTCCGCCCATTACACGTTCCCAGGTACCATTATTATATAAATTAGTTCCATTATCCTGCCATCCCTGAATTACGATATTTGCGTTTGTTGCGGCACATCCCAATCGGTACATTTGTCCGATCTGCAAGCCATCACTAAGGTCTGTCCACGAATCTCCTCCATCGAAAGTTTCAAAAATACCGCCATCACAAGCGGCATACGCAGCACTTCCATCAGGGCGATAAATAAGATCATGAATATCGGCATGAACATAAGGAATAGAACCTGCACCATACCAATGTGCAACAATTCCCCAGGAAGAGCCGCCATTACTTGTTTTCCAGATATTTACCCCACCCACCATAACTTCATTTTTGTTTGTCGGTGAAGCTGCAATCGCAAGTGTATACCAGCCTTGTCCATCATCATCACCACCAGACGGATCCCAGCCTAATAAATTAGGAGAATCAGCCATTAAACTGAAGCTGGTTCCGGAATTTGATGATCGATAAAAACCATAAAATCCATTTGTATTTACATGAGAATAAACAATATAAACATACGAAGGATCCGCTGCGGTCACTGCAATCGCTGCTCTGCTAACTGCTGAAGCTGCCGGTAATCCGGTAGTAACCGGACTGAAAGAGATACCGCTATTAGTTGATCTGTAAAGTGTTTTTGAGGCAATAACATATATAACAGAAGGATCGCCCGGTTTGAATTCAATATCTTTAACGGGAGTTGTAGAAAGTGTTTTGGTCCACGTTAGGCCGGCATCTATTGATTTAAAGAATCCAACACTTGTTCCTGCATATACTAAATTATGATCAGCAGGGCTTATTAAAACCCGTGATACATATCTTCCCTGAGAAAGCAATGTATTAAGGCCTGTACTGTTCCAGGTGATTCCTCCATCAACCGATTTAAGAACACCAACTCCGTAAGAATCACCCGAGTCCATATCTCCTGTTGCCAGATACATTACATTGGGATCCACAGGATCTATCGCAAGGTCATTCACACCCAAAGTTGGCATTGCATCGCTGTTTGTTGTCCAGCCGGATCCTCCGGAAGTACTCACCCATAATCCTCCTACAGGAGCTCCTGAGTATAGAATTGCAGGATTAGTAGGATGAAAACGCACGCAATTCAAGCGACCTGCTCCTCCACCACTTGTTGGAACATTAAATGATCCGAGTGGCTGCCAATTACCTCCGACCTGCCTTGAAGATCTGTAAGATTGATTTGTAAAATATTTTTCCAGCTCAACAGAATTATTCAGCAACAGAGTTCGGTCTCCTGAGGGATAAACACGGGGTTCCACAAAGCTTTCCCATCGCTTATAAAGGATCAATCCCTCATTTTCTTCTTCATTATCCCTTTTAAACTTAAAAAAATTCTTGAACTTCTCTTTACGTTCTTCTTTTCTCCAATATGTTTCAAAGGAATTTTGGACATCATAGAAGTTCACGGTTGGATCTTTCATTTTTTTAACCCAATCCTGAGCAATAATCAAATCTGAAGACAACAGCAGTACTGAAAGCAATAAGGTTTTACGTAGCATTTGAGGGAAATTTTATACAATATAAGAATTATGTATATTATTTAAAAGCTATTTAGCTGAATTTGAGTATTTATTCGTCTTGTTAGCAAGGTTTATCCACGAAGACAAATGAATATTTGACTGGCATCATCGAATGTTATTTTTAATCTGAATTATTTTTATGATATCCTTATATCCAGGTTTTATTTCCATGCGACTGCCCACATCGATTCCATAAGGCTCAATTTTTAGAGATTCGATATTCCGAAACTTAACCAGGTCCATTCCCCCGCTGATAAAAAAGGGAATCGAATTATCATAATTCCTTAAAAGCTCAGGATTAAAAGGTTTAGGAATGCCCTCATAAATATCGGATTTATAGTCAAAAAGAAAGAAGGAGCAATTTTTTTTATATGGTTCAAGACTTTTAAAATCGAATTCTTCATCAAGTCCAAAAGCTTTCATAACCTTAACTTCTTTTGCAAGCTTTCCGCAAAATTCAGGACTCTCACTTCCGTGCAATTCTACCACATCAAGATCATTCCGCTTTACAGAAGCAAGTATATATTCTTCATTCGAATTCACAAACACCCCTACCTTATTAATTTCAGAAGATATCTGAGGCATAACGAAATCGTGACCAACAAACCTTTTAGAACCTTCAAAAAATATAAAACCCATATAATCAGGATTCAATTCCGCTATCTGGCGGATATTATCAGTATACTTTAAACCACACACTTTTAACTTCATGATTTTTTTACTTTTTTTATCATAACAAAATCATTCATAAAATAACCGTTACCAATATCAAAGTCAGCAACTTCCTTTATTACAAATCCATTCTTAAAATAAAAGTTAATAGCAGTATAATTCTTACGGTTAACTGTTAGCTCGATTGTTTCAGGTGTTTCCAGTGAATTAATTATATACTCTAATAAATAAGTTCCGATCCCGCGCGACTGTTCTGTAGTTTCAATATAAAATTTGTGCAGAAAATAATTCCTTTGATCTTTTGTGCTTATTGAAATATATCCTACAGGTGTATTATTTGAATAAACAAGTGTAAACTGTTGTCCCTGTTGCATCTGTTCGGAAAGACTTTCTGCAGAATACATTTTATTCAACATGTAATCTATCTGCTCCAAAGAAATAATAGATCTATAATGTTTTCTCCATATTTTTTCAGCTAATGCATAAATAGTATTTACATCCGAAAGCCCGGCTTTTTTATATGTGAGATCACTTTTATTCATTTACATTCTTATTAATCATTATTGTTATTGAAATAATATCATTGTATACTCAGGAATTTACCCAGTTCTTAATAATAGCAGATCCGTGCTCTGTTAACACGCTTTCGGGATGGAACTGCACAGCATAAACCTTTAATTTTTTATGTTTTAAAGCCATGATCCGGCCGTTTTCATCTATTGCAGTTACCTCTAACTCATCAGGCAGATCATCCTTATTGACAACCCAGGAATGATACCTGCCCACATTGAATTTCTTTGGCAAGCCTAGGAAAAGTATATCATCACCAATAATTTCAATCGGAGTTGAGATACCATGAAACACTGTTTGTAAATTTATTAATGAACCGCCAAATGCCTCGGCAATTGCCTGTTGTCCGAGGCATACTCCTAAAATATCTTTGGAATCAGCATAGGTCTTTATGACATCAAGCAAAATGCCTGCTTCTGAAGGAATACCCGGGCCGGGAGAGAGGAGGATCTTATCAAAACAATTTATCTCAGAAAGACTGATCTTATCATTTCTGTGAATCTCAATTTCTGCATCACACTCCTTTTCAAGGTAATGAACAAGATTATAAGTAAAGCTATCGTAATTATCGAGTACCAATATTTTCATTAAACTTTTATTTAGTCAGCTGCTCAACTTCAAAGGCGAGAAATGTAAAATTGGTCCGGTAGGTTTCAATGAAAACAGAGTCCTATTTTTTTAACATCAGCCCTTCAAGAAGTGCAGTTGTTTTTTTCCAGTTGAAGTTATTTAAAGCGAAATTATAACCATTTAAAGCTATTTGTTTTGCTTTGGCCTCATTCTGCAGCAATTCAATTATATGTAAGGCATATTGTTCAGGTTTGTCGGCCACCATGATTTGCTCATTGTGTTTTGCTCCTAAAGCATTGTTCGCCAATACTGAGGTTACACAAGGGATCTGCATTGCCATCGCTTCGAGTAATTTGTTCTGTAAACCAATGCTTATCTGCATTGGTGCTACAAGAATTTTACATTTCGCATAATTTTCTCTTACATCGTCTACCCATCCGCTGATAAATACTTTATCGGATTCTAGTGCCATAACCTTTGAATTAGGAGTTGCGCCAGAGATAAGAAGTTTTACTGTAGGCATTTTACTCCAGACAAACGGCATCACTTTATCCACCAGGTATTCTACACTTTCCACATTGGGAGGGTAATTCATATTACCATTAAATAAAAGTTCATAGGATTTTTTACGAACAATAGGCTTAAAGAATTCAGTATCCACACCATTAGGAATGACCTTAATTTCAGCTTTATTTGGATGCGGGATCAGCTCTCTGTCCTGACTTGATATGATCGTTTTATTGGTAAACCACGAAAAAACTCGCTGCTCATACTTTAACAAACGTTTATACTCCAGGGACAACAAAGGCTTCATGTAAAATGGATCCGTATTCTTTCTTCTTTCGATTCCTTTTGAGAAAACGTCCATGTAATCAAGCGTCTTACGAAACTGGGGATAAGTTTTAACGTATTCTGCTGTCCTGATTAGCTGACAATAAATATGATCAGGATTATGCTTTCTTATTAGCTCATCAATCTTATTTTGCGCTTTTTGAAAATAAAAATACCCCACCTGCATTGGTAATCCGGAGAAAAATGAACGGGCCAGGTTCTTAATAACGGTTTGTTTTGGTAGTGGCATAACCGATATAGCCACACAGTATTTCTTAAGTTCCTCTATCGCAGTATTATCAAGCTTTCCGTCATTTAAAGCAAACAAGATGATCTGATGCTTTTTAGACAATTCGCGGATCTGATTAAATGCACGAAGCTTATCCCCTTTTTCCAAAGGATATGGCACACGTGATAATATTACCAGGATCTTCATGCTTAAATTGTGCTGTAAAATGCTGTTAAACGCTTGCTAATATCAGCATTATTATAATGTTGAACAGCAAACTCTCTTGCATTTTTACCGATTTGCTCTAAATAATTATTATCCGATATATATTTGCTGACTGAAGCAGAAAAAGTTTCCGGATCATCCGCTATCATAATATTCTTTCCATTTTCACAATCAACACCTTCTGCACCGATTGAAGTTGTAACTATAACCTTTCCCAGAGCCATACCTTCAATGATCTTAATTCTCATGCCACCACCTGAAAGCAAAGGAACTATCATTAAACCTTTTGATCTTATAAAATCATGCGCATTCTCCACTTCACCCAACACTACAATATTATCATGCTTCATATTCTTAAAGTGAGGGCTCATGTTCCTTCCGGCAAGATATAATTTTAAAGAAGGAAATTCCTGGTGAATTTTCTCCCAGACATTTTCTATGAACCAGTTAATGCCTTCAATATTTGGTTGCCAGTCCATTGCCCCGATATGAAACAGGGAGTCTTTCTCACTTTGTATATTTTTCTCTTCGATCGAATTGATATCAATCCCAAAAGGTATTACAGAAATATTTTTCTTCAACCCATTTTCACTGAACCATTCAGCATCTTCTTTGGTAATAGCTGCCACTGCATCATATGATGTCAGACAGCTTTTTTCATATGCTTTCAGCCTCTTTGCGAGAAACTTGAAATATAATTTCTTTAAAATATTTTTGGCTGCAGCTGCATTCCGCTCCCATAATTTATATTCGATATTATGAGAACGCAGAACTATCTTTGCATTGGAGTACTTCCTTATTACTCCAATATACATACTCACAAATAAACTTTCTAACTGAACAACAGCAAATGTTTCTGTTGTCAATATCTGAATTATTTTTTTCTCAAAATCTTCCGAATAAAACCTGCTGATATTATAAGATCCATTACTAAATAAATTTAGTAAGGCAGGTATGGGCTTAACAGAAGTATCGATGAATACAGCTTCAATATTAGTTTTGGTGCAGTAGCTTTGAGGGAGATCTTCGATCTTTGTAAAATGTTTGGGAGTATTGATCGCCAATACTTTTACCTGATGCCCTTCATTCACTTTCGGAGGAAAAGGAACCTTATTACAGATCTGTAATATTTGCATCAGGATGAAACAGGTTTCTTTTCGAAGCGTTTAAATAATTTCCTGATCCAGCCGACATAAGCAGAAGTATCGAAGAGATTACTGTCTGCAGTAGCTTTATATGTCAGGAATATTCCGATAGGAAGTAATATAAATGTAGCCATCCACATTCCCTGCCATGTAGGAATGCTTCCTTCTTTCGCAAGCTTTTCTCCTGTAATAGACAATATGTGAAAAGAGATAAAGAAGACCACAGAAATAACAACCGGCATCCCTAATCCACCTTTACGAATAATTGCACCAAGGGGTGCACCGATAAAAAACAAAACAAGACAAGCAATTGACAGTGTAAATTTGCGGTGCCATTCAATATCATATTTCAATTTTGAATAATAATCTGCGGAATGATCATTTGCAATTGATTCTGCGTAAGCTTTGGAGCTTCTTGCGATATTGCTTGCCGTTTCAACGATGTTTGCTTTCTCTTCTTTTGAAAAATGTGCGAGAACTCCACGAATATCCCCTTTCCCTTCAGAATCGGGCTTTTCCAAAAATGAAGAAGATCTAATGTAATAACTTTTACGCAGTTGCTTTCCAAAATCAACTTTTCGTTTTATAATTTTTTTGTCAAGAGAATCAACTGTTGACCTTAACTGAGAAAGATTCAGCATCTGGTAATTATTCTTAAAAAGTTCTTCTTTTGTTCGAGACATTTTAAACTCAGAAAGATCAAAACGGATCAATCGTTCTTCAAACTTATCTCTTACCAGAGGATGAGTTCGTGAATCCTTTTCGCTTTCAGTCATTTCTTTGTAACTGACACCGTTCGTTAAAGTAAGTAATAGATAGTTTTTATCCGGTGTTTCCTCCATTCTTCCTCCTTTGGCAAACAGCACAATGTTATTTCCCTGCATTGCCCGGTGATCATAGATCATAACATCTCTCAATGTTTTCCCATCCTTTTCTTTTTTGCCAACACGAATACTGAACCCATCAATGCTGTTGTTGAACACTCCGTCCTTAAATAACAATGCGGGCTTAGACTGCCTGACATCATATAATAAAGAACCTGCTTTCAGGTTGGTGATAGGAAGAATATTATTAGAAAAGTAGAATGCTCCAACAGAAAGTAAAACAATGGTGATAATAAGAGGATACATTATACGCTGAAGAGATAGTCCTGCACTTTTTAAAGCAGATAACTCAAAGTGTTCACCGAGATTGCCGAATGTCATCAGTGAGGACAATAAGATAGCGAGAGGCAATGCCATGGGAATAGTAGTGAGCGAAAAATAAAAGAATAATTTCGATAATGTTCCTGCTGCTATTCCTTTTCCTACAAAATCATCAATGTATTTAAAGATGAACATCATAAAAAAAACAAACATTGCAATGAAAAAAGTCATCACGAAAGGACCGACATACGACTTTAGAATAAACTTGTGCAGGGTTTTCATAGCTCAACAAATATAACAATAAGTATTCTACATTTTTATTACATTTACCTCAACAATTTTTCATGATCGGAACAAAAAAAATAGTTGTTGTACTCCCCGCTTATAATGCCTCTCTTACCTTAGAGAAGACTTACAGCGAAATCCCATTTGATATTGTTGATGAGGTTGTGCTTGTAGATGATCTCAGTACAGACGCCACAATTGAAGTAGCTAAAAGGATTGGGATCAGGCATATTGTTCAGCATCGTAAGAACAGAGGATACGGAGGCAATCAAAAGTCGTGCTATGATAAGGCACTTGCGCTGGGTGCAGACATAGTGATCATGCTTCATCCTGACTATCAATACACTCCGCATTTAATTCCTTCAATGGCACATATCATTGCCAATGATCTTTATCCGGTAGTGTTTGGTTCACGTATCCTTGGCAAAGGAGCGCTGAAGGGTGGAATGCCTATGTATAAATACATTTTTAACCGAATGCTTACGCTTTCACAGAACATTTTAATTAATCAGAAATTGTCTGAATATCATACAGGCTTCAGAGCGTTTTCTAAAGAGGTGCTCGAAACCGTTAATTATGAAGCCAATTCGGATGATTTTGTTTTTGACAACGAAATGATCTCACAGATCTTTATGGCAGGTTTTGAGATCGCAGAGATCACCTGCCCTACCAAATATTTTAAAGAAGCATCCTCTATTAATTTCAGCAGAAGCGTAAAATATGGCCTGGGGGTTCTTGGTGTTTCGTTCGGACATTTCTTCCATAACCTTGGAATGAATAACTCTCCTATTTATAAAAAGAGAAAATAGTTATACAGACCGTTTTAGAATTCTTAAAGATCTGTCCATCCATTCTGCATTGCTGTTATTTATAATTACATAAATAAAAACGGTTGAAACAACTCCGATAAGTGAACCGGCATAAACATCCTGAAAGAAATGCTGGGAAAGATAGATCCTGGAATAGCCTACGAATAGTGCGAGAAAAAAGCACAGAAGTTTAAGCCATTTATTTTCCACAATCATTCCTATACTGAAATACAAAGCGAAAGCACAGGTACTGTGACCAGAAGGGAAACTATTGTAAAGATGATTATCAACTCCAGGAACGAGGTAAATATCATGTATTCCTTCAAAAAATTTTTTTGGCCTTACCACATCTGAAAATAAGGTGTGCTTTAAAGTTTGGGTAATAGAGGCAGAAAGAATATTTGAAAACCCAACCAGAAGAGCAAATCTCCATTTTACGACAAGAAGTATAACAAAAGCTATCAGTGCTGAAAAGCCATCACCCAGGTATGTTAAATATGAAAAGAAAACGTCAAAAAAGGAATTGTGAAAACGATTAAATTCCAGATGCGTTTCTGATTTTGTATTGGCAAAAATCAAAAACGCACCAATTATGAGGAAAAGTAAATAAGGAAATAAAAGCAGGAAGTTATTCCGGAATATTATTCTCACAACAATAAAATTAAGCTGTAAAATTAACAGTAATTATTATTAGTAAGAGCCAATCACATGCAATAATTTATTCACCTGGCTGTCCCATAAACGTTTTGAAGTTTCAAGATCAGAACCTTCATCAGCAAAATCAGTAATGATCAATGATACATCACCTGTAAGCTCATCCTTTTCAATCTTAAATTCAAAATAGCTTCCTTCCGGTTTATCGATCCATTGTAAACGAACATATTTATCATCTTTAAAATTCAAAAGACGTGCTTTTTGTTCACTTCCATCCCAGAAAAAGGTGAAAACACCATCACGGATATTTACATCATCCGCAAACCATTCAGATAAACCGCTTGGTGAAGTAAGGAATTCATATAAAATGCTGGCAGAAGTCCTGACAACATATTCTAATTCAAACTTACCTTTAGGTTCTTTTTTAGGAGCTGCGCCTTTTTTACCTGAGTCTGCAGGTAAAGCCACAGCAAGGGAAGCCATTGGATTTACGAAGGTTTGAATGATTTTCGGCTTTTTAGGCTGCTGAGACCGCTTTTTAGTAGAACGGATGATCTCTTCGATCAATGGATCGTTCTCAATTGCGGGTTCATCATCATCATCGTTCTTCTTCTTTTTAGATCTGCGTGGCGGCTTTGTTTTTTCAGCTTTTGCAGGCTTAGCTATTTCAACCTTTGCTGTTTTAAGCTTCAGATCCTTTTCTTTTTCCTTAGGAGAATTTTTAGATTCTTTTGGGGATTCTTTTTTAACAGGAGCTTTAGTTTTCACAGCAGCTGCCGGTTTTTGGATCTTTGCAGGAGTTTTAGGAGCCGGTTTTGATACTTTTACAGGCTTAATATCCTTTTTAGCAGCGGGTTTAACTGCTTTTTTCAGAACTTTTGCTGCTTTGCCGCTTGTTTTGATACCTTTTTTAAG
>JAJTCJ010000091.1 GCA_021323165.1 Bacteroidota bacterium | reverse complement strand
CAGAATGAACATTCCAAAAGGCAAGCTTATTTCCGTAGGAGGAAGTGAAGATAAAGGAACAGAAATAGACGCGAAATTTGTTCAGAAAGATCAGCTCAACTTTTTTGAGTTTGGAATTCTTAAACGCATACTTCAGGAAATGAAGGGAGTTGATTCGTATGTGGAAGTGATCACTACCGCTTCACAGATACCGGAAGAGGTTGGAGAAAATTACATCAAAGCTTTCGGAAAACTTGGTTGTAAAAACATTGGTGTTATACATATCAAAAAACGTGAGGACGCCTTAAAACCAGAATACCTGGAACGTATTAGGAAAGCAGATGGTGTTATGTTCACAGGTGGAAATCAATTACGTTTAAGCATGATCTTCGGAGGAACAGAATTTCTGAAGATAATTGTTGACCGTTATCATAATGAAGAATTTGTGATCGCAGGAACAAGTGCAGGTGCCATGGCGATGAGCAGTACAATGATTTACCAGGGGAGCAGCACCGGTGCTTTATTGAAAGGTGAAGTGAAGATAACCACCGGTTTGGGATTAATTAAAGGAGTTATTATTGACTCGCATTTCGTAACGCGTGGACGATTTGGCAGATTAGCCCAAGCCGTTGCCGGAAATCCGGGATGCATCGGAATTGGATTAGGAGAAGATACAGGTGTACTTGTGAAAGAAGGAAATAAAATGGAAGCAATCGGATCCGGACTTGTACTTATATTTGACGGACATAATATCAGGCATTCTAATTTTGCTGATATTGAAGATGGTCAGCCTATCTCAATTGAGCATCTTGTAGTCCATGTGATGGCTAAAGGAAATTTCTATTACCTGAATGAGCGAAAGTTTTTTAATGATGCTGCAATGACCTTAGCAGAACATATCGGTAATTAAACCTATTTTAAATAATTTCTCAATAAACCCTGAACTATAAACAAGGAAAAAATTCCTAGTTTAAAAGTTCAGTGATGTCAATATTCACTAAATAAACATCAAGTCTTGCTGGATCTTCAACTAATCTGATCTCCTCAATACGGTTAAAAACAATAGAGTAAACAATTTCTACAAGCTGGCCGTCCAAAGCATATAACCAGGTTTCATGTAGCGTATATATTACGTGCGGTTTCATGGCTTTTTTTAGTAAAGTTACAGCCTATACAGGCCTGCAGGGGAGCAATTTCGGTAAACGGATTATTCTCTGGCTTATCGTATGTTTTTGAAGCCTGAATGTATAAAAGGTGGAAAAATCTTTACTGAATAAGCCTTTCACTGAGTTTAGCGCTTCGCAACGTTTCTGGTTATTGGGTTCCGACCACACCTAACATGTAAATAGTTTAAAATCAAATCATTATGCATTTAAACTAAGGGAAGGTTTAGTAGAATTAAGCATTTTTGTATCAAAAAAGAGTATCCTTTTTTTCTACTTTACCGTATCAAAATAAACAAAATCGAATCGCATGAAAAAAATAACTACACTCTTAATTTGCATAGGTCTGAATTTTCTGAATAGTGCGAACGCACAGACTTCCTGGACATCTGTAGGATCAGGCCTTAACTTACCTGTAAGCAGTCTTTTAACAGATACAGCAAATAATATTCTATATGCCGGTGGAACTTTTACGAACATCGGCCTTTTGCCTTCAGTTGGTATTGCAAAATGGAATGGAAGCAGCTGGTCTTCGGTGGGGGGAAGTATAACTTCCGGTTTAGGAGTTTCCGCGATGGTGATAAAAGATGGGAAATTAATTGTTGGAGGTACATTCTCGAGCATTGGAGGAATCTTATCCAAGAATATTGCCCAATGGAATGGTTTTTCATGGTCACCTCTGGGTGCCGGTTTTGAATATACCGGTGCCACTACAGTAAGTACTCTTTCTGTATATAATGGAGAATTATATGCGGGAGGAAGTTTTACTTCTTCCGGCCTGACTCCGGTGAGTCATATCGCCAAATGGACAGGTACCGGCTGGGTTCCTTTAAGCAGCGGTATCGATGGAATTGTTTCTTCAATGACGGTTTATAACGGAGAATTATATGTCGGAGGAACTTTTACTAATGCGGGCGGAGTCCTGGTAAATAATATTGCTAAATGGGATGGAAGTCAGTGGTCAGATGTAGGAGGCGGACTGGGTTATACCGGAGCTACTACTGTAAGCACGTTAAGAGAATTTAACGGAGAGCTTTATGCTGGCGGAAGCTTTACTACTGCCGGACAAACTATGGTAAGCGGCATTGCAAAATGGAACGGTGCAGTATGGTCCGATGTGGGTGGAGGTGTTGATTATACAGGTGCTACAACCGTAAGTACACTCATTGTACATGACAATGTACTTTTAGCCGGAGGAACATTTAGCGAAGCCGGAGGAGTGGCTGCAGGACATATCGCTCAATGGGACGGAACTACCTGGAGCTCATTCGGAAGCGGTATGAGCGCGTCTGTAACCGCTCTTGAAAAATTGAACGGAAGAATTTATGCCGGTGGAAATTTCCTTTTTGCCGGAGGGAGCCTGATACCTTTTATTGCAAGGACCAGAAACAAAGAAATGGAACCGATGTTTAATGAAGTTGAAACACAGAATTCAATTTCTCCAAATCCGATCACAACAAACGGGATGGTTAAATTAAAGATCGATCTTGATGCTTACGATGGAAACATCTTCAACTTTGAGATATATGATGTTACGG
Organism: Bacteroidota bacterium; assembly: GCA_021323165.1. GTDB lineage: Bacteria > Bacteroidota > Bacteroidia > 2-12-FULL-35-15 > 2-12-FULL-35-15 > 2-12-FULL-35-15. Next base: position 9,126 of record JAJTCJ010000091.1, on the reverse strand, counting down.
GAAGATTGATCAATAGTGTAAATAATATCCAGAATGAGTTTTATTTCGACAGGAAGAATATGGCGCCCGGAATCTATTTTTATAAGATAACCGGCAATGAGAAGCAACTGGAAGAAGGAAAACTTCTTATCGAATAATTATAATTGTTGTTTTATAAATAAGAAACGTGTTGTACCCCCACAACACGTTTTTTTATTGGTTATTTCTCATAACTTATCCGTTTATCAAACGAATAGCCATTTGTAAATCCCTAAATTTGCAGGAATATTCATTTATTCATGATCATTACATCTAACGAAAACAGTGTCGCTTCAACGGCTTCACGATTTATAAACAACACTAACAAAAATGTTTTTCTCACGGGAAAAGCAGGAACAGGTAAAACAACCTTTCTGAGATCAATTATAAAGAATACTTATAAAAACGCTGTAATAGTTGCTCCTACCGGAATTGCCGCGATCAATGCAGGTGGTGTAACCATCCATTCTCTTTTCCAATTACCCTTCGGTGCATTTATTCCTTCACGTGAAGCAAATGCTTTCCATGAAAATACAAGAATCAATACTCCTAATACTCTCTTTAAAGGCTTACAGCTGAATGCGACAAAAAGAAAATTACTTCAGGAATTAGAACTGCTGATCATTGATGAAGTGAGCATGCTCCGCGCTGATCTGTTGGATGCGATGGATCTTGTTCTCAAGACTGTAAGACGAAAAGGCCATCTCCCGTTTGGCGGTGTGCAAGTACTTTTTATTGGAGATCTTTTACAGCTTCCACCCGTAGTTAAGGACGATGAATGGCAGTTTATGAAAGCATATTATAAAACGGCTTTCTTCTTTGATGCCCAGGTTTTACAACAAAACAAGCCTGTTTATATTGAACTGGATAAGATCTATCGCCAGGCTGATGATACATTTATCAATATACTGAATAATTTACGGACGAACCAGGTTACCAGGCAAGACATTGAAATTCTGAATTCTTATTACAAACCTGACTTCAAACCTCAGCCTTCCGAGAATTACATTCATCTTACAACTCACAACACCAAAGCCGACACTCTGAATCGTGAATCCTTACAGCGATTGCAGGAAAGATCGTTTTATTATAAAGCTGAGATAACCGGAGATTTTAATGAATATGCTTATCCCGTTGAAGATAAAATGGAATTAAAAAAAGGGGCCCAGGTCATGTTCATTAAAAATGATCCAAGCGGGGCGCAGCGGTTTTTTAATGGAAGGATCGGGATCATTTCTGAGATAAGTGAAAAGGATATAATGGTAAGTTTCAATGATGGAGCTAAACCTTTGCTGCTTGAAAAATATGAATGGGAGCATATTAAATATTCTTTGAATCCTGCAACAAATGAAATCGAAGAAAAAGTAACAGGAACATTTTCACAATATCCCATCCGGCTTGCATGGGCGATAACCGTGCATAAGAGCCAGGGATTAACATTTTCAAAAGCAATTATAGATATTGGCAATGCCTTCGCACCCGGACAAGTTTATGTTGCGCTTTCACGATTAACTTCGCTTGAGGGTCTTGTTCTTTCTTCTCCAATCAATGTAAACAGTCTGAATGTTGATGTCAACATTACTCAATATTCAAATTCTAAAGTTAGCAGCGATGCACTGGATGAAGTATTTGAAAAAGAATCGTTCAGCTTCTTTAAGAGTTATGTGATGGAATGTTTTAATCTTGCAACACTCAATCACGAATTTAAACTGCATATTGAAAGTTATCAGAAAGATGAACAGCGTTCATCAAAACAAAAGCATTTCAAATGGGCATTTGAATTACAAAAACAAATAGAAGAACTAAAGATCACTTCTGATAAATTCCTCAACCAGCTTAATCAGATCTTTTCACTTAAGCAGGAAGATTACAAGCAGCAGCTAAGCACCCGCGTTTCAGCTGCACGAAATCATTTTTCACCTTTATTGAAAAATTTTTCCAGGCAAATACTATCTCATATTGAAAAATTGTCTGATGAGAAAAAAGTCAAATCGTATCTGGAAGAGCTTTCCGAACTTGATGCCATAATCTTTAAACAGATCCAGCTTTTGAACAAAGCAGAATCAATGGTGAAATCTGCAACTGAAAACAGTGAGTTTTCCAAAGAGAGAATAAACAGCAGTGAAGAAAATAAAGAACGCATCGCAACACTTACAGAAAAAGAAAGGGTATTAAAACCAAAGCGTGAAAGGGTAAAAAAAACAAAGGAAACCACAGGAAAGAAAGAGAAGATTGATACAAAAAAAATTTCCTTCGATCTTTATAAGCTGGGCAAAAGCGTTGAAGAAATCGCTAAAGAGCGCGGAATGGCTAATACCACAATTGAAGGCCATCTTGCTCATTATGCCGGGCTTGGTTTATTAGATGTGAAATTATTTGTTACCGAAGAGAAAATGAAAAACATTATCACGGTTTCCAAATCCCTTGATACGCCTTTGTTCGGTCCTATCAAGCAATCTTTAGGAGATGATTATTCCTATTCGGAGATTCGATTTGCAATGGCGTATTATGAAAATTCCAAAAAGTAATTTCCAGCATAAATAGCAACGTTTTTTGATTATATTTGAGAAGAACAAATCTCAAATAATGTCTACTACAACTAAACATCCAAAAGGATTACCTTTTCTATTTTTTGCTGAAATGTGGGAACGTTTCGGTTATTACCTGATGATCGGGATATTCACCCTATTCCTTCAGGATGATATTAAGAATGGCGGTTATGGAATGTCTCTAACTGAATCATTTGATATTTACGGAACTTTTATCGCCCTGGTGTTTCTTACTCCGTTCTTAGGCGGACTTCTTGCCGACAGAAAATTTGGCTACCGTACATCTATCACCGTTGGAGGCCTTATGATGGGAGCCGGTTATTGTCTTCTTGCTGTACATAATATCACTGTCTTTTATTTTGCATTGACCCTGATCATTTTTGGAAATGGTTTCTTCAAGCCAAATATTTCCACTCTTCTGGGTAACCTCTATAATGAAGATCCATATAAATCGAAGAAGGATGCCGGATTCAACATTTTTTACATGGGTATTAATATCGGAGCTTTTATCTGTAATTTTTTCGGTGCGGCTTTATATAATTTTTTCGGCTGGGGCCATGCCTTTATGGCTGCAGGTGTTGGTATGTTCATCGGGATCATTATTTTCTGGATCGGGATGCGTCACTACAAGCATGTGGATGTAATTAAACCTGTTAAACCGGAAGATGCACCCCTTTCAAAAATTTTCGGGCTTACTATCTTACCGGCTTTCGTTGCAGGAATTGTAGGTTGGCTTATCCCGGGTGATATATTCGGAAGCGACTCCACAGATGCATTTATCTTCGGCTGTATCCCTGTGATTTTCTTTTATTACAATCTCTACGCAAAAGCTTCGTCTGATGAGAAGCGACCAATCGCAGCAATGCTGGCCATATTTACTGTGGTGATCGCATTCTGGGCAGTGTTCAAACAAAACGGAACTGCGTTAACCAAGTGGGCCGATTCATATACCGACCGTACAGTACCGGCTGCGGTAGTTGGTCCTGTTAACGAATTAAAATTATTATCTGAAGTAAAATATGTAAAAGATACTTTTCCTAAAACGGATGATCATTACAGAAAGATAAAAGATGAGGCAGGAAACCCGATAAAGGAATATACATATCATCCTTATTTTAAAAACATTGATCCTGAAAAAGCACCTGCAGAGGGTGAAACAATTAAGCTGGTGAATACTTCTATATTTCAATCCGTAAATCCGGGTTGGGTGATCGTCCTGACTCCTGTTGTGGTAATGTTCTTCAGCTTTTTACGAAGACGGGGCCGTGAGCCCAGCACACCATCTAAAATTGCCTGGGGACTTGTGATCAGCGCCCTCAGTACCTTTGTGATGGTTGCTGCTGTGTATTCCGGCCATAATGGATTGGAAAAGAACAGTGCATGGTTCCTTATTGCATCTTATGGTGTTATAACAATTGGTGAATTATTTTTAAGCCCGATGGGATTGTCATTGGTTTCGAAAATGAGTCCTCCGAGATTAACGGCATTAATGATGGGCGGTTGGTTCTTGTCTACTTCTATTGGAAATAAATTGTCCGGCATTCTTGCTACCATGTGGGACAAGTACGACAATAAAGCGAATTATTTTTTATTTAATTTCGGTCTGCTTATTGCAGCTGCCGCGATTATTTTTACAATGCTCAAGTGGCTGAACCGCATTTTTAAAGAGCATAACGCAGGTTAATTTTTTTTGTCATGAAACAATTTGTCATTTTACTTCTGATCCTTTTCACCGGATTGAATTTCTCATACGCCCAGGAAGAGCCTGCAAAGGTTGATACAGCCGATGCAACCGAGGCTATAATAAAAACCGGAAATATAAAATATGATTCTGCGGAAGTTCATCTAAAAAACAAAGATGTAAAAGGCGCCAATAAATTTTATGAGGCAGCGATAAAAGATTATAAAAAAGCTACTAAGATCAATGGAAATTCTTATGCTGCTTTTTATCGTCTTGGGATTGCCCAGGCCAAATTAAAGGATCATAAGAACGCAGTTGCTAATTTCGAAAAAGCTTTAGTAATCGATCCTGAACGCGGTGAAGGTTATAGAGAAAGAGGAATGTCCCAGCTTGCCCTGGGCCGGGACACCATGGCAATGAACGATTTTAACAAAGCAATTGAAAAGAACTTTGATGATGCTGAAGCATTCTACCAGCGCGGATTAATGAAAGAAAAAGGCAGAAGCCTTCAGTCGGTGCTCGAGGATTATTCACGTGCGCTCGAGATCAGACCGAACCTTGCCAAAGTTTACATGCAGCGAGGCAAGATCTATTTCAATGTAAAAAAAGATTATGTTCTTGCCCTGAGTGATTTCAGTAAAGTAATTGAAATAGACCCGGAAGACAATGAAGCCTATCTATGGCGTGGAAAAACAAATTTCAATGGAGGTAACTTTAAAGCAGCGGATAAAGATCTTAGCAGGTATATCGATTATGACGCTGAAAACATTGAAGCCTACATCACACGCGGAGCAGCACGTTTAAATAGCAACAATAATGCTGATGCTGTAAAGGATTTTGATGAAGTAATTAAAAGAGATCCTAAAAATGTGATCGCTTATATGAATCGCGGGATTGCGAAAGGTGCAATGAAAAATTTCGGTGAGGCCCTGGCTGATTTGGACATGGCCATCAAATTAAAATTCGATTTTTCTTCCGCATACATAAACCGGGCAGCTATTAAATTTGCTTCGGGTGATAAAAAGGGTGCATGTAAAGATCTTGAAAAAGCGGATGGTTTAAATAATGAAAAAGCTTACGATCTTATTCAAAAATACTGTAACGATGGGAGGAAATAATTTCAAGCGTTAAAGTTCCATGTTTCAGATTTGCATAAATCATCAATATCCTTCAAGTACTTTTACCTCTTTCCCTGCCCTGTATATAGACGTTCTGATTTCTTTGTTCGGAAGGTATTCCATCTTAACAAACCCAATTGCTGAATCATCCTGAAAGTAAGCTTCAAAATGTTTCTTCTTTTTTAGATGTGAAACCTTGCTTCCGTTTCCGCTGACGATAAATTTATTTGTTCCGTATCTGTGAAACTGAACGTTATGATCGTGTCCCGAAGCATACGTTATGTTTGAATACTTACCCAAACATTCAAGCATTTTTTTTCTCATCCGGCTGTATCTCAGACTTGTTATATCCTGCGAAAGGAAACGATCAACTCCGCACCAGCCAATGATCTTAAATGGAGTATAACTTGTGAGAAACCTCCAGGGCTGGCGATTGCTGCAATGATTGCCATTTGTAAACACAGGATGATGAGCAGCTATCACCACCTTCTCTCCGTGTGATGCTGAATAGATCAGTAAACTATCCAGATTCTGATAAAACAATTCAGCAGTTTTCTTCCTGGTCCCTGTCTTATTCTTTTTGTGAAAGTGCAGGAACCATTGTGTATCTATCATTATCAGCCTCAATGAATCATCCAGCATTACAGTTGAAGGCCCGGGCAAGCCTTCAGCAGGATAAAAAGATCCTAGTTCCTTATTCACGATCGTGGAATTCTTTTTCAGATATTCATCCACGTAAACCTGTTGTTCCTTGATTTTTTTCAGACCATTTCTTTTTTGCGCATCCCAATCATGGTTGCCAGGAATAAAATATGCTTGTCCTTTATAATACCTCAAAATTCTTAATTGGGCATTAATTCGAAGTTTGGAACTTGGACTCTTTTTGCTGTAACCGGAGGGATAAACATTATCACCAAGAAAGATCACTGCACTCTCCGAATTTTCTTTCAATTCTTTTTCAAGCATTAATAATGCTTTTCCTGAAGCGGTATCTTCACCGGCATCACCTATCAGATAGACCGTAAATAGCGGTTGCTCCTGTGCCTGAACGCAGAAGGAAAGAGATAAGAAAAAAAGGATCAAGATTTTCCTCAACAACATATTTTAAAAATATAAGAGATCACAATTATTCCTGTTGTAATTAAAAAAGAATACTTTATACTTTCGGGGCCTTTCTTAAAACGAAATAATAAATGTGCCGCTGTAAGTATCAATGTAAATATAACAGGGAGTAAAGCAGGATATAAAAAAAAACTTCCGGCAAAATCACCCTTTAACAACAAAACTAATGAACGTTGGATTCCGCAACCCGGACAATCTATCCCTGTAATAATTTTATAAGGACAACTGAGCATGTGATGTTCCAACCAATTTACTAAAGCACTCATTTTGTTAAAATAAAAAAGTCCTGCAGAAGCAGGACTTTACTTTTTAATAAATTCAATCTATTTGATCATATCCCAAGGCATCATAGAAATTGCTGTTCCTATTATGCATAGATAAATAATTATACAAAGTAAATAAACAGCGGATAAGCTTAAACCTACAATAGCACACACTTTACCGGCTTTCATGTTTTTAAAGGACGCTTCTGAATACATTCCCGGATTTTGTTGATACAAAGCTCCGGCCTTACCTGCTAAAACAAGAGCAATTATACCCAGGATCAGTCCGACCAAGCCATAACAAAAGCAACCAACTATTGAGATGATACCTAACACTAATACCGCTGTTGAATTTGGCAGAATCTGCTGGCCAAACGGCATACCGGGCTGTTGACTGAATTGTTGATTCACATTTCCCTGATTCGGAGGAGGACCTTGATTTTCCATAATTTTCTGTTAAAATTTTATCTAAAATAAGAAAGTTATTGTTATGAAGACAAATAAATATTGATTCTCTATGGGAGTTGCTTTTGCGGAGAGATGGTACAACTTTACCGTCATCCCGTGCCACGACACGGGATCTAGTTAATTAGAACTAAAACTTAATGAATTCTGCTATCATTTATGAAGATCCCGTGTGGTACCACGGGATGACGTCTTAAAGAGAATGAGAATCACCGAAAATTCTTAGTTTAATACTAAATAATCTCTTGTTTCAATTCCTGGTGGATCTTTATAATTTCGGGAATAAGCAATTCCTTCTCATCATTAACAAGAACAAAATCCGAGCGTTTTATCTTTTCTTCGTCACTGATCTGACTTGCGATCCTTTTCATTACATCTTCCCTAAGTGCCTGATCTCTTTTTATGACCCGCGCAATCCTCAATTCCACAGGTGCTGTAACAGTAATTATTTTTTGGACGCTTTTATACGAATCACTCTCAAATAAAATTGCCGCTTCTTTTAATACGTATGCGGAATCTCTATGAAGTGCGCACCACTTATTAAAATGCTCTTTAACAGCAGGGTGCATGATCTCATTAAGCATCAAAAGTTTTTGAGGGTCATTAAAGACAATTGATCCAAGCAATTTTCGGTCGATCACACCATCCTTAAGAATTGCCTTTCCAAATTTTTCCAGCACCATGTCAGCGACAGATGGTTCATGAAATAATCTTTTAGACTCTTCATCAGCATAATAAACAGGAACACCGAGCAACTCAAAAACAGCACACACAGTGCTCTTACCACTTCCAATGCCGCCTGTTATTCCTGCTATGATCATTTCTTAAGAATGAATTCAACTCTTTGAGGATTCAATTTGACAGATCTTATATCTGCAGGGAATTTTTCTAAAGTGATGCGAAGCTTATTACTGCCCGATTCAGCTTTTTTATAATCTATAACAGCGCGAAACTGCTGAGCATTGATCTTTTCGTAATTATCAAAAGCAACATTATACTTCACATTTACTTTGTCAGGGAATGACTTTAAAGTATAACCACTTGGTAAATTAATGGCTTCGATCGGAAGCTCGATAGTAGCTTCAGTAAATTTGACAACACTTATCATTGCCTTTACACTTTTCGGATTGATCTCAAACTGCTGTTTATTGGAATCTGAATCAATCTTGAGCATGAGCACCTGGGCCTTATCTACATTTTTTATAGTTACAGGCACTGTATTTACATATTCAACCTTACTAATTACATCCGCTGCACCTGAGATCTCAACATATCCGGGAACCAGCTTTACAGAATCTCCCTGCTGATATCTGCTGTCCATATCCAGTGTAAGCTTAGCTTTAACCGGCACCCGTTTTACGATCCTTTTATTGAAATTTAAAAATATGGTATCCGGAATGATCCTAAGGATCTTAATCCTCGAGGAGAATTGATCTGTAAAATTATTGATCTGTTCATTCGTCAGCAGATAAAAATGATTTAACACACCAATAGGCCTGCTTTTATCAAGATTCACATATAAGGTTTGAGGATCCCTGAATTTATAAGCAAGTAAGAAAAAACCCTTTGACCTTATATCAATATTGATAGAAGAAGGCAAATTATTTGCGATGACTTTATCCTTAGGGGGATTTGAATATTTAACAGGATAAGTAACAGTTATGGAATACTCTTTTGATAATGTCATCAAAAGCCAGAAAAGAACCGAAATAAAAACACAGCAAAGAAATGTAGCTACACGCTTATTCAATAGGACTTTTTCCTTCACTCCACCCGGTTCAATATTTTTTATAAATGGTGATCTCATCTTCTGAATTCTAAACAAAGTTAATCAACCCTTTGAGATAAAAAAAAGCGTTAAGGACCACTTAACGCTTTTTGTATTTAATATTCTGAAATTATTTCTGTTC
>JAJTCJ010000090.1 GCA_021323165.1 Bacteroidota bacterium | reverse complement strand
AAGATCTGATTTAAGAATGTCAAAAAAAAGCGATTCGTATTCCCATTCATTGTCTTATTTCGCCTGGCAAAGGCTAAAAAAGAATAAGCTTGCCATGTTCGGTCTGGTGGTTATATTCTTATGTATGATGGTTGCGATCCTTGGTTTTTTAATTACTCCTGATTCTACACCTGATTCGAATGACCAGTTGCTGGAACTTTCCAAAAAACCTCCGGGTTTCACTGTTAAAATGCTCCAGACAAGAAAGAATGAGCCAAAGCATAATGTTGGTATTTTTTCTAAAATGATATTTGGTGAAGTAAGTAATTTCCGTTCTATTCCTTTTTCAAGTTATCATTTTGATGGCAATGATATCGTAATTCGTGAATACACCGGTGATGAAAAGCGCGTAGGAATGGACATTAAATATAATCTTGCTGACGTAGTGTATGCTATTGATTATAATACGCCAATTGTAAATAATGTAGAAGAAGGTTATACTGAATTTTATGAATTCGGAAGCAATCAGAAAATCAAGAAAAGTGTAAAAGAGTTACGTTCAGAGGTTGAAAAGAGTTATATCATTTCTAAGAAATTTCTTTTAGGAACAGATCCTGCAGGCCGCGATCTTTTAAGCCGTTTGATGATAGGAACAAGAGTTTCTTTTTCTGTGGGTTTCATTTCTGTTTTCATCTCAATAGTTATCGGGATTTTAATGGGAGCCCTTGCAGGATTCTACCGCGGAAGAGTAGATGATTTCATAGTTTGGTTCACAAACGTGGTTTGGTCTATTCCAACATTATTACTTGTAATAGCTATCACTCTTGCATTAGGGAAAGGTTTCTGGCAGGTTTTTATCGCGGTTGGATTAACCATGTGGGTGGAAGTGGCTCGTGTGATACGCGGACAAATTCTCAGTCTTCGTGAAAAAGAATTTGTTGAAGCAGGACGAGCATTGGGATTCACAAATGCACGGATAATTTTTAAGCATGTTATTCCAAATGTAATGGGACCTGTTATTATTATTTCCGCAGCTAACTTTGCTTCTGCAATCTTAACGGAAGCAGGATTGAGTTTCTTAGGAATAGGCGCTCAGCCTCCAACAGCTTCCTGGGGAGCAATGATCAATGCTCATCGCGGTTATATCATTGGTGATGCACCTTATCTTGCATTCTTACCCGGATTGGCAATCATGCTCATGGTGCTTGCATTTGTATTGCTGGGTAACGGCTTACGCGATGCATTGGATGCTAAAGCTGTGGATGAAGATCAGGTAATGTTCTAGTGATCAGGATTGATCTTTGAATAAACAGCTGTATCTGAAAACACTCCTTCAAAAAAATAATTGTCTTTAAAGTGTGCTTCCTTTACAAATCCCGCTTTTTCAAGTAGTCTGGAAGATGAAATGTTTTCAGGTGTCAGGAATGCCTGAATGGTATGAAATTTCAAATCTTTAAAACCATGTTCCATTACAGCATTTAAAGCTTCAGAGGCAATTCCTTTATTCCAATAGTCAGGATGAAGCATGTAACCTATCTCAGCGCGGTAATGATCTTTTTCCATTCTCCAGAATCCGATAGTTCCGATAATTTTATCTTCTCCGGCAAGTGTAATTCCCCAGGTCGCAGCATCATTATTATTTAAACCATCATTAAATTTTTGTATGAGTTCCTTTGCTTCATCAATTGATTTAGCCGGAGGTTTACCAATGAACAGCATCGCTTCTTTATTTGATCTGAATGCGAATACTTCGGGTGCATCGTTAATGGTGATCTCACGTAATACCAGTCTTGGTGTGGTGATTGTTTTAAATGGCAGAAGCTGTAATTCAAGCATGATGAATGTTGCAATTTTATTTAGTGACGATAAACCTTTTAGATATATTATGGATCCTGATAAAATACATTCCTTCTGAAAATGCATTCAGGTCAAGTGTTGCAGAGTTATTAATATTTCCTTGTCTTATTAATTCTCCAATACTGTTATAAATGTAAAATGCGTGAATGCCCATAGCTTCGTATTCTATATTCAGTAATTCATTTGCAGGATTAGGAAATAATTTCAGTGAGAAGAGAAGAGGATGTGTTTCTTCAACTGATATTGGTTCTGAGTTGGTGCTGTTAAATGTCGGGTTTAATGTTGCGAAAGAGCCGGTTCCGTTAGGATATCTTCCGTAAGTTTTATCAGTTGATTGAGTAGGAAATGTTATTTCATCAATTATCTGCATGGATGAATTGCTAAGAAAAATTGATTCTCCTGAGGCAGATAATTTAAAATGAGCATGCAAACCGGTAACCTGATTAGTATCATTGTCAGCCCATACTATCAGAAATCCATTTGCATTGATCATCGTTCCTGCCGGGAAGGTCCATTTTGCAGGATCAGAAGCATTATCACTTAAATGATATCCACTAAGATCTACGGCTGAATTAGAATTGTTGTACAGTTCGATCCAATCGTTGTATTCCGAATAATTATCTGCCTGAGTAGTTTGATTATCGGGCATTACCTCATTGATCACTATACCTTTTTCAATATTCAGAACATGATATTCATACTCAGCCCGCTGCGGAGAAAATATTCCAGCGTTAAGGTTTTCTGCATAAATATAATATTGAAGATAGGTCGTTGTAAGTGTAATGTAAATTCCATAGACACCGTCTCCGGCAGAGCCATCGCCATGAGTACCATCATCGAACATTTGTAAGCGGCTGAACTGATCCATAAAATCATTTCTGAAACCGAGATATACCTGATTAGCGTTTGTAACGGATGCAGTTATGAACACTGAAGTATTTATTGATGGCAGTGTGTCTGAAACACCCAAAGAGTCAATTGTTGGCGGGACTTGCTGAAATTCGGCTGTTGAATTAAGATACGATTTTCTTGCTTCCATAAATGAACCAATTCCGGGAATAACTTTAGGTCCATCAATAACATCGATATTCAGATTGTTTACAAAATCAGTGTGAGAATAAAATGCATTTGGATCCGAACTAACTTCCGAATCAATGATCGATTGCAAATAAGCTGAAGTATTATAATAACTCGAATCCATAAAATTTTCATTCAGAATAGTTCGCATGTGTGCTAAATACATACGCTTGTACATAGGAACAGCGAGAATGTTTTTCACTAACGGCCATAATGAATCGTTGCTGTGCACCATTGGCGACATAACTTTCATTTGTGCAACAGTAAGAGAAGGCCCCATGGATAATTTATTAAAAACACCAAGGCCTCCGTTCAGATCCCATATTATCGGATTGAATCGATTGTTGTGATCCTGGTATAAATAATAATTGTGAGTGGACTGACCAAGATAGCTGTCAAGAGTTACGGTAACATTTGTAAATGCCAGCATCCAGAGTGCACGATCAACATCAAGAATGTTCTCAATAGAAGAAATATTGTTTTTAAGTGTACCGCACAGATCAGCCAGATCGGTCCAGCCATGATCGGATTTAAGCGTATATGGTGTGTAATATAAAGTTGTGTCAGTTCCGCGATAAACAAGATTACATCCTCCATTATCAGCAAACACAAAACTGTTGTTGTCGGAATAAAAACGATCGTCAAGGAATTTTTTTGTTATTGCTTCAACATTGGTATAAAGTCCCATGGCAGAACCGTTAACAATAACCTCCGCGTAATTGGCATAAGATGCCGGCATGTATTTGCGCGCAATTCCGTACAATAGAACTTCTCTTACAGAGGAAGGTTCATGATAACCATTACTAAGTTTAATGTCTTTGATGCCATAATAATCCTGATCCTTAAAATGATCAAGTTCTATGTGCAGCGGATTTTTTGCATTGGCTGGATTATAAGAGCTGTTGCCTTTGTATTTAACACCGGCACTATCGAACTGCACACCATTGATCTTTACCCACGTTGCCATTGTATAAGAATCACTGCCTTGTTTAGCGGTATCGAGAATATAATCCCAATTGGATTGAGAAAACTGAATTTCGATTTGCTGAATTGTATCGATAGAATAAAAGTTCTGAGAAGATAAATCAGAGCAGGTGATGATAAGACCAAAAAACAAGACGAGTATCTTTTTTTTCATTTGCGATATGTTGAAGTTTTATTCCTGACTCGTTATATTAGAAAAGGTTTAATAAAAATGGTTGGGAAAATTAATGCAAAAAAAATGACGTATTCCTTAACAAGAATACGTCATTTTTTTTAATTGTAGCTTAGACTAGAAAGGTAGATCGTCTTCCTGTGAAGAAGCAGTAAAAGTAGCGGCAATTTCGTCACCAACATTGTATTGGTCTAATAAGCTGCATTTATCCTGAGTTAACTGAAAGGATATATGCTGTGGATATTGAGATGAGTTGTCAGTTAAAACAAATTCTCTTTTTCTGAATTTGTCAGATACTTGCTGTGCTTCTGTTTTGAGTTTTAAAATTCCTGTGATGTCCATTTTATGTTGTTTTTAATTGTTTACTAATTGTGTATACCTAGGATTACTTATATTTATTGTTCTGACAGAAGCACTTTCCATGCATCTTCAGGTTTGTTGTTGTCGAGTAAAGATTTTGCAATAAGATGTTTATCCTTCCCGAATTTTGCTGCTGATTCTTTAAAGTCGGCAGAATTTTTATAAGATTCTATTTCTTCTTTTGAAGGCAGCTTTTCAATATTCCCAAGCTGACCAAGATTATTTCCTGTAAGGATCTTTGAATTACGGATCTCTGCCGGGATCTGATCAACACCGATACCAAGTGTCAATAATGGTTTCGCAACTTCAAATAATGAGTTTCCGTTTGTTCTGCTATACCAGTTGGCGCCTAAACGGGCAACCAGGTCGATCTTATTCGGATCTATCTGCTTGTTCTCATCAAGCACATTTTCATTTATATGCATTAAAACAACTTCACATATTATCAGGTTTCCAGCACCGCCTTCATTACCTAACTCTATAATCTGTTTCACTTTACATTCAAGCTGGGCAGGCGATTCTTTTACTCTGAAAGGTTTTACTTTTTCAGATGGAATCGGGGTAAAACCGGATTTAACGAACTCGTTCACGCCTTTTGGATATTCAGTGCTGGCCAGGCTCATTTGGTTAACCATGCTGTAATTCACAACATTGATCACCACTTCCATGGTTTCTTTAATATTGTCGAATGTATGTTTCGTAAGTCCTGTTCTTCCGCTTCTTGCAGGAGAAAACACTGCAATTGGTGGATTAGAACTGAAAACATTGAAAAAACTGAATGGAGAAAGGTTGGGATTTCCTTCTTTATCCATTGTACTTGCGAATGCGATCGGGCGTGGTGCAACTGCACCAAGCAAATAACCATGTAAAACAGAGGATTTTATTTCTTTCGGATCGATCGTAAGCATAATTTTGAATCTCCTGCAAAAGTAAAAGATTATTTATATCAGTATTCAAGATGTTATCAACGATTCGCAGGTATTTATGGACATTCTACAGAACGTAGCAAGGTAGACCGGATAATTGAAATTTAATTTTTTGGGATGAAAAACAGCAAAAATTTTGTTTGGATTCTAATAAATATCCTATCTTTGTCGCCCGATCACAAAAGAATGCGGATGTGGCGTAATTGGCAGCCGCGCCAGACTTAGGATCTGGTGCCGTGAGGCGTGGGGGTTCGAGTCCCTTCATCCGCACAAAAGCAAGCCGTAAATACTTAGAAATAAGGGTTTACGGCTTTTTTGTTATAGTCTTTTCCCCACATTTTCCCCTTAATTATCAAATTGCTAAGAGGTCAAAGCAGATTATTTATTGAAGTTGCAAGCTCAGTGTATCGACCTACGAAGCTTGCAGGCAGAAATCTGGTTTTTCAGTTTTTAAGTAATGGTTTTTTGGGAGTTGGCTCGGGAAGTAATGGCTTCTTCGGTTTTTCCGGTAGTAAAGGCTTCTTCGGTTTCTCCGGTAGAAGTGGTTTTTGGGGCTTTTCAATGATTTTCTTAGACATAATGTTTGGTTTAAATTGTTTTGAAAGATTCAAACAATCGGTAGGTGATTTGGATGACCTATTTCGAAATGATTACTTTCTTACTTTGAATAATATGTTGGTTATCAGAGATAGTAACAAAGTACAACCCTGAAGGAATGCCTTCTAGCGGAAAGAATATTTCGGAGGACTTTAAATCAATAGCTAGTATCTTTAGAATCCGTCCAGTATAATCAACTAAGTTAACACTAGGGTTATCAACTGTAAGCGGTAATAAAACTTTTATAGAAATAGTTTCTGAGGCCGGATTAGGGGAAATAGAAATGACATCATGAAAATCATATTCATTAATATTCATTGCGCAAGGTAAATTGTCACATCCCAAACTATCAAATTTAACAACCCACATATCCTGATTATTGGGATCAAAATCTCCTGCAGTGATAAAGCCTCCATCAGAGGTAGATTTAATAGATTTAAATGAATCTACCGAACCGGGGCCTCCATACTTATTAATTTCTCTACCCAGTAAACTGTCACCGGTAGAATTCATTTTAAGTACAAAGGCGTTTATTTCATAGTTTTGCATCACTCCATATCCATTTGTACCAGAGGCAAGGAATGATCCATCTGAAGATTGGTCAACGGATAAAAAACCTGTAACAACACCTTCATTTCCGTACTGTTTTTGCCATACGACATTACCTGCAGAATCAATTTTTATTATCCAAGCTTTACTCGTTTCAAAGCTCCCATCAAAAGAGTTACACATATATCCGCAGGCAACATATTTATTATCATTGGTCATATCCAGATTCAATATTGCACTACCGTATGATCCTGAAATAGTCCTTTGCCACAATAAGTTTCCAATACTATCAGTTTTCGCCAGCCAGGCTTGATTATAGGAACCAACTACGCGAGTTCCTCCAACCAAATACTTGTAATCTGGTAAAGCAAGCACACTAAATGCTCTTTCTTGTGTGTTATTAATTGTTTTTTTCCATTGCAAATTGCCTGCGGAATCTGTCTTAATTAACAAGCAATCCGAATTTGATGAGCTAACGTGTGCTGAACCGGCAATAATAAAACCTTTATCCAATGTTTCTTTACATTGATTTCCCCACCAATCGAAAGTGGTATCTCCAAATGTTTTTTGCCATAGAGTATCACCGTTCTGATTGAACTTAATGATGACAACATCTTGAGTTGTTACACCATTATTGACACTTCCTGCATACACATAGTTAGAATCGCATGTTTTTATAAAAGCATCATAATTATCGTAAAGACTTGCTGAAGGAATAGAATGATTCTTTGCCCATAACAAGTTACCATTTAAATCTATTCTCATTAATGCAAGTTTTCGGTTCCACCCAGAATTACCTGCAGTTGTTCCCGCAACAAAATATCCATCAGCTTCAGGAATGACTGTTGTTGCGTGATCCCAAGTGCCATATAAATCATAGACATTATTAAACCGCACCTGTGAAATGACTAACACAGGTGCAGTTATTAGAAAGAAGAATATTATGATGTTTTTTAAAATTTGCACTCTACTTATTTTTGAATAGTGAATTTTTCTGTCTCAAGTAATATATTATTGTTATAAACAGAATAGAAATAGATTCCATTAGTAAATTCTGTAACATTTAGTTCTATTGGTAAACTAGCATCTTCAACTTGGATCGTAAATATCTTGCGACCTACCAAATCACTAATGACAATCATTGAATTTATCAAATTTTCCTGAATTTCAATTTTAAAATTTACAGTATTTTGAGCCGGATTTGGAAACACCTTGCTCCACACCTTTTTATCAATAGCACTAGCCTGCTGAACCATAGACCTGGTAGCAGAGTTTGGCAATAAAACTTCTTCCTTGTAGTTTGTTTCAAAAACCTTTTGTAATAATGCTTGAGCATTTTTGCATGTTTCTTTGTCGCAACCATTTGCCCAATCTTCAATTTTCGATTTCAGATAAGTATCACTTTTCATTTTATAACAACCTTCAATACTTTGATATAACGTTATAAGTAAATCTTTAAAATCAGCAATTTCGCTCATTCCAGGCTCGCTGCGCAAATTCATAATCTCATGCTGAGCATTTACAAAATCTTTTTTTGCAATATATGCATCTATCAATTTGCTTCTGATTTTTATTCTATTTTCGTCTTTTAGAATTGCAATGACGCTATCCAGTGGGTTCGAGATAATAGTATCATTAAGAAAGAGACGAATCTTATCACTTACTAAAAGGTCTTTGCTAAATTTAAGATCTGCCAGTTGTGCTTCCAAATTAAATCTTCCTGATAAACCAATCTGTGCGGCATCTATTTCACTTCTTACTCCTGATGGAAGGTAGATCTGCTCTAATACAGTCTTTACACTTTCTGTTACCGGTGAATTTGCAATAATAACTTGCTTTAAATTTCCGTACGGAGGAGTGTGTGGAATTTGAAGATATTTAATTAATACTTCATCTGATAGATAAGGGGATTTTGCTAGCAGAATATTTTTTAAATCACCTGCTGGAAGCGAACTGTAAATTGAGGAAATAAGATAATTGCTATTGCCTTCATCTAACAGAGCTTGTAAAGGAGTAATTGAATTTTTAATTGCCGTTACATTAGCATTAATTGAATGTAATGATGTTCCTAGTGTACTTGGGCAATCATTTGTGGCGTCAAATGTGATACCACTACAGTCACTCGCAAGAACATATACACTTCTACATGCAGGCTCTCTATCTACTTCAATTGAATTTTTGTGAAGAATATATACTCCAGAAGATTTGTCTACAAAATACTGATTATCACTTCCAGCACAGGTTGCTGAATATGAATTCCTTACAAGTTTAGCTGAATTTCCAGTACATATTCCTTGAAAAGGGAAAATATCGGTCAGAACATTTGTTGACGGTAATACGGCAATATCATAAGTGCCATTTGTGAAGTTATCACAGTTCATCTTTAAACCTACATAGTTAGCGTTATCAAAGTTATCATGTGCTGCAATATTGCCGACTTGTAATTTATTATAATTGTTTCTATATACGGAATTTGCAAAATATTGTGAATTATTAATATAGGACCCTATTGTGCCATTATGGGTAGTTGTAAAATTATTCCCTTCAACTTTGTACCCTGTCGAGTTATCAATATATAACCCATAAGTATCAAAAGAATTATTTTGCCCTACATCAAAGTTATTCTCAGTAATTGTACAATAATCTAATGTTTTAATGTAAATTCCGAAGTCATTATTATGGAAATCACTTTTAGATACTGTGATGGCATTTAAGGATGACATGCCGCCAGAAGAATGGATACCATAACTTAAATCATGAAAGGAATTCTTCATTAAATCATTTGTAGGACATGTTCCTCCAACTGGCAAGGTTGAAGTGCAGTATGGAATTACTGAAAATTTTGCATCAATGCTTACGATACCCATTCCTTTTACTCCTAGATTTTCACTGAAAGAGGCGGAATTTACGAATGCGTTTCCTAAAAATCTTACCCCTTTTACATCATATAAAGAAACAAATGCGTAAGGGAAAGCTGTAGGTTCCTTTAGTTGACCATTTGTTAAAAAGGAGCAATTTTTAAAAAATCCAAGATTATTCATTGGACTTCCTGTGGAAGGATTAAAATTTTGATATGAAAGATACTGAACAGCTCTGCGACAATCAATAAACCTACTATTCTCCGCTTGTATAATTCCTCCTGTATAATTCCAATCTAGATTATTTCCATCCACTTTTATAGTTGAAATACCTTCCAATGCATTTTCGATTATAGCATTGTTTTTCATTATAACCTTGCCTTGGTACTGAACCCCTAAAGTGAGGCTCTGGCTTTTGGTGCGGTCACCGTGTACCTCAATCCCTTGCCACATACTTTCAGGCCATGCACACGTTAAAACTCCTCCATCAATAATTAAATTGGCTCCAGGTTCAACTATGATTTTCCCTTGAATAGGCATTCTTACTTCGCACTTAATAGTCAAAGTTTTTCCCGATTTAACTAAAACATCCTGATAAAACTGTATTGGAAAATCCCAAGTCTCATTTGCATTTACTTCAAAGGGTAAACCACCTGAATGGTGTTCCTTTACATATTGATGCATGTATTTACCATCAATTAGAAATGATCCATTAATCATCGAAAGGGTGCGGTTCATTCGCCCTGCTTGTTTAGGGCTAATATAGGTTGGTTCATGTCCACCGCACATCATTGGTTTTCCATATGTATTGGTGAAAAAGCATTTCAGTAAATATGACACATTTCCGGGTGAAGGAGTTGTAGGGCAATTTCCTCCTGAACCGCAATTACTGAAACATGGATGAGAAGCATTGGCCATTGCTGGTTCAGGACATGTTCCAAAAACATCGTCTAAAAAATCATAATGAGAAATCTGAGTATATTCATCACTATATGTATGGTGAAGGCCTAAGGAATGAGCATATTCATGCGCTATGTGGTCTATATGTTCTCCCCAAACAACCCAATATGGACTCCACATGGAGTTTTGAGTATGAAAAAAAGCTCTTCCATTATTAGTAGTATAGTACCCCCAAGGACCGCATACAGCAGTAGTTGGTTGTGTAAAAATATGATTTATCGCTTTCCTTGAGCTAGGGTAATTTTGATAAACATAATCATCCATGATTCTACCGGAAGTGAAAGAACAAGAATTATTAAAGGCAGAATTGTCAATGAAAATAATTTCATTCAATTCGAACCTTATTCTTGTATCAGTTACATGTGTATAGGAAGGCTCGCAAGTTAAGCTATACCCTTTAGGCTGAGAATTTGAATACCGGTTATTAATTTCAACAAACATGGCATCTACCTGGTTTCGAAAATTAATTGAATTTTCCCAACCATTATTTCCATTATCATCTCGCATGATCACCCAATTTACCAATATGGTTTTAATAGGTGTAGAATTATTGGGTATCCAGAATTGAGGGGTACGGTATTTAGTCATGTAGTCGGACCCCGTGCTTGTGCAACTAAAGCCTCTGATAGCCTCGGGTGTACTATTACCAACTGATACAGTTCCGCACTCTCCAAAACTCTGCGAGTAGGCATGTGGGATAAAAAATAACACTAGTAGTAACGACAAAAGTTTGGATCTGATCATAAATTGGAGATTAGTGATTAATAATTAATTTATTGGTTTTTGTAGTTTTTGAATTTCGGGCTTCTACTATGTAACACCCATTTGGAAGTTCAGCTGTGGTAATAATTTCACCATCGGCTATTTCAGATGAAAAAAGAATTTTACCCAATATGTTCTTTATCGTTAGAACACACGATATACCATTTTTTACTTGAAAACTTTCGTCTGCTGGATTAGGGTAAATTTTCAAGTTCCAATCTTCGTCCAATTCATGAATACTATTTCCAATACATGGAGTTGGAGTCAAATAACTATAGGAACTATCAGAGTAAAATGTTAGATAATAACCACGTCCCATATCAGATGGTAAACTGCAGAAATTCCCACTGAATTCCCAATTTAATGTGAAGGGGAAATCATTTAAAAAACCAATTCTTTCTACAACCCGCCAAGTGGATGCCTGGGCAGATCCTGAATATATGTATGTAAATAAAGTATCCTGTAAGAGCCATTGTTGTAAGTTTAAGCTACCAAAACCTAAGGTATCTAAATCAAGTACTCGGACTGGCAAGTTTGTAGTACAGGTAGATTCAGAAAAAAGATCAAAATCAGTCCTGAAAGTTGTATAAACATCATCTACTTGAGCATTGAAAACCAAAAATATATAGTCTTCAGATTGCACATATCTATAAACAGTATCATTGCTTTGACGGGTATAAACAGGCCCTGTGTTGGAGGATCCTGTATTTGTCTGCTCAATAACTTGATACTGATAATTACCAATTATAGTATCCTTGGTGTAATCAAAAATGCGTGTTTGAAAATCATTGCAATACTCCCAATGAGCTCCAGCAATCGGCCATTGTTGGCAAACGCCATCTTTGCTATTTAAGCTAAATAGAGTTATTAATAGGAAAAAATTACGGAAAGTTAATTTCATGTCTGTACTATCAAGTATATAACTTTCTAAATAGGTGTTACTTGCACTATAAAAGGCAATAAAATAACACACATTGAGGCTTATGCCTCAAGCTATAATGCAACGACTAGAAGTAATCTTCCCTTCGTGATTTCAATTTGAGAGAATTGAAACCTTAATAAACAGTGCTTGGTTGTTACTGTGTAGGTAACATTGCAAACATAATCTTTTTTCTAAATATGTGCAAAGAAAAGAATCATACTGTTAATATATTAACAATTCTGAATTATATAACGTTTGCGGGCTTGCGCCAGTGCGGGGCTTCAAGTAAAATTATTATTACGAAGCTCTATTTCAATTGGAATATTAGTAAATGCGAAGTCTAAGAAGCTCTGTAAATTGTGCGGATGAATGGACTAAAACCTTTGCGCCTCAGTTCTAAATTTCTTATTTCTTCAACCATTCAATAGCTTCTTTCTCTGATCTGAAAATCTGTGAAGGAACCGGAGGAGGAGTGAGGTAAAAAGCGATCCGGTATATAAAAGTAGGCAGAGGATTTGTTGTCATTATAGCAAGTTTGGTCGCAAATTGGGCAATTGTTGCATTCATAAATGCTTTTTCTTCTGGTCCTAATCTTTTAAGGTGATCTGCATATACGATCAACGGTGTGCATTTCCCTTTTTGTATTTCAAGAAATGCGGCTAAGTGAAGTTTTACATCCGAAAGGATAATGGGTTTGTCCGGTTTGATCTCATATACAATGATATCGTCAGAACGTTTATAGATCCGGCAGGATTCAAGTTCTGTTAAACTATAAGGATCTATTTCTGAGGTCATATATTGAATCCGTCTTTTTTATTTTGATAACGCCTTTCTTATACGGCATATCAGATTTAAAGTTGTCGATTTAGTATGGTTTTGAGATTTTCGTTGACCCGAATAACCGCTGGTGTAAATTTTCGACAGTTGTGATGAAATTATTAGAACTTTACAATGAATATGAGAATAGCTGTAAAATTCCTGGTAATAATCACAATGCTTGGTGCTCCTTTGTTTTTACAAGGACAGCAAGCAAAAATTGATTCCCTCATATCACTGATCAGGACGGATAAAGAAGATACCGCTAAAGTAAATCACCTTCATGACCTCATTTCTTATTATGCATGGCAGAACAGTGACACAGCCTTTCAGCTTTGCAATGAAGCAATGGCAATCTCCCGCAAATTGAACTGGAAGGCAGGACTCGGACAATCACATTATAAGCTGGCTATTCTTAATGAAGGCAAAGGCGATTATCTCCTTGCTCTGAAAGAATATGAAATAGCAATGAAAATATGGGAAGAGATCGAATCAGGTGATCATGAACCCGAAGAAAAAAAATTGATCAAGAACCGGAAATGCAAGACATTAACCAATATGGGGAATGGATATGCAATGCAGGGAGATTTTCCTAAAGCATTGAAATACTCCTTTGATGCATTAAGGATCGCTGAAGAAATCGGTAACAAACATATGCAGGCAAATAACCTGGGGAGTATCGGCAGTATTTTCAATCGTCAGAAAGAATTTAATAAAGCTCTCGAATATTATTTTAAGGCCCTGAAGATCTATGAAGAGCTGAAAATGCGAAATGGTTTAGCATATTGTTATATTGGTATAGGCAACACCTATAATGATCTCAATGATTTTGATAAGGCACTGGAATATTATTTTAAATCGCTCAGAATAAATGAAGAAACAGATAACAAGCCATACATAGCAGCTAATTTAGGGAATATTGGAAATGCATATCTGCGTCAAAAAAAGAATGATAAGGCATTGGAATATTTATCCAGAGCTTTAAAAATGGACGAGGAGCAGGGGAATAGCACCGGAATGGCATATCGCCTGAGCAGCCTTGGTTCGCTGTATATAAAATTGAAAAAATATGAAGAGGCGGAAAAATACCTGATTAAAGGATTGACTTTGGCTGAAGGGATTGGTTCGCTTAACCTGCAGCAGGATAATCATGCTGATCTTAGTGAAATGTATTCTTTGCGGAAAGATTTTGAACGATCGCTTTTTCATTTTAAAAAATATTCTTCGATCAAAGATTCATTATTCAATGAAGAAAAGAATAATGAGCTCACACGCTATGAGATGAACTTTGAATTTGAAAAGAAAGAATCTGCATTGAAAGCAGAACAAGATAAAAAAGAAGCGGTCGCACTTGCTGATAGAAAGAGACAGAAATTATTTTTTGGATTGATCTGTCTTGTAGCCTTTACAATATCTGTAATAGCATTAATGGTTTTCAGATCCTTAAGGATCGCGAAAAAGCAGAAACAGATAATTGAGCAGCAAAAATTATTGGTGGAGGACAAACAAAAAGAAATTCTTGACAGCATTCAATATGCAAAACGAATTCAGCTTTCTCTTCTTCCAACAGATAGTTATATTCAGAAAAATATTGATCGTCTGAGAAAATGATCATGTTAAAAAGCTTCATAAAAAAAGCTGTTTCATTTTCTGAAACAGCTTTTTTTATGAAAAAACTAGTATTAATACTTATCTTCTGTGGATGTCTCTGATGATGATCTTTCCTGAAGCTGTGATCTGAACGATATAAACGTAATCAACATTAATCTCCAGTACTTCCAGACCCGCATAATGGAATTCTTTTACTACTCCTGTAAGATCATCCAGTATTAATCCTGATTTTAATCCCGGACGTAAAGAAACAATTGTTCCGCTGGAAGTGCCATCAGCAGCCGCACACTGGTTTGGATTGTCAGCTTTAACGCTGTTCAGTCCTGAAAACGAAGCAAATAAAGCTAATGTAAGTACTAATGTAATTCTGATGATCTTTTTCATTTGTGTTGAATTTAATTTATAAAATTGTTTTTTAGTTTTTTATTAATTTATTTTCTGATAACATTTCTCACTATTATTTTTCCTGAGTGTGGATTTTTGATCAAATTGTTGTTAGAGTTTGCAGTTGATATGTTTTTCTTTATTTCAGCTGAAATCAGGCTATTTGAGGTCATTCCTATAAATGTGAATAAGAAAAATAGTACAACTATTCTGTTTAAATTTTTCATTACTATAAGTTTATGAATTGACAGTTCTATGTAAATTCAATACTAAGATAAAAATATTTATTAATAAAAAAATCATTTAATTTTTTTGTGTTCAAAATTAATATCAGTATTGTTTGGCTTTAGATACGAAAATTACTATTATTGGTGAGGGTTTCAAGAGCCCTTGGTGAATTCCTGATATTTTAACTGAATTAATATGCATAGACTAGGAACGATTGTATTTTTTTTCACAATGATTTTTTCGTATAGCTTTTCTCAAAATAAAAGCTCAATCGATTC
>JAJTCJ010000089.1 GCA_021323165.1 Bacteroidota bacterium | reverse complement strand
CCACCAAAGCTTCTGCGTTCTCCACCACGGTTACCACCTCTGTCGCCACCGAATGAACGTCTCTCTCCACCACCGTATCCGCCACGGCTTCCACCGCGTTCGCGTGAACCTTCAGATGCACCGCGTGATTCGATACGTACATTACGATCGTTGTAACGGGCATTTTTAAATGTTCCTGTGATGATCTCAGCCGCTTCTGTTTTACATTCAACAAAAGAGAAACTTGATTTCACATCAATGTTGGTGATCTGACTCTTATCCACTCCTGAAACTTCAGCAATGTATTCTTTCATTGAAGAACTGTCTAACTTATCCATTTCACCTAAGTTGATGAACAATTTAGTGATACCAGGAGTTGAAGACTGGCGATCATCGCGATCTCTGCCTGTACCAGAACCTGTCTTTGCATTCAGATCCGGAGCATTCTTATAGTAATCAAGGAATCTGTTAAATTCGGTAGAAACAAAACGTTTGATGATATCTTCTTTCGAAAGATCTTTCAATTCGTCATAGATCTTCGGCATGTAAGCTTCGATCGCAGATTCTTTTACTTCAACGTTATGGATCTTTTTAACAAGACTGAATAATTGTTTTTCACAAGCTTCAAATCCTGTAGGAAGAACTCCTGCAATGAATTTTTTCTTGATGATACGTTCTATGATACGGATTTTTCCAACTTCTTTCATGTTGATGATCGCAATAGAAACACCTAGCTTTCCTGCACGGGCAGTACGTCCCGAACGGTGTGTATAGTTTTCAATCTCATCAGGTAAGTTGTAATTGATAACGTGAGTTACATCATTCACATCGATACCGCGTGCAGCAACATCGGTTGCAACAAGCATCTGAAGTGAACGTGAACGGTAACGCTTCATAACGTGGTCACGCTGAGACTGAGAAAGATCGCCATGTAATGCATCAGCACCATAACCGTCTTTAATTAATGAATCAGCGATCTCCTGTGTTTCAATACGTGTACGGCAAAATACGATAGCGAAGATATCGGGGTTTGAATCCGCGATACGCTTTAACGCTGCATACTTATCCCGTGCATGCACACAATAGTAAATATGTTCGATGTTATCATTACCGGAATTTTTTGTTCCTGCAGTGATCTCGATCGGATTTTCCATGTAATTCTTAGAGATACGCAATACCTCATCAGGCATTGTTGCTGAGAACAACCATGTATTCTTTTCTTCAGGAGTCTGAGAAAGAATAGTATCAAGATCTTCTTTGAAACCCATGTTAAGCATTTCATCAGCCTCATCAAGAACTGCGAAACGAACATTTGTAAGATTAACGCGTCTGCGGTCGATCATGTCATTCAAGCGGCCCGGAGTTGCAACAACAATCTGTGCTCCTCTTTTGATCTCGCGTGTCTGAGTGTCGATACTTGCACCACCGTAGATAGCTACAATGTTTGCGTCTTTAATATACTTAGTGTAACTCTGTAAGTCACGGGTGATCTGCATACACAACTCGCGCGTAGGACAAATGATCACAGCCTGAGTTTCACGTGATGTGAAATCAACTAATGATGTTAACGGCAACCCGAAAGCTGCGGTTTTTCCGGTACCTGTTTGTGCTAACGCAACTAAATCAGTATTACCTTTTAATATGTGAGTTGAATCCGACAACTGTATTTAAGAGGCCCACCATCAGTGTTATTGGGCAATTTCGGCAATGATCTGCAGTTGTAAATTCGTCTCAGCAAAAATCCCATTTTGACTAAAACCGTTGCAAAGATACTCAAATAAATCAATGCAGCGCTATTTTATTTAATATATTTTTTTTACCTATGGCACAATATCCTTTAAAAACAGCAGTTACAGGCATTCCGTTATTTTTTCTTCATGTAAAAATCGCGGAGCTCAACGTTTAGTACGATAACCATTTCATCGTAAGTACGGCTGATGACACCACTTTTATTGGAACGGATAAGGAATGGAAAAGGTGATTCAAGCTGAACTAAGTTTCTATCCTGCATTATAAAACCATCAATTTTTGTTGTGGCACTTTCACCGAATTCCCCAATGAGATAGTTCACGGAATTAAAAGAAGGATCAGCTTCAAGATCAGTATTCATAAGCGCTCCAAGATCGCCATTCTTAATTGCAGTAGATTGACCGGAATAAAAGAAATAGACTTTACAAAAATTGAAATGCTTACTGAAAGCTCTTGCGATATCCCTGTTTGTTGCCTCCTGCTCTGCTTTCACTTTATCCGCTTCCTCTTGTTTTCCGGCCCGGATAAATCCATTGATAAGATTCTCTGATGTTTTGAGTTTAACAAGAAGTGCTCCTTCTTTCAACATAAGAATATCTGCGACAGCTTTATCTCTTGAACTTTGAGCAATAATAAAATGAGACCGGCAGGTAAGGATCAGTATAAGAATTAAAAAATAATTTTTCATAAGTAAGCAATTCGATCGTTTAAGGTCGTTGTGAAAAGCCAGAAAAAATGGAGATTTTTTCAGAGAGATGGAGGATCAATCTTCTTCAAAATGCGCCTGAGGATCATATACAAAAATATGCACAATACCGACTACGACCCCGCCAAGGCACTGTTCAATAGTCTGCCAGGTAACATCCAGAAGCATATTCTCAAGCTTAGAGCCGGTACTAAAAGAGATACCTACAACAGTGGCCACTAAAAAAAAAGCGATACCGCATAAAGATCCGGAAAGGGCTCCTCTTATAATTGGTTTCCGCTTAAGTTGTTTATCAAAGATCTTAACATCAATTGCTTTAGAAACAATAAAACCAATCATGAGATAAACAAGGGCAGCAAAAAAAAGAAAAAGGTTCTTTGAATAGCTAAGACGGGAAAAATCGGTAAGAATTAACCCATGCCACACATTCGACAAAACATACATTATTAAAGAAGATGCGATCCAGGAAATAAAAAATCTCTTTGTCATGGTAATTATGCAATCAATTCTGGCTACAAAAATATCAAAAATTAAACCGAACAGGGCTTTTATACGCCACAAAGTTCGAAAGGTTCGTGAAATAAGAGGTTTTTTTCATAAAAGAATAATTTTGCTACCTTTAAATCCTTAATTAAAAAAGACATTCATGAAATAGCCATTTCCATACGGAAAGAACAATGAAGTAATGGCATATTCAATATTACCTTAAAAGACACACACATATGAATAGGTCAATCTTCTTGTTTTTTTGTTGCAGTGTGGTTTTTTTTTCCTGTCGTAAAGATGCTGAACGCCCTTCCTGGGATACAGAAGTCCTCGCACCGATCATAAATGCTTCGCTTAATCTTAATCATCTTTTACCGGGTTCGGTTCTGCAGTCGAATGCCGACAGCTCTATGAAGATTGTTTATGAGGGAGATATTTATAAGATCTCAATGGATACATTGTTTTCGATTCAAGACACATCTATTGTTAAAGCATTTAATATTCCCTTTCCTTACACATTTGGTCCAGGAGACGATGTAATAGTCAACAATACCTCCGAAACAACCTATAATCTGGGCGGTCCACAGCTTAAATCCGTAATAATTAAACAAGGCTTTGTTAATTTTAAGGTAAGCAGCCTGATTGAGGAAAAAACAGATTTTATATATAAGATTCCCTGTGCAACTTTAGGCGGAATGCCTTTTCAGGTGAACGTAACAGTTCCTGCAGCTGTTGGGAATACTCCCGGTGAATATAGCCACACTTATGATCTTTCAGGATATACCATAAGCCTGACGGGAATAGCCAATAATAAAATAAATACCATTTATACTTCCTTTTCTGCCGGCATCAACGACCAGGGAGATTCCGTTCTTGTAAATCCCAGTGATATGCTCACAATGACCAATACATTTTCTGAGATGTTTCCTTATTATGCAAAAGGATATTTTGGTACTAGCACCCTGGATATTGGTCCTGCATTTACCGATTTTACAATGTTTAACAGGATTGTTGACGGAACCATTCAGCTCGAGAATGTCGATTTTGACCTTAAACTTGAAAATCCTATTGGAATGGATGCAAGGGTTTACATTAATAATCTTGCTTCAATAAATACAAGAACCGGGAATTCCATCAACCTTGCAAATTCAATTATAGGCTCAGCAATAAATATTAACCGTGCCTCTGAAAGCGGAACGACAGTTTATCCTACCTATGCAAACTTTCCTTTGACTACAAGCAATTCCAACATCAAACCAATGATGGAAAATCTCCCGAATAAGTTTGGATATTCTCTTCAGATAATCACCAATCCATTAGGAAATGTTTCAGGATCCAATGATTTTATTTATTCTGACAAATTATTGAAAGCAACAATGAACATGGAGATTCCACTTTCTATGATTGCAACAAACCTGACACTTGAGGACACCCTTGATCTGAATATCAAGACAAATGAAGGCACTCAGAACATTCACAGCGGTACACTTACATTATACGCAAAAAATGGATTTCCTTTCGATGCTTCAATCCAATTATACATGCTGGATGAAAGCAATAATATCTCTGATTCTCTATACACTTCCCCGAATACAATCTCTCAGGCATTGCTAAATTCCAATCTGAGGGTAACCGCCAAAAAGCCCACAAAACTAGTGACACCTGTCAGCGAAGGCAAAATGAAGCTGCTCTATAACACAAAGAAGGTTAAGCTTAAAGTTAAATTCAATACAGCAAGCCAATCGCAATACATTAAAATCTACAGTGATTACAGTATCGACATTCAATTGATTGGTGATATCAATTATACAATTCAATTACAATAATAATTTACATTGAGAGCAACACTTGTCATTTTTTGTTTAGCCCTTTTATCTTTCAGATCTAATTCACAGATCTCTCTGATCTTTGCAGATGATTTCCCTGATTCAGCCAAAACCAGAGCGGGGATACAGGCCGATTATTCAATTGGTTCTAATAATTTAACCAATGAGTTTATTGGTAAATTTTATACAGGCGGACATATTGATACAGAATTAAAAAATGAAGTATTGTCAAGAACGAAAAACAAGAACCGGATAGGTGCTGACATAAATTCAGGAATTTTTTTCGCTTTTAAACCGGATTCTGTTTTTCATAAAAAGAACCTGAGTTTTTTCCTGGCGATCAAAGACCGTCAGCATTTCGATGCGAGTTTTTCAAAAGATCTTTATAAAATAGGGTTTTATGGGAATAAAGCTTATGCGGGAAAAACAGCTTATTTTAATGGTTTCAGCATGTCTTTGTTAAGGTATCAGCAGTTTCAGCTTGGAATTTATTCTTCTCAGCTTGATAGCGGAGCACGCTGGGGAGTTGGTCTTTCCTTCCTTAAAGGAGAACAATACTCTGCTATTTTTGCAAAAAAAGCGGAACTCTATACCAGTGAAGATGGAGAATATATTGATTTCAACACGTCAATAGAAATGGCCAAATCGGATACTGCGAATACCGGCCCTGCAGCATTTAACGGCTATGGCACAAGTGTCGACATTTATTTTGAAGCACCATTTAAATCAAAGCTTGGACTTTCAAAGATAAAAGTTTCGGTTTCCGATATCGGACTTATCAGCTTTAACCAAAATACATTGTATGTGAAACAGGATTCAAACTTTCATTATACAGGATTTAACATCAGCAGTATCTATGACCTGCAGGATTCGAGTTTAGCAGCCAGCACTTCTCAGGACAGTGTCCTGAATTCAGTAGCACCATTCAGGAAGCAATCCGTTTCAGTAACTTTGCCTGCTACGCTTAATTTATCTTTTGAAACTAAGATCAATAAAAGACTTGAGATGGTTGAAGGAATCAGATATGTGTTTAATGCAAATTACAAACTGCTTCTATATGTAAGAGCGAATATCTATTTTAATCCTCGCTTTATGTTATCAGCAACATTCAGTTATGGCGGTTATGCTACATATAATTATGGACTGGGAGTTTTTGCCAGTTTAGGAAAAGGCTTTATGATATATGCAGGAAGTAATAATATAGAAGGATTTATAGCTCCGAAGAAAACAACAGCACAGGGAGCGTATATTTTGTTGATTAAAAACTTTAAATAGGTACAGATATCGCCCTTCGACAAGCTCAGGGTGACACGTTCTTTCACAAATCGAGTTATAATGCGTCAGTTCGAGTGGTTTCTTTTTCAGAAAACGTATCGAGAACAAGCATTCTAAAATCATAATAGTTATAAATAAATTTTAAGCACAATTAAAATAATATGACATTAAATATCCCAAACATAAAACATTTAGATAAGAATAACTTTTTTCTGCTTGCAGGGCCATGTGTCGTGGAAAGCGAAGAGATTTGTTTTGAGATTGCAGAAAGAGTTAAAACGGTGACCGACAAACTTGGTATCCCTTATATTTTTAAAGCTTCATATAGAAAAGCGAATCGTTCACGTCTCGATTCTTTTACCGGTATAGGAGATGAAAAAGGATTAGAGATAATAGCTAAAGTTGGTAAGCATTTTAATATTCCGACTGTTACAGATATACACGGACATGAAGAAGCAGAACTTGCTGCAAAGTATGTTGACGTGCTTCAGATCCCGGCATTCCTTTGCAGACAGACCGATCTTCTTGTAGCAGCGGCCAAGACAGGAAAATATGTGAATATAAAAAAGGGGCAATTCCTTTCTGCTGGTTCAATGAAATTTGCTGTGGATAAAGTTCGTGAGTCGGGCAATAATAATGTGATGCTTACGGAACGCGGAACCTTTCTTGGTTACCAGGATCTTGTTGTAGATTACCGCGGTATCCCTGAGATGCAGCAGAATAATGTTCCGGTAATAATGGACATCACCCACTCGCTTCAGCAGCCAAATCAAACAAGCGGTGTAACCGGAGGAAAACCAGAACTTATCGGAACAATTGCAAAAGCAGCTATAGCTGTGGGAGCTGACGGATTATTTTTAGAAACACATCCGAATCCTTCAAAGGCATTATCAGATGGTGCAAATATGCTTCACCTCGATCATTTTGAAAAACTAATGACAGATCTTATTAAGATCAGAAAAGCTATCTTATAAACATGGATATAAAAAAAAGTATTACCATTATTCTTTTGATTATTATTTCATTCTCTCTGTATTCACAGGTCGTGAAATTTGAAAAAGTATACGGAGGATCATCATATGACTATGGATATGCCGTTACACAAACTTATGACAAAGGCTATGTGGTGGTGGGTGCTTCCAGCAGTTTTGGAAGTGGAAATATGGATGCAGTTCTATTAAAAGTGGATTCACTTGGAGTTGAAACTTTTCATCGAACTTATGGCGGAATTAATATTGACCACGCCTATTCTGTAAAAGAGACTAGTGACTCAGGCCTTGTTATTGCTGGATATACCAATAGTGTTGGATTTGGAGGATATGATATGTTTCTTGTGCGAACAAATAAAATGGGTGATACAATCTGGACTAAAACCTTTGGTGGCTCCAACTGGGATTTTGCTTATTCAGCCCAACAAACTACTGATGGAGGTTTCATTATAGCAGGAAGCACCTATTCATATGGTGAAGGAAATTCAGATATGTACCTTGTTAAAACAAATTCAAATGGGGACACAACCTGGACTAAAACCTTCGGTGGTTCAAATGATGATGAAGCAAAAAGCGTTAAACAAACTTCGGATGGTGGTTACATAATTGCCGGCACAACCAAAAGTTACGGTGATCTTAATGGAGATATGTATATAGTTAAAACAAATGTTTCTGGAGATACATTATGGACCTATCGTTTTGCAGGATCTTTGGAAGATGCTGCGTATGATATTACTGAAACTCCTTCAAGATACCTTGTAGTAGGAAAAACTAAAAGCGCAGCTTCTAACTTCGGCAATTTTCAGGGTTACACAATTGAACTTTCCTTCTCAGGGAATGTTTTAAACAACTTTGACTATGGTGGCAGTGCAGAAGATGGATTAAATGCAGTTACTTACTCATCAGGCGGTCGATTTGCTGTATTGGGATATACTTATAGTTATGGAGGTGGTGCAGGAACTAATGACTATTATCTTTTTATTCATAATCCTTTCAATGGCTATCATCCTTGCACGTTTGGTGGGATTAAAATGGATCATGCCTATGCTTTGCAGAATACGGCTGATGGCGGATATATAATTTGTGGGACATCCAATTCCTATTCCTCTTTTGACCACATTTATCTTGTAAAAACTGACAGTAATGGGGTTTCCTCAGGCATTGTCACCACCCATGTTGTTGGAATTGGGAGTAATACAGAAATTAAAACAGATTTTATAATCTATCCTAATCCAACTTCCAACAAGCTTTATCTCCAATTGCCCGATGCTCCATATTTAATTGTTCGACTTCATGACATGTTAGGCAAAGAGCTTTTTAGCGAAAAATTAAGAACGGGCAGATCGGAAATGGAAATCAATGTTGATGAGTTCGCTAACGGCTTGTATTTTATTAGTATAGAATATGATGGCCGGATATCTAGTAAACGGCTTGTCATTCAACATTAAAATTTCTGATGAAGTTTATTCAACCAAAATTATTTCTGATTTTTCTTTTACCTCTTTGCATTTTTCTCACTTTCAACAAACATGCAAAAGATGGTGCTTATTCTTATCATGGAGTTATTTGGGCTGATGCTGCCGGATATTATATTCATCTTCCTATCTGGTTTATACACGGAAACAATGCGGATGCATTTCCTGAAGGAATTTCCGAAAAAACAGGCCAAGGTTTTCATCTTAACGATGTGAACAACAAGATAATTACTAAGTATTATTGTGGCACTGCGATATTAATATCACCATTTTTTTTTCTAAGTCATGCTTTAGCAACTCCTCTTGGATTTGAACCTGATGGATTTTCTAAGATCTATTCTTATGGTATTTATTTTTCAGGGATTGTGTATTGTTGTATGGGTTTATATTTTTTATCACTTTTTCTTCTAAGACATTTTTCATCTTCTATTTCTGTTGGAATTCCCTTCCTGCTTTTCTGCAGTACCAATTTATACTATTACTCCATTGACTCCCCTGGCATGTCCCATGTATATTCTTTCTTTTTATTTACTGTGTTTCTTTATTCTGTTCAACAATTGTTAGATTCTGAAAACATACTCTTTTACATAAGTTTGATTGTATCATTCGCGCTTGCAGTGATTACGCGACCAACCAATGGCCTGATCTTTTTTTTTCCGTTTTTCTATGAAAATGGAAAATTTCTTACACGCTTTGGAATTCTCATAAAACAAAAGTTAAGGATTATAGTTGCTATGGTACTTGGATTTCTATGCATCCTTCCTCAGTTGTTGTATTTTAAGAACAGTTCGGGTAGTTATTTTATCAATTCGTATCATAAAGAAACATTCATAAACTTTTTACACCCTTTTATTCTGGAAACATGGTTTAGTACAAATAATGGTCTGTTCCTTTATGCACCCATACTCCTTTTGGCAATTGCGGGCATTTTCTTGATGATGCGACAAAGAAACAGATTCGGTTATTATCTTTTATTTACATTTTTGTTAATCAGTTATTTATTTGCAAGCTGGTGGAACTGGTGGTTTGGCTGTGCTTTAGGAGCAAGGAGTTTTGTTGAGTTTTATGTATTACTAAGTATTCCAATGGCTTACTTGATGCGTGAGGCTTTACAAAATAAAGTTGCCAGTTGTCTCTTTTTTATTTTTTCTGTTTTTTGTATCTGTTTTTACATGAATATAGAATATTATTATGATGGTTGTTTTTATGGAGGAACCTGGGACTTTCAGTCATTTATTAAATTGTTACAGTAACAGCTTTTTTCTTAAATTTACATCCACTTTCATGGAATTTATTAATTAAAATATAAGGTTTAGAATTCATAATTATGGGACGTGTATTTGAGAAACGTAAGTATAAAATGTTTGCCCGCTACGACAGGATGGCAAAAGGATTTACCCGTGCGGGAAAAGAGATAGCTATTGCTGTAAAATTAGGTGGTCCTGATCCTGATGGAAACTCAAGATTAAGAGTAGCAATTCAAAACGCTAAAGGTATCAACATGCCTAAGGATCGTATTGATGCTGCTGTTAACCGTGCTGCTTCAAAAGATGCCAAAGGACTTGAGGAAGTTGTTTACGAAGGAAAAGGACCTTATGGGGTGGGAATTCTGATCGAGACAGCTACGGATAATCCTACAAGAACCGTTGCCAATGTACGTATGAATTTCAACCGCAATGGCGGTGAGCTTGGAAAAACAGGATCACTTGATTATCTCTTTGAACGTAAAAGTGTCTTCACTATAAAGAACGAAGGTATTGATAAAGAGGAGCTTGAATTAGAACTCATCGATTTCGGTGCTGATGAGATTGAAGGAGATGATGAACAGATCGTTATTTATGCTGCCTTTACTGATTTTGGTAAGATGCAGAAAGCTCTGGAAGCTAAAAAATTAAATATCATCAGCTCGGAACTTGAACGTATCCCCACTTCTACTGTTGAGCTTACAGAAGAACAGGTTGCTGAAGTAATGGTTTTAATTGAAAAGCTGGAAGAAGATGATGATGTACAGAATGTGTATCATAATATGAAGTAAAGCTTCGCTTTGTTTTACCACTAAGGCACTAAGGCGCTAAGATTTTTCTTGGCGCTTTTTTATTTACAGGAGGAACGGAGATACAGAGAACACGGAGAAAAATTTAGACGCTTAACTCTTGATTGGTTCCGAGCAACGTGTCATCCCGACCTTGCCGGACCGCGTGTCGCCTTAGCTTTAGCGGTGGCGCAGGGATCTTATTCTGTGTGAAAGCTTTCCCACATATTTCGACAAGCTCAACATGACAACACACAAAATAGTGCTCAACAACTTCGCGTCTTAGCGTCTTGGCGGTAAAAAAAAACCTACTCTTCCAAATGATACAACGTCAGCCCCGCTATCGGAGTCTCCACCACCACATCAATATTAACTCCTTTGTCTTCAGCTACTGAACGCAGAATATTACTGTAATAAAAAGCGACAGAGCCAACCAGGCTAAGCTTTAATTCCTTGTGTTTTGAATATTTGCAGATATGCTTATCAAAAAATTCCCTGAAGCATTTACTTACCATATCAATTATGAACTGCTCTTTTAAATTCTGATAGATGAATTTGCTATAAGAAGCCAGATACCTATTTGGCATTGGTTTCTTATATACCGAATCAATTATTTCGTTCTTACTCAGCTTAAAACGTTCATTGAATCTTTCGGTTAAACCGCCAGGCAGCTCATCATTAAGATAATATTGAATCAGCGTTTTTCCCAGGTGTGCTCCGCTTCCCTCATCACCAAGAATAAACCCTAAAGATGTTCTGTTCTCCGCAATTTTTTTTCCATCATAATAACATGAATTCATTCCAGTACCGAGAATTGCTGCAATTCCGGGTTCGTGTCCGCATACGGATCTTGCAGCACCAAGCATATCGCTTTCAATAAATATATCTGCTAAAGGAAATGCTGCAGAAAGCGCCTCTTTCACTAATTGCTTTTTATCTTCCGCACTGCATCCTGCACCATAAAAGTTGATTTCCACTTTTTGGTCTTTGATAATTGATTTAATATTTTCCGGAATCTCCCTCTCAAAAATTGAAGTAACCTCTTCCTTTGTCTGGAAATAAGGATTGATGCCCTGGGTGCCGCACTGATGAATTCTTTTTTCTGCATCAATTAAACGCCAGTCGGTCTTTGTTGAACCGCTATCTGCAATAAGTATCATAGAATTATATTTTTATTCCAAGTGTTACATAGAAGCTTCTCGCATCAGCCGGAATAATTCCGGGACCGGGATAACCATCTGCGCGTCTTGTAAAATAAGAATTATTCAGCAGATTATTAACTCCGGCAGAAAGTGAAGCCCATTTATAAGAATAGCTAAGAGAAAGATCCATAACAGAATACGATGGAATTAGTCCGTCAACTGAAGAGCTGGTAGTTCTCGCATTGCTTGCTTCGGTGAACTGTTCTGAAGTATATGCATACTGACAAGTCAATTTAAATTCTTTAAGGGAAATGTTAATACCAGTTCTTAGAATTTGTTCAGGAACCAATTCTACTTTATTCCCGTTTTTAACGGAAGGCTCTTTGCTGTTAATGTATTCAGCTGTTATGAATGAATAGTTAGCAAACACGGAGATACCAAGCTTTCTTTCTTTTCCTGCAAATAATCTGAACAGATCGACCTCAACAAAACTTTCAAGTCCGTAATTACGGGAATCAGAAACATTTGTTCTGTATCTGTAGATTTGAAAAGTTGTACTGTCCACTTTTTGAATGGAACCAATACGATCATTGTATTTCAGATAGAAGAAGCTTACATCAAAGTTGACATAACTCTTTATATTTCCACGAATCCCTATATCTGAGGAATAGCCGCTTTCATCCTTTAAATTATTATCAACTCTCGCATTTGGATTTACAATACGCATATCGTTAAAATTAATGGATCTGTAGTTCTGAGAAAAATTTACATAAGATTCAATGCTGCTGTTTAATTTATACCCGACTCCTATTCCTCCTAAAAAGAAATTTCTTTCGCTGTTTCTGTTGTCTTCTACATTTCTTTCATACAGGATATTTCCTGCCAGGTCAGTTGATTCTTCATGGTAATAACCTTTTGAATTGGTGCTGATATATTCGAAACGAATGCCAGGAGTGATATTTAATTTCGGAGTGATGCGGAAAATATTTTCACTGAACAATGCAATGTTTCGGCTTGGAAAAGTATAATTGGAATGTTCAAGGTCATCCGGATTGTTAAAATAAAAATCCGCAGATTTACCGTTGTTGCCTAAACCTTGTTTACGAAGTGTCGTGCCCTG
>JAJTCJ010000007.1 GCA_021323165.1 Bacteroidota bacterium | reverse complement strand
CTCCTGAACCATCCAGTCCATAGTAGCTGCTCCATCATGCACCTCACCAATTTTATGCGTAACACCTGTGTAATAAAGGATACGCTCAGTACATGTAGTTTTACCTGCATCGATGTGAGCTGCAATTCCAATATTTCTTGTATATCTTAAATCTGACATGTTATAAATTCTAAACTCTAAATATTATTTTTTTGATCGGGTCCCGCTTTTCAGCGAAATAAATTAATGCAAGTGCTTTAACACAAACATTAATTAAAAACGGAAATGAGAGAATGCTTTGTTAGCTTCTGCCATTTTGTGAACATCTTCTTTCTTTTTGAAAGCAGCACCTTCTTCTTTAGAAGCTGCAACGATCTCTCCGGCTAATTTCTGAGCCATTGATTTTTCATTACGCTTACGAGCATAAAGGATCATCCATTTGATACCCATTGAAACCTTTCTTTCAGGACGGATCTCAGAAGGGATCTGGAAAGTTGCTCCACCTACTCTGCGGCTACGAACCTCAACAGCTGGTGTAACATTTGCCAATGCCTTTTTCCAAACATCTAAACCTTCAGATTCTGTTCTTTTATGAACGATTTCCATCGCGTCATAAAATACATCATATGAAATGCTTTTTTTGCCATCATACATAAGGTTGTTAACGAAACGTGTTACTAACACATCATTAAACTTTGGATCCGGTAAAAGGATTCTCTTTTTTGCTTTGGTTTTTCTCATTGTAATTTTTATTTGAGTTCGTATTTGTTGCTTCAGGGTTTATCCCTTACTCAAATCCTTACTCGATTGTGTATATTATTTCTTTTTAGCCGGTGCAGCTTTAGCTCCTGCTTTTGGTTTTTTAGTTCCGTATTTAGAACGTCTCTGGTTACGACCATCAACTCCTGAAGTATCCAATGCACCACGAACAATATGGTAACGTACACCAGGAAGATCTTTTACCCTTCCACCACGGATCAATACGATCGAGTGTTCCTGAAGATTATGACCTTCTCCCGGGATGTATGCATTCACCTCTTTTTTGTTTGTTAAACGCACACGGGCAACCTTTCTCATCGCAGAGTTTGGTTTTTTAGGTGTGGTTGTATAAACACGAGTACATACTCCACGTTTTTGAGGACTTGCTTCAAGGGCAGCAGATTTGCTTTTGTTAGCCGCTTTTGTTCTTCCTTTACGCACTAATTGCTGAATAGTAGGCATTTTTCTGGTATTAGATTTTTATCGATTTTTACTACAAATAAAATAAACCCCCGCTTTTTTGGGGAGGGCAAAGGTAATAATTATTTATTATAAACAACAGACAGTTAAAAAAAAAGTGCGAATTATTTTGATTTTTTTTATCATAAAGCCCAAATTCTAGTAAAATTAAGATAAACAAGGCTTCTAAATCACGCAAAAAATATTTTTTCCGTGGAATTTTTTCCAAAAAAAACGGGAAGACATTACTATCCTCCCGTTTTTTTTATAAATTTTCTTCTTTTTTATCGCATTAGTTCAAAAGAACCTTTCTCAAAATATTCTTTTCCATCGTAACCTTTCGCTCTTATCATGAAGAAATAAGTACCATCAGGAACTAATACCCCTGAAGTAGTGCGTCCATCCCAACCTCCATTGGTTGTATGCCATTCATATTCTTTCTGTCCCCAGCGGTTGTATATTTCAGCATCCATTTTTTCAAGGCCAACATTCTTTACGGTAAATACATCATTTACATCATCACCATTAGGTGTAAATATATTTGGAATTACAAATACAGAGTTAATGTAAACATCGATCTCAGAACAAATTGAATCAGTGCAACCAACCCCATTATCAGCGATCAGACATACTCTATTTAAACCTAATTGAGTGAATGTATAATTAGCATTTAAAGTGCTTGCAGTGTCGTTGTTTGGGAACTGCCATAAATATATGACACCTCCCGTACACGTATTTGTAAAATTCACAACTAAAGGCGTTTCACCTGTTGTAAAATCCGAGGTAAATGATGCTGTAACTCCACTGGTTGATGTAACAGAAAGTCCTGAACTACCACCTACCTGGGCTGTACATCCGTTCGCATCGATTATAGTAAGCGTATAAACTCCCGAGCCCGCGTTCATCAGACTTAATGAGTCTCCCACATTGTTCCCCAGCGAATCCTGCCATAAGTAAGTAAATGGACCTTGTCCTGAAACGATTGCCACATTCGATATAGAACCAGTTGCATTACCACATGTTGCGCCTGTGATAACTATATTGGATGTATCTGCAACAGGAAGCGGATTAAATGTAATTGTTACAGGTGCAACTGTACTTACGCAAGGACCTACTGTCTCAGTTACCCAAATCGTAGTGGTGTTCGTAATTCCGCTTGGTGTAAAAGGATTACCCGTTCCAATAGGAGTGGACAATGTTGAATCAGAATACCAGTTAACCGTTCCGCCAGAACCGGTAAAGCTAATTGGATTTACAGATGATCCTGCACAATATATACCGGGGGTTATGACTGTTGGTAACACTGGTGTTTGATTAATTGTAAGGATAACACTGTCCATTACTGAAGAACATGCTCCTGCCGGATCATTTGTTGTAATAATTAAAGTTACGATTCCAGCACTGATATCTGCTGCTGAAGGAGTATATACAGGGTGTAAAATATTTGTTGTATCAAATGCTCCGGAACCGTTAGATGACCAAATGAAAGAAGATGCCGTGCCGCCAATCGTATCTCCAGAAATAATAAAAGGATTTCCTGAACAAATGGTTCCAGCGACTCCAGCCTCAGCAATAGCTGGCTGATCAACAGTTATAACCAGTGAATCAACTGCACTTGCACATCCCCCTGCCGCAACTATTGTATTTGTTAACGTATAGGTTCCTGGAGTTGAATTGGCTAAATCAATCTCTCCTGTAGAAGCACTCACAAAAGTTAAACCTGAAGGAGTTACAGTAAATGTGCCTGCACTTGCCCCTGCTGAAAACACTGGGGTAGGATTAGCCTCTGACTGACAAAAAGCAGTTGCTGAAGAATTAAATGTAAATGTCGCCTCAGGTGCTGTAGTAATTGTTAAGGTTACAGAATCTGTATGAGGACAAGCTCCATTGGTTGTATAATATATCTCGTACGTTCCAAGTGTGCTGGATGAGAGATCCACTAATCCGGTTGAACTATCAATAACCAATCCGGTTGGAGTGTATGTAAATTGGCCTCCCGATAAGCCTACAACAGAGGCTATAGGATCTGTTCCGGATTGACAGAAGGTACCTCCAGAGTAACTGAATGATGCATTATCCAACGGTATTATAGTTAATGCGATGTTATCGGAACTTTGCACACAAACACCTGCAGGATCATTGGAAGTTATCGTTAAGGTTACAATACCCGTTACAACATCTGCTACAGAAGGAGTGTATGTCGAATTTATGTTTGTAGAATCACCGAAAGTTCCTGTACCATTTGTTGACCAAATAATTGAGGATGAACTACCACCCATTGAACCAGTTAATGTATACACAACACCTTCGCAAATCGTACTATCCAAACTTGCATTTACAGTTGCTGCCTGATTAATAACAATCGTTGCAGTATCCGTTGAAGGTGCACATCCTCCACCTGCTGTAATAAAATTGGTGATCACGTATGTTCCTGGACTACTATTAGCTAAATCAATTTGTCCGCTTGCAGTATTAACAAAATTAACCCCTGCAGGATTTGCACTGAATACTCCAGCACTTGCTCCTGTACCAAAAACCGGAAAGGCCATACCTGATTGACAGAATGGTGTTGCATAGCTGAAACTCGCATCGGGTGCAGTAGTAATTGTGACGTTAATCGTATTGCTGTTTGAGCAAATACCATTTGTTGTGAATGTTAGTGCATAATTTCCTATTGCACTAGCACTAACATCAATCAGGCCTGTTAAGCTATCTAAGAAAACAAGACCCACAGGACTCGCACTGAATACACCGCTTGCTCCTCCTGTGATAGAAGCTGAAGGATCAGTACCGGTCTGACAGAAAGTTGATGCTGAATAGTTAAACGAAGGATCATCAATAGGATTAATAGTAACAGTAACATCAGCCGGTGTTCCTGAACATCCGTTTGCTGCTGGTGTGATACTATAGACAACAGTTCCTGCAGTTGCCCCTGTTAAACTTAATGACTGGGATATTGCATTCCCTGACCCCGCAAATGCACCTGTAACGCCTGTGGAAGTTACGGTCCAATCAAATGTTGATCCGGCAACATCACTTGTCATTGTAATTGAAGTGCTTGTTCCATTACAGATATTTTGTGATACCCCGGATGTAGTTATTGTTGGAATAGGATTAACATTAACATCTACAATTATCGGAGTACTGCTTGAACATCCCGATGCTAAAGGTGTAATTGTATAAGTAGCCACACCAGCAGAAGGCAGAACATTATTTAAAACCTGGTTGATAGAGGAACCACTTCCAGCTGTTGCACCCGTAACATTTGTCTGTGAAACTGTCCATGTATAGGTAGTTCCTGCCACATTACTTGTTAGCGAAATAACAGCAGGAGAGCCAGAACATATTGTAGCAGGGCTTGCCGTAGCTGTTACCAGAGGAATCGGATTAACTGTAATGACAACCGGTGCAAGAACTGAAGAACATCCTGCAGGACTTGTTGCTGTTACGTTATATGTTACTGTGCCTGCTGAAGAACCCGTAGCAGACAATGTCTGGTTAATGTTTGTTCCTGAACCACCTGCCTGTCCGCTTACTCCCGATGCTGTAGCCGTCCACGTATAAGTAGTTCCGGCAATGTTGCTTGTAAGAGGA
Source organism: Bacteroidota bacterium (assembly GCA_021323165.1). GTDB lineage: Bacteria > Bacteroidota > Bacteroidia > 2-12-FULL-35-15 > 2-12-FULL-35-15 > 2-12-FULL-35-15. Next base: position 57,792 of record JAJTCJ010000007.1, on the reverse strand, counting down.
ATCGAGGTATTTGCTCCGGAACAAATTGTTGAAGAAGCCGGAATTGCAGTTCCTGAAGGATTAGGATCTACTGTAACCGTTACAGCAATCGGTGTTCCCGGACAAGAATTTGCTGAAGGAGTAACATTATAGGTTACTGTACCTGAAACTCCTCCTGTAGCGGTTAAAGTTTGAGCAATTGGGGAACCAGATCCCGGGCTTCCGCCAGAAGCACCTGTTTGTGCAGGAGCACTCCACGAGTAAGTTGTCCCCGTCACATTCGAGGTTAATGGAATGTTAGTGGTAGCTCCGGAACAAATCGTTTGTGATGCAGGATTCATAACGGGTGTAGGATTCACATTTATAGTAACATTTACAGATGAACCCGAACAACCTCCAGCATTAGGAGTGATCGTATATATGGCCTGACCGGCTGTAATTTGTGAATTGGATAACATTTGAGAAATTGTGGCTCCGGAACCTGCACTGGCTCCGCTGATCCCTGGCCCATTAGAAGCCGTCCAGCTAAAGGTTGTTCCTGATGTAAAGCTTGTCAGGCTTATTGAAGTTGATGCTCCGGAACAGATCGTTTGTGTTGCTGGAGTTGCTGTTACAAAAGGAATTGGATTTACATTTACCGTTACAGATACCGGAGCACCCGAACACCCGTTCGCTAAAGGGGTTACAGAGTATACCACCGTTCCGGCTGATGAACCGGTTACCGTTAAAACTTGAGCTATAGTCGTTCCACTTCCTGCCGTGGCTCCGGTAGCACCTACTTGTGAAGTTACAGTCCATGAGAATGTGGCTCCTGTCACATTGCTTGTCAAGGTAACAGAGGTAGCAGTTCCTGAACAAATAGTTTGAGGAGATGGAGATGCTGTCACATTTGGTGCTGGATTAACTGTTGCTGTAAATGTAACCGGTGATCCTGAACAACCATTAGCCAGAGGAGTGATGGTATAAACAGCAGTACCAGCAGTCATACCTGTTGCGGTTAAATTCTGAGAGATCGTAGAACCACTTCCTGCTGTTGAGCCAATTACTCCTGTTTGACTTACAATCCATGAAAATGTTGTTCCTGTAACACTGCTTGTCAAAGAAGTTGAAACCGGATTAGCGGTACAAATAGTTTGAATAGAAGGAGTAGCTGTAGCGCTTGGTAAAGGATTAACAGTTATAGTAACGGTTACAGGCGTTCCTGCACAACCGTTGGCAGTTGGAGTTATTGTATATACAGCAGTTCCCGAAGCAGATCCGGTAGCTGATAAAACCTGCGTGATAGATGTTCCTGTTCCGTTTGCTGCACCAGAAACACCGGATTGTGTAACAGTCCAGGAGAAAGTAGCACCAGTGACATTACTTGTTAGTGTAATTCCTGTAGCAGATCCAGAACAGATAGATTGCGCAGCAGGTGTAGGTGTTACTACAGGATTTGGATTAACAGTTATGGTAACTGTTATTGGCGACCCTGTACAACCTGAAACGATTGGAGTTATTGTATAAACAGCGGTTCCCGCTGTAGTTGAAGTAGCTGTTAAGATTTGTCCAATAGAACTACCTGATCCGGCTGAAGCACCAGTAACATTGGTTTGTACCACAGTCCAGTTAAATGTTGTTCCTGCAACAGTACTAGATAAGCTGATATTAGGGGCGGTTCCGGAACAGATGGTCTGAGTATTCGGAGATGCAGTTGCAACTGGAGTAGGATTAACAGTTATAGTTACAGATATAGGTAAACCCACGCAGCCTCCTGAAGCAGGAGTAATTGTATAAATTGCAGTTCCTGCCGAAGCTCCTGTAGCTGTCAGGGTTTGAGATATAGAAGATCCGCTTCCTGCAGAGGCTCCTGTCACACCACTCTGTGTAATTGTCCAGGAATATGTTGTGCCTCCAAGTGAACTTGAAAGAACAATACCTGTAGCAGTACCTGAACATATAGTTTGAGATGCCGGTGTAGCAGTAGCGACAGGTGCAGGTGATATGGTTATCATAAAGGTTGCCGATGCCGAAGCGCATCCTCCGCTTGCGGCTATTGCATTTGTCACCGTATAAGTTCCTGGTGAACTTGTTGTAAGATTTATCTGTCCTGTATTAACATTCACAAAATTTAATCCTGCTGGAGAAGAAGAGAAAGTTCCTGCACTTGCCCCTGCTCCGAAAGTCGGGAATGGATTCGCTCCATACTGACAGAATGGAGATCCTGAATAAGAAAAGTTTGCAGATGGAGCACTGGAAATAGTAATGTTCACAGAGCTTGTATTAGGACATATTCCACCTGTAGTATAAGTAACAGTATATGTATTTAAAGCACTTCCAACTAGATTTATTAATCCGGTAGAGGAATTGATTGATAATCCTGCTGGAGAAGAAGTGAATGTTCCTCCCGCTAATCCTGTTATAGTCGGGCTGGGATTAGTACCGGTCTGACAATAAGTTGAGGAACCATATGTAAAGGAAGCATTATCTCTTGGATTAACATTTATAGTAACATTCAGAGGGGAACCAGAACATCCGTTTGCTGTTGGAGTGATTGTGTAAACAGCAGTTCCTGCTGAAGTTCCGGTTGTATTTAAAACCTGTGCAATGTTAGTTCCAGATCCTGAACCACCACCTGTTACTCCGGTTTGAGTCACTGTCCAGCTAAAAGTAGTTCCTACAACTGAACTTGTCAATGCAATTCCTGTTGTTCCACCTGTACAGAAAGTTTGTGTGGCAGGAGTTGCTGTAACAACCGGTGAAGGATTAACTGTAATAGTTACATTTATAGCTGTACCAGGACATCCATTTGCGGTTGGAGTGATAGTATAAACTGCGGTTCCAGCTGAAGCTGTGGTAGCAGTTAGGGCTTGTGTGATATTTGAACCTGATCCCGCAGATGCACCCGAAACATTGGTTTGAGAAACTGTCCATGAGAAGGTTGTTCCTACAACGTTTCCGGATAAGGAAATTCCTGTATTTGAACCAGAACAAATTCCCTGAGAGCTCGGAGTAGCAGTTGCTACCGGAGCAGGATTAACTGTAACTGTTACACTTATTGGAGTTCCGGCACATCCATTCGAAAGCGGTGTGATAGAATATGTGGCTGAACCTGAAGTAGTACCTGTAGTCGTCAACGATTGAATTATTGAGGCTCCGGAACCTGCTGATGCTCCCGAAACCCCAGTTTGAATTACAGTCCACGTATAAGTTGTTCCGGGCATATTACTACTCAAAGCAATTCCTGTATTATTTCCTGAACAAATTGTTTGCGAAGAAGGTGTTGCTGTAACAACAGGTCTGGGATTTACAGTAATAGTTACAGTTATTGGCGATCCTCCACAAGTTCCTGCCATTGGTGTGATTGTATAAACTGCAGTGCCGGCTGATGTAGTAGTAGTAGTAGTTAATGTCTGCGCAATATTTGAACCGCTGCCTGGTGTAGCTCCTGAAACATTTGTCTGAACTACAGTCCAGGAATAAGTTGTCCCCCCAATGGTACTGGATAATGCTATACTGCTGGCACTTCCTGAGCAAATTGTTTGGGATGCTGGTGTAGCCGTTGCAACAGGTGGTGGATTTACTGTAATTGTAACAGTAATCGGGTTACCTGCACAGCCATTTGCGGTAGGAGTTACTGTATAAACAGCTGTTCCTGCAGCTGATGTTGTGGCTGTCAATGTTTGTCCAATATTAGATCCTGTACCTGCTGAGGCACCGGATACATTTGTCTGAACCACGGTCCAGGCATAAGTAGTACCGGCCATATTACTTGATAATGTTACCGAAGAAGCTGTTCCGGAACAAATTGTCTGAGATGCAGGTGTAGCAGTAACAACCGGTTTAGGATTAACTGTTATCGTAACGTTGATAGGTGTACCGGGACATCCGTTAGCAGTAGGTGTAATTGTATATACAGCAGTACCGGCTGTTGTTGAGGTAGCCGTTAATGTTTGTGCAATAGAAGATCCGCTACCTGCAGAAGCTCCAGAAACATTCGTCTGAACAACAGTCCAGGCAAAAGTAGTTCCGGCAATACTTCCTGACAATGAAATACCGGTAGTATTACCGGAACAAATTGCTTGAGATACAGGCGTTGCAGTAACTGTCGGTGCAGGATTAACAGTTATAGTCACCGTGATAGGGGTTCCGGCACAGCCATTCGCTGTAGGGGTAACAGTATACACTGCAGTTCCTGCTGCTCCGGTTGTCGCTGTCAGCACCTGAGAGATTGTCGCCCCGCTGCCGGCTGAAGCACCCGAAACATTTGTCTGAACAACAGTCCAGGCATATGTTGTACTACCAATGTTACTTGTTAAAGCTATTGATGAAGGAGAATTTGAACAGATAGACTGTGAAGCCGGTGTGGCTGTTACTACAGGTCTTGGATTAACTGTAATTGTAACTGTAATAGGAGTTCCGGCACAGCCTGCTGCTGTGGGAGTAATTGTATACACAGCTGTCCCAGCCACTGTAGAAGTAGCAGTAAGCGCCTGAGCAATAGTAGAACCTGTTCCCGCAGTGGCTCCTGAAACGTTTGTTTGAGAAACAGTCCAGGAATAACTAGTTCCTCCCATATTACTTGAAAGAGATATTCCCGTAGTGGCCCCAGAACAAATTGCCTGGCTGTTTGGAGTAGCTGTGGCAACAGGAGAAGGATTTACTGTTACCGTTACTGTTGTTGTTCCTGAACATCCTACATAATTTGCAGCAGTGACAGTATACGTTGTTGTGGTTGTAGGATTCGCAGAAACAGAAGTACCGGTTGTTCCAGACAAGCCTGTTCCCGGAGCCCAGGTATATATTAATCCATTTTGAAATGTTAATGTCCAATTCTGCAATATACCTGCATCCAAACCTGTATCATCTTTCACAATAAGACTCCAGGTACCGTTCACAGCACAACCACTTAATAAAGAAAATGCTTGTTCAGGTGTAAAAGTGCCCGTAAATGGTGCAGAACCTGAGGTGATTGCAGAACCAGCTGTTGAAAAGCAAGTATTAGTATAATTATTTCCAGAACCACCATTATCAGTGGACAGATCAATTATTGTTCCGCTAGGACATCTCAATGATATGTCTAGATCTTCGTCCCATCCATGCTGAATATTAAGACAAACACTTAACAACTGCGTTCCCACAGTTCCGGGAATCCCTGAAACTGTAATGTTTGAAGTGACACCTGTCGAATTATTATCAGGAATATTATAATTGGTTGTGTTGGTGAATGAAACGGTTGAACTGGTATTAGTTCCTGTTGCACTAAGAGTTGTAGATCCTCCGGCACAGATTGATGTTGTTCCAGAAACTGAAACTGAAGGCGGTGCACTTACTGTCTGATAGTAAGTTTCTGTTTGGGCTGCACCACATGCACCTGTAATTGTAACTGAATAAGTTCCCGATGCAGTTGCGGTATAAGAAGCACTAGCTGTACCTTGACCGCTATTTGGAGCTGGAGACCAAGAATAAGTGAAAGGGCCTGTACCCGAAGCATTTGCATTTAAAGTAAATGGTTGTCCGGGGCATAGACCACCACTAGCTGTTGAAGAAATATTTACTGTTTGAACCCCTGAGATCGCCTGCACCGAATAGTCGCAAATATTTCCAGCATATCCATCCACCATCAAATAGTATGTTGTTCCTATAGTTAGACCTGTGGCATTTAATGTAAATGCTCCACTCGAGGTATTCTGATCAACGCAATTTGATTTTAAAGTAAAAGTCCCTCCGCAATTCCCTGCCATTACAGCCGCCTGAATCCCTGAATTATTATCGATACAGTTATTAGAAGAAACATTTAAAGTTGCTGTCGTTGCACTTGCTATAAAACTTATCCAGGAATTATTTTCAATAGAACCACAAAAGGGATTCCCACCTTGAATTGCCGAATTATCAATAGTATACCATCCTGAAGTATTTCCACAGTAACCATTTAAATCACAAATTTGAGTTGGGTTAGTACAAAGATCACCTGCAGGCAAATTACCATTACAACCTGAAGGCTGGCATCCCACATTGGCAGTAAATCCGGTATTTCTATTTATATTATCCGAATGCCACTTCAATGTTATATATCCTGAGGTGCCCTGAAAACTAAGAGGAGTAGTATAGACACCAGTAAGAGTAGCAATGGGAGCACCCGTTCCTGTGGCATTATTATAAACGTATAAATAATCATATCCACTTTCAGATCCAAATCTTCTTGCCCCTGTAATACCACCAAAATTTACATTCACAAATAAAATTGCTATCCCAACTGAAGGCGAGCCTGAATAAAAAGTTACCTGATAGTCCTCGTTATTACAGTATCCATTTCCTCCTGAACACCCCAGAGGATCTGTGGTAAAGGCAGAGCTTTCAATGGAAGCCTGACAAGTGGTAATTGTCTGTCCGTTGTTTGCACGCATATTATACTGTGCATATGAACCTAAAGACATTAAAACCGCTGCTAAAAAAAAGTAATATTTTTTCATATTATGAAAATAAGATGTAAATTATTTTTTATCTTTTTTATACTCAGAATTCAATTCATTAATTGTCAATAGTTCAAGTTTAACTAAACATCCATTCTGTTTGATATCAATAGCGACCCTTTTGTCAAGCTCGCGGGATTTGTTAATATCATTCATATCAAGCTCGTTTATATTAAATTCGCAACCATTGCTAACAGAAAGAATATTAAATGATCGGGTACACATAAAATTTACATCATCGAGCTTCCCTGGTGAAAAATGTAAAATTTGTTCTTTACTATATAGTTTTTTGGCCGAAGGAGCTATGTTATCCCAATTGGCTGGGGTAACTTCTTGCTGATCAAAATCTTCTCCAACAACTTTCCTCATTTCAATAGCATCTCCAGCCCTAATATCAGCCACAGGCTTCTGAACCGCATCCTCTTTTGATTGAGAATATGCAACGAAAGTTAATAGAGTTAGAAATAATGTAATGATCTGTTTCATGTCCGATAAGATTAAGATTTCTTATTATAAAATGCATTATTATAACGATAAAGATATAAAAAAAAATATATCATGCAAATAAACCAACTATGCAAAAGACAGTATTAACCCTGAAATAGTTGCATTCGGCTTTTTTTCCGGAGAAATATCAAAAATCAGATTATCGCGCAGAGCGATTTTCCAGCTCTTTGTAGTAGGTATATTTTTTCTGATCACCTTTAGCCTGGTAATACATGGCTAAAAAGGCATTTACCCCTCGGTTATTGGGATTATAAGAAATTGCTGTTTCCAGGTATGGCAGCGCTTTTAAAGTATCTCCATTCATAAAATATACATTTCCAATGTTAATATAAATCACATCAGTTTTTATTTTTTTGTCAATCGCTTTTTGATTGAGAGATATTATTTTATCGTATTCTTTATTCATCGCATATAAATTACTCAGCGACAAATAACTGTTTGTAAATTTCGGGTTCAATTCAATTGTTTTTAAATAATATTTCTCCGCTTTATCGTATTGCATCAGTGTAGTGTATACTGTAGCAAGATTAAAACAGGCTTCTACATAGCCTGAATCGAGTTCAATTGCCTTTGTCAGATGTTTAAGCGCCTGTTCATTGTTTTTTAAATACATATAATAAACCATACCGAGATTATTATGAGAAGAGGTATAATCAGGAATTATTCTGATTGATTCAAGATAATGTTTTTTAGAAAGAAGAATTAATTCTCTTTGCTCTTTCGGTGAAAGCCGTTTTTCAGATCTTACCTTAGAAATTGCAGCAGCAGCCAATAGAGAGTGCGTATGAGCAGATTCTGTTGCTGTTTTAACATCCGTACTGTATAATGTGAATGCATCTTTCCAAGCCTGATTCCTTGAGAATGTTTTTCCAGAAAACAACAAAAGGATCAAACCGAAAGTTATCCAGAAACTATTACTGATCGTTTTGAACTTGAAACTCAAATTTTCAATCGGAATTTTAAAATAAACAGTTAATCCATAAACAGCGGCAATACATAAACCGATTGAGGGTATAAAGGCAAAGCGTTCACCAACAATTCCAACTACGGGAACTACAACGTTGCAAAACATTGAGATCGTAATAAGAAAAAAAAGAATCCCATAAAACCAAATGGATCTAAATGCTTTATACCTGATAACAAAATATGTTGTAACGATCATACAAAGAATAACTAACCAAACAATTATATTATTCCAGCCTACAATAGGAACCTGATTGTATCCATAATAAGAGATCAATGGATGAGGGATTAAAAACATTTTTAAATAAAAATAAATACTGTAAAAGCCCTGTGGAATTCTTTCAAAAAAAGTTGACTGAATGAATAGAGGGTTTTCCCAAAGCAATAATGTTCTTATCACTTCATTTTTTACAGATTTAGCTGCGATTCTGAATACCAGAATCACCGGTATGAAAGAAACCACAACCAATAACATTTTTTTCCATTTAATATCCCTGAAAAACCATAAAGTAAAAGGTATTACTACAAAGAATGGGATTGCATCTTTTTTTGACATGATAGCAAATAAAAAAAAGAATAGTCCGCCAAACAAATTTATTAATCCTTTGTTCTCTTCAAATCGCAAATAAAACAAAAGGCTTAACAAAGCACCAGTAAAACTTAATAAAGCATCCCTGTTTTTCAAACTCATAACCACTTCCGAATGTAGTGGATGTACTAAAAAAAGCAATGTCACAAAGAAAGCAAATAGGTAATTCCGCTGAGGGATTAATCTCAATAACACGTAAAACAAAAGTGTAACACATAAAACATAGATCAAAATATTTATGAAATGACTAATATGTGGGTTTTCACCGAAGATCTGATATTCTATGGCATACAATGCTTTAACGATCGGACGATATTCATAACTGGCTTTACTTTCAATAGAATAAGAACTTCTGAAAATTTGAGAAATATTTTTTATTCCTCCATGAACTTGTTTATTATTAAGAATTACATACTCATCATCCATCGAATATTTATTCATGACACTTTTACCGTAAATCAAAATAGACAATACAGCAAAAATAAGAGTGCATTTATAAAAAGTTCTTTTTTCAATCGATGAAGGAAGCGAAATCAGAGAAGCCATAAAGAGGTTTTAGCAATCAGTCAAATTTATAAAATACTTTGTAATGCTGAATTAAATAAAATTCATTAGGGTATTTTTTTAAATTTGCATAAACAGAATTTCGTGAACGCTTTCATTAAAGCCATTAGTTATCATTTACCGGAGAAGGTTTTCAGCAATGAAGATTTTTTTAATGCATTTCCAGAAGAGCTCGGCCATAAAGAAAATTTACTTAAAACCGGAGTTAGTGAACGGCATATTGTTTCATCACATGAAACAGCATCAGACCTTGGAGTAAAGGCTGCTCAACTCCTCTTCACAGAAAACAAAATTGAACCTTCCTCGATTGATTTCTTACTTTTTTGTGCCCAGGAATTTGATCACTTTACTCCCACTACTGCATGCATTATGCAGGATAGATTAAATCTTCCAAAACATTGCGGTGCTCTTGATTACAACCTTGGCTGCAGTGGTTTCGTTTACGGATTATCACTGGCCAAAGGATTGATAGAAAGTTCTGGAGTTGAAAATGTATTATTAATAACCTCTTCTACTTTAACCAAAACATTCCACAAAAAAGATAAAAGTTCCACTTTTGTTTTTGGTGATGGCGCAGCTGCAACACTTATTTCTTCAAGAGATAAAAGCGGTATTGGAAAATTCATTTTCGGAACCGATGGAAAAGGAAAGAATAAGATCATTGTGAAAGACGGATGTGCCAGAAATGAGATAACAGAAACATCTTTCGTTGAAAGAACTGATGAATACGGTAATATAACAAGTGATGCAAACTTTTATATGAATGGCACAGGAGTATTCATTTTTGGTTTAAAAACAGTCCCTATAGTGATTGCCGACCTCTTAAAAAAAGAAAAACTTACAATAAAAGATATTGATCTTTTTATATTTCACCAGGCTAATTTATTTCTTATTGATGCTATCAGGATTAAAGCAGGAATACCCGAGAATAAAGTTTTTAATTACATTGACCAGGTTGGAAATACAGTATCATCCTCTATTCCTATAGCATTGAACGAAGCAATAAAAAGAGGTGTAGCCAAACCCGGAGACCGGATTGTATTAACAGGATTCGGGGTTGGTTTGTCCTGGGCAGCGACTGTCATCCACTTGTGATTCAAAAAGATTTGCTATAATAGCTTATATTTACCGAAACGATTTAATCAGTTTATTATGAACATTGAAGAGTTTACTCAAAAACTGGAAACTGAATTTGAAGAGGTGGAACCCGGAACTTTAACTCCTGATACTCATTATAAAAGCATAAAAGGATGGAGCAGCATGCATGCTCTTATCATCATTGCATTCGTGGACGCTCAATTTGATACCATACTGAATGGTGGAGATCTTAAATCTGCTTCAACCATCCGCGATCTGTACAATATTGTTATAGAAAAAACCAAATAAGTGGCTTACCTAAGTACATCCAATTCTAATATTCTGGCTATCTGCAGTTGTGTTCCTAAAGGAATAGAAAGAACTTCGGAGTATAAGCATATTAGTAGTGAAGAACAGGAACTTTTTATTAAGACTACAGGAATCAAAGAAAGACGCGTTGCTGAAAAAAATGTAACCTGTTCAGATCTCTGCTTCCTTGCGGCAAAAGATATCTTGCAGAAATTTGATTGTGCAGATTCAATTGATCTCGTGATCTTTGTATCTCAATCCCCTGATTACTACCTCCCTACTACAGCTGTTATTTTACAGGATCGCCTGGGGCTTAGTAAAGATTGTCTTGCATTTGACATTAACCTCGGCTGCTCCGGATATGTTTACGGATTATCAGTTGTAAGTAATCTTTTGCAAAGCGGTCAATTAAAAAAAGCATTATTGCTTGTTGGCGATAAATCTACAACGTCCACAAATTACAGCGATAAAAGTACTTACCCTTTATTTGGTGATGCAGGAAGTGCAACACTTATCGAATATATAAAGGGAGTGAAAGACTGGCATTTCAATTTACAAAGTGATGGCTCAGGAAAAAATTCAATTATAATTGAACATGGACATTCACGCAATCCTTTCGACAAATCATTTGAAGATATTATTGAAATAGAGCCCGGCATCAGCAGGTCAAAAAAGAACCTTATATTAAACGGAATGGATATTTTTAATTTCGCATTAAAAGAAGTGGGTCCGAATATTAATTCCCTGGCGGAACAAAGTAAAACAGATAAAAATGATATCGATTTTTATATCCTTCACCAGGCAAATAGATTGATCAATGAAAGTGTCAGAAAGAAGTTAAAAATAGAATCTGAGAAAGTTCCTTATTCTATAGAAAAATTCGGAAATACAAGCTCTGCTTCTATTCCACTCACCATGTGCTATTCGCTTAAAAAAGAGCTTCAGGAAAAAAAATTAACTTTACTCTTATCTGGTTTTGGTGTTGGCTTTTCATGGGGCAGTGTGATTCTAAGATCTGAAAATGTTTATACAAATCTGATCGAGCATGATTGATCTTAAAAATAAAAAAATTCTGATCACAGGTGCATCTTCCGGAATAGGAAGATCTGTAGCGATTCTGTGTGATGAGCTTGGCGCAGAGACAATAATAACAGGCCGTAATGAAGAGGAATTAAACAACACTCATTTATTATTAAAGAACAGAAGTAAACAATTAACAGCAGATCTGTCAAAAGAGGATTCCATTAATGAATTACTTTCAAAAATTCCTTCAATTGATGGCTTTGTTCATTGTGCCGGCATTATAAATCCCCTTCCTGTTAAATTCATCAAAAAAAAACACATTGATGATATTTTCATGATCAACTTTTCATCTGCTGTATTATTAAGCAGTGGTTTGCTGTCACTCAAAAAAATAAATCCTCAGGCTTCAGTTGTTTTTATTTCATCTGTTTCTGCACATCATCCATATACAGGAGGTTCACTTTATACATCTTCAAAAGCAGCTCTCGAAGCTTTCACCAGAGGTTTTGCTTTAGAAGCCTCGGCAAAAAAAATACGTGTAAATATTATTGCACCGGCTCTTGTAAGGACAAATATTCTTGAACAATCTGAACAGATATATTCAAAGGAAGAAATAGCGGAAATTGAAAATCGCTATCCGTTTGGTATTGGCGAACCGATTGACATTGCTAATGCAATTGCATTTCTATTAAGTCCTTTATCAGGATGGATCACCGGAACAACATTAAACATGGATGGCGGATTATTATTAAACAGCAAATGATATGAATGTAGATTACAGTATCATCATTCCGGTTTATGGGGCGGAGAACGCTCTGAAAAAAGTGCATGAAAGCATTATCTCATTTTTTGACAAAAAATACAGCTATGAAATTATTTATATAGATGATTCAAGCCCTGATCATAGCTGGGAAGTATTAAAAAACATCAAGAAAGATTCTTCTAATACTACGATAATACGATTAAGCAAAAATTTTGGACAGCATGCAGCTTCTGTTTGCGGTTTCAAATATGCAAAAGGAAACTTTATAATCACAATGGATGATGATCTTGAAGTTCATCCTAAGGAGATACAAAAATTAATTGATAATCAGAAAAAAACCAACTCTGATCTTGTTTATGGCTTATACCAAAAGCAGAATCAGACTTTTTTCAGAGGATTATTTACAGCAGTCTACAAAATGTTTTCAAAGCTTGAAGGTCCTGATAAAGGAAAGGGAAGCAGCTTCCGTTTAATTAAAAACTCGATCACACAAAAAATTGTCAATAATCATAAACAATTCATTTTTATTGATGAGTTATGTCTCTGGTACACAAAAAAACTTTCATTTGTAAACGTTGAAGCCAACAAGGATTTTATTGAGAAAAAAAGATATAATGTGACAGAGCTTTTTAAACTGACTTCCACAATTATCATGTTCTCTTCTACCCTGCCACTTAAGTTTGTTACCAACATCGGAATATTATTAGCAGGTATAAATTTTTTAATTGGCATTATTTTCTTATTTAAAAAATTTTTCATGAAAATAGATGTTGAAGGTTACACCTCACTAATTGTAAGCATTCTGTTTTCCACAGGCATTATTATTCTTTGCCTCGGCATAATTGCCCAATATATCAGCCAGGCATTAAAATCTATCAACAATGCTCCCAGCTATAATGAAGATGAAGTGATATGCTAATCCTCGAACAATATGGAGTACGTCTTGTAAGAATCCAGGAAAAAGACATTGAGCTTATTCGTTATTGGCGGAATCAGAGTGATATCGCCAATCACATGGAATATAGAACCCATATCACAGAAGATGCTCAAAAAAAATGGTTTCAAACTATTAATAATAAATACAATTATTATTTTATTATAGAATTCGAGAACAAACAGGTAGGTCTCATCAACGTAAAGAACTATGATCCATCAAAGGGTTTTGGAGAAGGTGGAATTTTCATCTGGGATAAAGAATACATCCATTCTTTTGCGGCAGTATTTGCATCATTATGCCTTCTAAATTTTATGCTGGTAAAACTTAACATCTGTAAAGTTTCGCGAATACGGATTCTTAGAGATAATGAAAGGGCGATCCATTATAACAAAATGCTTGGTTACAAATTAGTGCCTGATCAGGAAGAAGTGCAGAACCAACTATACGAATTGCATATTGATGATTATTTAATTTGTGGAGCTAAGTTAAATAAAGCTGCAGCAATATTAAGTGAAAAGGGCTCTGAATTAAAATACAGCGGAAATATTTGTGCTGAAAACATAAAAGAAATTAATGATCTATTGATCTGAAAAATTTTCTAAAGGAAAAACACCCTTTTCAAAACTTTTTATCCACGCATTTTTGGGAGCCATTGACAATAAAAACGGATCATCTATATTTTCGATTTTATATTTTGATATTTCATAAGCTGTATATCCCCATAAAGGATTAGGAATATCAAACATCAAAACTACACGTTTCTCATTTGTCTTATTCCATGCTTCATGTTCGAATGAATCATCAAATATCAACAGTTCACCTTCCTTCCAATGCGTTGTTTCATCGCCAACCCGGAGAGCACAAAGATCCTCACCAGGAACGATTAAAGGCAGATGACAACGCAGGACCATACGCGAATATCCTTTATGCGGAAGCACATGGGTTGCTGGATTGAGATAAGAATAATCACAGGAAAGTATCTGGGGGATTGAATAAACGAGTTCAGCTGTTCTTGGGCAAAGCCTTGCATTCTGAGGGAACCGCATATTAAAGAACACAAATGAAAAAACTTTCCAGGCTTTGTATTCTTCCGATCTTACATAATCGGGAAAAGTCCTAAGCCATTGCTGTTCTTTACCTTCTGCGATCAGTTCGAGTAATTCCTTTTTTATAATATCAAAGCCCGATATCAAAGGATTCAGAAAAGAAAAATCTTTAGGGTCATAAAAGAACTTAGGATTTTTATCTGTAAATTCGAATTCAGTCATTCCCGGAACAGTTTATATACAGTAAAATTAAAAAAAAAAGCATTGATGCATAGATTATGGTTTAGCATATATGATTTTAGTTTTAACTATCCGGAAAATGAACCTGCGTTTATTTCCCCGGAAAACTTTTCATGGGCTGAGGAATTGGCTTCCAATTCAAAAAACATTCAACTTGAACTACAGGAATACTTGATCAAACATAAGTTAGCTAATTACTTTAATACGTCCATGGTTAATAAAAAAGGCAGCTGGAAAACAATCGCATTAAAAACCTGGAGCGTTGAATTATTTAAAAATCAGAAACAATTCCCTTTCACTACTTCCCTTATCAATAAATATCCGAATATTATTTCAGCATCCTTTAATCTGCTGGAGCCAGCTGCAAAAATATTGCCCCATTGTGGTGATACAAATGCAATATACAGATGTCATTTAGGAATTGAAATACCTGCCGGTCTACCTGAAGTTGGTTTTAAAGTTAAGGATGAGATCCGGGCCTGGGAGAATGGGAAATGGCTTGTGTTCATAGATGCATATAAACACGAAGCCTGGAATAATACGGACAAAGCACGGTATATTTTTCTGATAGATGTGATGCGGGATGAATTTGCGGACAAAAAAAAGCTTGTTTGTTCAACAGTCCTAACTTCACTTTTTCTTCAAAAGAGAGCTGAATCGTTCAAACTCTTATTGACTTCAAAACCTTTAATGATAAATACTTTAGCACATTTATTACAACCGCTTTCACGACTCTCAATAGCTATTGTAAATCTGTTGAGAGTTTATTGAGCGAAAAATTATTTTGTTTTATTTAATCTTTTGATACGAAAAGAAACCGGCAGTTTATAATAAGCAGCTTTCAATAAATAATAAACACTTACAATTAATTCATATTTAAATTTATTGAATTTCCAACTTCGCTTTGGCCTGATATCATTGACTTCCTGCTGTTCCAGGTAACCAAATTTTAATGCGAAATCAGAACACACATAATTAACAATAGCTATTTCCTCAGAACTCAACTCTTTCTCATAAGCCTTCACTCTTTTTTGAGTAACATTGTTGTCGAGGTTAGAATGCATTTTGCTTATCTTGTTATAAACTTTATCTGCAGCATTCTCCTTTACATGTTCTTTTATCTTCTTCGACAGATCCTGAAACTCAAACATCCTGTCAGAATAATTTATATCCAGATAACTACAAAGTTCTTTTAATATCGCAGTCGGATCAGCTACCAGGTCTTCATAACGCACTAATTTATGATCAAGACCATTTTTTTTAAGATCGCGGAATATCTTTTCATAATAATAATTCCATGAAACAGCCAATTCAAAAACGGATTTAGCAGAGTCTGCATACTTTTTTCGCGACAGGACATTATCACGGTGATCCCTTACAAGAACAATGTATTTAGCAACAGGATAAATTTCCTGCAGTTTTTCAAGATAGAGTGAATAGACAGGATTTTTATCAACGATAAAACGTACCTCTTCTTTATTCCTGCCAGCAAAAGGATAATTGAGATAAACCAGCTTACAAACGTTAGCGAAGTTTTTTTCTTTTAGCTTTACTATATCATTCTTCAAATCTGGTGAAGGCTGCCATATACTTAATACAGTGCTGTAATTGTAAGAAAGAAGATCCAGGAAAGAGTCAACAGTTTCCTTATCATTAAAATCTTTATCCAGATATGATTGATGAGCAAATACAAGGAACTCATTCTCGGGGGTGGAAACAACATTAGGATGGGAATTGAACATATTGGTAAGAAGTGTGGTACCTGACCTTCCCATCCCAATAATAAAAGCCATTTCAGGTAGATTTTCCAACCCGGATGTTTTCACATATTGCACTGTTCTTTCCATTCTATGAATCTCAAATTTAACAGTTTTTTCAAGACTTGTCTTTATTATTGTAATTTGCCTCAGGGAACTTGTCCGTAAATATTTACTTATATTTGGTAAACAATTATTTTTATGGATCTAACGGTTCGCGCAGATGCGTGGCACAAGAAATTTTTCCGTCAAGATATTTCTTATTTAGAATTATATTCTCTCCGAAAGATTAAATCCTTTTTGATCTCACTATTACAGCTTTCTGCACTTTTCTATATTATTCAATCATTTCAGATCGAAAAATTTTCCGGCCTTTCGGAACTTGCTCCTTACATAATTATTGCTTTTACGATCAATAGTTTTATGCCTTTACCTTTCCGACCTCTGGTATTTCTTTCATTAATGGTATTTGTAATTTACTTTGCTTTCGGTTTATTTTCAGGTACAACACTTTTAACTATATCCTTAACACTTGTTGCTGTTTGTCATTTATCCATTTCATTTTTTTTCAGGATCTCCATCATACTAATTATCGCTGCTGTACTTTTCATTCTCCGATCAGAATTGTTTTATGCTCCAAGGGCGGCATTAGTTGTCCCTTTTATCGCTTCGATGTTCATGTTCAGGCTCATGATCTATCTTTATGAGATAAAACATAAAACGATCAAACCTTCATTCTGGACTAGCCTACCGTATTTTTTCATGTATCCTAATATATGCTTCTTATTTTTTCCGATCGTAGATTATAAAACTTATGTAAGAACATACAATACTGCTATGGATGAACATACATGGCAAAAAGGAATTAGGTGGATCCTTCGTGGTATCATCCATATTTTATGTTATCGTTTGATTTATTATCACTTTCTCCCGGCTCCTTATGAAGTTCATGATCTTATTTCTTTTCTTCAATTCACCATTTGCACTTATGCGCTTATCATAAGGATCTCCGGTTTATTTCACATAATCATTGGTTTGTTATGTATTTTCGGATTTAATCTTCCGCCTGCTTTCAACAATTATTTTCTTTCTGAAAACTTCATTGATCTCTGGAAAAGAATTAATACTTACTGGAGAGAGTTTATTTTAAAAGTTTTCTTTTATCCCATTTTTTTCAAGCTTAAAAAAAAGACGCCTCAGTATGCATTACCTGTGACCATGATGATCATTTTTGCCCTCACTTGGCTTCTGCATGACTATCAATTATTTTGGTTGCGTGGTACTTTCACTTCACTTTCGGCAGATATAACTTTCTGGATGGTCATTGGTACATGCATTACAATAAATGCTGTCTGGATAGAAAAGAATTCTGATAAAAAATCAGAAAAGAGTGAACTCACTTCATATACTATTCGAATGATCAAGATTACAGGAATATTCTTATTCATGTCCGTTATGTGGGGAATGTGGACAAGCGAATCCCTTTCAGAATGGTTATATTTGGTTATACAAAGTTCCCTTTTTACATGGAAGGAACTTGCCTTCTGTATTTTGATTTATCTTTTAGTGATCATCTCAGGAATAACCATACAATTCTTACTTCGTAAAAAGCTTCCGGCAAGAATTATATTCATGGAGCCTCACAAGACTCTTTTGCTTACATTTCCATATATCATCCTATTGACATTGCTCAGTTGCGGCCCTACAGCCAGAATTTTACCTGAAAGAGTCAACGCATTTGTTGTTTCATTATCTGAGGAAAAACCAAATCGTCATGATTCCGAAAAAAAAGAACAGGACTATTATGTAAAGCTGATTGATGGAGAAGAGAATCGCCCAAGCGGATTGTGGGAAATCCCATTGAAAAGACAAAAAAATAATTCTACACTGGGTGAAGCTTATGTCCGCACAGATGATATACTCACTAAGATAATTAAACCTAATGTTAAAGTAAAAAATGAGAATTATCTTTTTGAAAGCAACACATTTGGATTAAGGGATAAAGAATATACGTTGGCAAAACCAGATTCAGTATGGAGAATCGCGCTACTTGGAGGTTCATATGAAATGGGATCAGGAGTAAGCAACGCAGAGGTTTTTGAAAATATTGTCGAAACGCGTTACAACGCTAATACTGAAGATAAAAATATTGAAATACTCAATTTTGCTAATGGAGGTTTTTATCTTGTGCAGCATGTTGAATTATGCAGAACGAAGGTATTCAGATTTTCACCAGATATAGTTTTGTATTTCGCACACTCCTCTGAAAAAGACAGAATGCTTATCTGTGTCGCTAGTCTTATTCGTCAGGGAAAATATCTTTATTATCCATTTCTTGAAGAAATAAAAGCAATATCCGGTTCCAAACAATCTATGAGTGAAGACGAGATCAAATTGAGACTTCAGCCCTTTGCCGATCAGTTAATAAAATGGAGCTATATGCAGATCGCTGAAGAATGTAAAAAAAACAACGCAATTCCAGTATGGGCATATCTTCCGACTATAGGGGATCCGGAGAATAATGAGGAATATGAAAGTATTTTGTCATATGCGAAAAGCCTTCAATTTGTGACACTAGACCTGAGAAAAGTATATCGCAAAACTGATGAGAATGCGATCCGGATCTCGGAATGGAACTCACATCCTAATACCAGAGGTCACATGCTCATCGCTGATATTTTCTACCAGGAGCTCATCAAAAATAAAAGATATATTTTTAAGCATAAATAAACTATTTTTATAAAAGTAATCTCCCTATGGAAACAAACCCTATCAAAAAGACCGTAAGAGAGTATATTCTTTCAAGGTTCTTAAAGAATTCTTCAGATGCAGATCTTAGAGACAATACTCCACTTATCAGCGGAGGAATCATGGATTCTATTTCAACCATGCAGATGATCTCCTTTCTTGAAAAGGAATACAAATTCGAATTTGAAGCTCATGAAGTGGATCGTGACAATCTGGATACAATAGAGATCATTGCTAACTTTGTTCTGAAAAAAATTCATGGTTGAAACTTCAGGATTATATCGCTTACTTTATTCATCAGCTTTACTTTTCCCGAATGAAACAGCATTGATCTCCGGTGTTGACACCTGCTCCTATCATGAACTAAATGTACGTGCTGAACAACTTTCAAACCTTTTGTTATCATTAAATGTTGGTAAAGGAAACAGGGTAGCGATATGTTTACCAAAGTCTATCGAGTTTGTTGCCTCCATATTTGGAATACTTAAAGCAGGCGCAGCATATCTTCCGTTAGATAAAGCTGCACCTGATGAACGCAATCGATTTATTATAGAAAATTCTGATGTCCAGGCAATCATAATAAATGAGGAACAACTAAAAATCCTTCCTGATATTTATAATATAAAGGCTCGAATTGATAATGGATCAATTCTCGCGATCCGTAATTCTCCTTCAAAAAAATCCATTCCAGATCTTGCGTATATTCTTTATACATCCGGATCAACGGGAGAACCAAAAGGTGTTATGATCACCGAAAATGCTGCTCTTAAGTTTATTAACTGGAGTGTTGAAACATTCCACCCAAAACAAAATGATAGGTTTGCATCACATGCCCCTTTTCATTTCGACTTATCAGTTTTTGACCTTTTTGTAAGCATAAAGCAGGGTGCTTCACTTGTCCTAATCGATGAAGCGATATCAAGAAATCCCATCTTGCTTTCCCAGCTTATATCTGAAAAAAAAATAACTATATGGTATTCAACCCCTACCATTCTCAACATGCTTTCTCTTTACGGTAAAATGTATAAATACGATTATGATCAATTACGACTTGTTTTATTTGCCGGTGAAGTTTATCCGGTCAAGCGTTTTCAGACTTTAAAGTTGCATTGGCCGACCGCAGAATATTATAATCTCTTTGGTCCTACTGAAACAAACGTGTGCACTTTTTTTAAAATACCAAACGATATCACTTCCTTTTCAAATAACTTTCCTATTGGAAGATGTTGCTCTCACTACAGGGCTATGATAATAGGTGATGAAACCACCGGAGAACTGTGTATTAGCGGAGATGGTTTGTTTGCAGGTTATTGGAACGCAACTGAAACCGACAGCTTGTTCATTGACGAAGCAGGTTCAAAATGGTACAGGACCGGTGATATAGTCAGCATTGATAAAGATGGGAATTTTATTTTCAGGGACAGAAATGACAGAATGGTGAAACGGAACGGTTATCGAATTGAACTCGCGGAGATTGAAACAGCATTAACTAAGAATGAACTGATCAATGAATGTGCAGTACTCTCTCAAAAGGATGCAAATGAGGATATCATTATCACTGCTTTTATTTGCACCCAAAGCATAGAAACTCAATCAGAAATAAAAATGAAAGAATATTGCAAAAAACACTTGCCTGCTTATATGATTCCAGATACCTTTATATTTCTTGAAAAGCTTCCTCAAACTTCAAGCAACAAAACTGACCTCCAGGTTTTAAAACAACTTCTATAATGGATTTTTCATTAAGTAATGAACAAAAACTTATAAGAGAGCAAATTATAGCTTTCGCAGAAAAGGAACTCAATAGTAAAGCCGCAGAGCGTGATAAGGATCAATTATTCCCGCGCGAGCTTTGGCTGAAAGCAGGTGAACAGAAACTGACAGGGCTTACTGTTCCTTCTTTATTTGGAGGAGGTAACATGGATCCTTTTTCTGCTATCATTGCATTGGAAGCTCTTGGATATTCATGCACGGATGGCGGATTAAATTTTGCAATATGTGCTCATTTTCTCGCTGGCGTTTCACCATTATTGCATTTTGGAAACAATGCACAAAAGGAAAAGTACCTCTCATCGGTTTCCACCGGAAAAAGTATAATGGTGAATTGTATGACTGAAAATACTTCAGGTTCAGATGCATTCCATTTAAAGACAAGTGCAAAAAGGTATAAAGATGGTTTCATTATTGACGGTAGCAAGACTTTTGCTTCTAACGGACCTGTTGCTGACACTATCCTTATTTATACTCTTACAGATGAAAACAAAGGATTCCTGGGTGGGATCACGGCATTCATTCTGGATATGAAAACTGAAGGTATCTCAATAGGAAATTCACTTGAAAAGATGGGACTACGCAGCTGTAATATGTGTGAACTTTTTTTTGATAATGTTTTTGTAAGTGAGTCTGATATTCTTGGTCAAATAGGTGGAGGAACCACTGTTTTCAATTATTCTATGGAATGGGAACGTACCGGTATGGCAGCATGCCAGATTGGATCAATGCAAAGATTATTGGAACAGTCTATTAAGTATGCTCAAACAAGAATTATCAGCAACGAATCCATTGGAAAAAAACAAGCTGTATCACACCGGATAGCAAATATGAAAATGCAGCTCGAAGCAGGTAGACTTTTAACCTATAAAGCGGCAAATGGTCTTAATACCGGTAGGGAAAATACTTTAAATGCCTCGATTGCAAAACTTTTTGTGTCTGAGGCATACACTGCCGCAGCTATGGAAGCAGTAACAATTCATGGAGGAAATGGTTATACGTCTTCTTATCCCATCGAGAGAGCATTAAGGGATGCAATAGGCAGCACCATTTACTCAGGCACATCCGATATCCAAAGGAATATTATTTCGTCATGGCTTGGACTTTAATTTTTTGTAAATTTAGTTTAGAATAAAATTAAGAATATGGAATTGTTTGATGTCATCATTATCGGAGGCGGGCCAGCAGGCTCAACTGCAGCAACCCTTTTGGCTCGCAAGGGACATAAAATACTTTTAATAGAAAAAGAAAAATTTCCCAGAGAACACATAGGAGAATCACTCATTCCGCTTTCGTATCATACACTTGAAAATCTTGGTGTTCTTGAAGAATTAAAAAAAATTTCTCCACGTAAACCCGGAGTTAACTTCATTGACAGTGATGGAAAAAAACAATCTTTATGGTGTTTTAAAAATGTTGTAAAGGATAAAAGTTATCTGTCATTCCACGTTAAACGTTCCCTCTTTGATGAGATGCTGCTCACTAACAGCAGAAAAAGCGGAGCAGAAGTACTTGAAGAAACTACAGTAAAAAATGTCCTTCTTGACCGTCCGGATGGTATTGTGGAAGTTACGGCTACTTCACATTTGGGTGAACAAAAATTCATGTCTAGATTCATAGTTGATGCAAGCGGCCAAAGCACATTTCTGGGAAGCAAACTTGGTGTAAAGAAATCATTTAAAGATCTTGACAGGGTAGCTTTATGGTCACACTGGTCCAACAGCGAATTTGACATTCCCTTACAACAGGGTGTGATCAAGATCGTTTATCTTGGTGGTGAAAAAAAAGGATGGGTTTGGGTAATTCCTATCAGCAGTGATAATCTGAGCATTGGGGTTGTTGTTAACAACAGTTTTGTAAAAGAAGAAAAATCAAAACTCATTACCTCTGGCAGCAGCGATTGGAAAAAAGATCTTTACCTAAAAGAAATCGAGGATTCTCCTGCTGTTAATGTGCTTTTAAAAAAGGCAATAATGAATCATAAAGTTCAGGTAAACGGAGATTATTCATATTACTGTGAAAAGAAATTCGGAAATAATTTTGCCATGATAGGTGATGCAGGAGCTTTTCTTGATCCTATATTTTCAAGTGGTATATATGTTGGTATGCATAGTGCCGAATTGATTTCTGAGGCACTCCACCAAAAACTTATTTCAGGAAAAGATGAAGCTATTAATGAGGCATACGGCCAGATAAACGGTGCTGTAAAACTTCTCGAAAAATTTATTCGTCTTTTCTATACACCTGAGATCATGAATTTTGCAATGATGGGTCATCCGGAAAAATTGCTTTCCTATAAAAAAACAGAAACAATTTATTCTATTTTTCATTATTTACTAGCCGGAGATTTTTTCAAAAACCACGAAAAATACAGCGAATTTATTGACACAATGAAAGATGTTAAAATGATCAATAAGTTTCAGCACCTCATCGATCACTCAAAAGATGAAGCCTTTGGGGCTACATGCGGGGAGAACTACAAGGAAATGTATGGTGAAATGACAGAAAATATAAAATTTGACCATTCTGCTTTTTCATGATCTGTCAGTCGTTAAGCAGTCCTAGTTTTTTATATCTTCTTTTCAATCGATTCAGCTTTAAAGCAGCAGACGCATAAAAAATCAATAGATCTTTAGATACATCGATCCGGGCCTTTAAAATTGGAATAGCATATCTTATTTTAATCCATAAACGTTGTAATAGATTCAACTGAAAGTGTACACTGTAACCCAGATCTGACCCCAAATCGCCACAAATAGCATCGCAGATCCTTATCTCATTCTCACTAAGATGCTCTTTCCAGGAATCAAGTCTTGAATCATTTAACGGTTTATTCCAATTCTGATAATGTTTGTGAATCCTTTCTTTTATTAACGGAGCTATCTCAAAGTCATCAGGTCTTATAGCGTGGATCTTATTGTTATTCAACACCTCTTCCACACTCACATTCAAAAACTCAAACAATTTCTTCGTCTCAGTATCATTCTGTTTTACAAAGTCCTCATATCTAAGAAAACAAACATTCTTTTTATTATGTTGAGAAAATTTCTTAGCAATTTTATTGAATAAAACCCAACGTTGAGCATAGAAGGCTACATTACCTGATTTCAGGTCAGTGTTTTGTTTACGTGATAGAACATTAGCCCTAAAATCCCTTACAACCCAAATATATTGTGCAGAAGGAATGCATTGACTGATCTTGTTAACATAAAGAGTATTACTAGGATTCTTATCGATAAGAATCTCTGCTGATTCTTTATTTTCATTTACAACCTCAAAATGCACAGAGATCAACTTGCAGAGACTAATATAATCGAGTTGATTATTTTCAGAAGCTTTGTAAACATTCTCTTTGGCTTTAACCTGATCAAAAGTCCACCACGCAAACCAAGGATGAGAAAGTGAATAGACCCGAATCTGATCAAAAATAAGGTCGATCTCTTTTCGAGTGAAACTGGTTTTATTTTTATAACTATTTAAAAAGAAAACAAGAAAATTAGCCTCTGGCAAACAATGCAATTTAGGGTGAGTGTTTAAAACTCTTGATAGCACGGTTGTTCCCGAGCGGCCTATACCTATAATAAAAACTTGCTTTTTATTTTTGTACTGGCCTATCATTCTGCTAAACGGTTTCTTTTGACAGATTCTTCCAGAGCTTTTCTTTTTTTTGTCACTTTGAATTCATTATAAAAAAAGATATCAGGTGAATTTATCCATAAGAACATACCTACCCTTATGTAATAAAATAAGGCTGAAAATTTTACAAATAAACGATCAATTAAGTTATATGTGGTTTCCGTCTTATATCCTAATTTAACTCCCCATTCGCCACAAATAATTTCTGCTTGCTTTCTTTGTTCCAGTGTAAGTGAATCTCGCCAAGCAAACACTCGGTTCGGATTGATTGGCATACTCAAATCGTTCATTTTTTTTATCAATCGGTCATGCACTGTTTTAGGCATCTCAAAACTTCTCATTCTTTCCTGCACATATAAATGAAAGTCGAACAAATTACTATCATATTTCAATCCTAAAAACTCAACAGACTTCCGGACTTCTTCTTCTTTATTATGAACTAAACTTTCATACTTAAGTATTGTTATACTTCCACTATTATTTTCTTTTGCTTTCAGGATCATTTTAATATATGCATTCCAGGAAACCGCAAAATATAAAAATGATTTTTGTGATACAAACGTGTGGCTGCTTTGCCTGATCGATAACAAATACGCTCTGTAATCCCTCACTGCGGCAATAATTTTAGCTTTGGGAAACACTTCAAATATTTTATCTATATGGAAAGAATAATAAGGATTTTTATCAACTATTACTTGTATGTTTCCATTCAAACCTTTTTCACCATAAAGACATAAATACACAAGTTTGGTAAGCTGTGAATAACTGATTTTTTGTCCGGGTTGAAGATCATCCAAAAGTTTTGAGTTATATGGTCCAATCAACGGACTGTTCTTGTAATGAAAGAACATCTTTAAATACTCTTTATAATCAGATATCAACCGGACACTTACTTCCCGAACGCTTCTATACTTCTTATAAAAATAAATGAAATGATGGATCTCAGGTGTGGAGATACAATTATCATATTGATTAAAGATCACCATCATTAGTGTGGTACCACTACGAGGATGACCGACTATAAAGTTTATTTCAATGTTGTTAAGCTCATCTAGATCAACCATTACATGAATACACTTTTAAAGAATAATAAAACACTAAGACCTGCATGGAGCCGGTCTTAGTGTTTTATCAGGAACATAACCTTAATTTAGAATTTGGGGAAATAACTGATGTTCCTGTACAGAAACCTTTTACAGAACTGCAATCAAAGCCTTGGGCAAAAACACCAGCTGATAAGAAAATAAAAAAGAAGGAAAATTTCAGATTTAATTTTTTCATATTGCCAGAATGGCTGATTAGTTTTTACCAAAGATATATTTTTAATTATATAATTTCACGAAACCTTTAAATTCAAAAATCTTACTATCATCACCTTTTCCCATGACTACATAATAATAAACTCCGTCTGGAGCAATCCCCCCCGCAGATGTTTTTCCATCCCAACCGATATTTTCGTTCGTTAACTCCTCCATTTTCAATCCCCAGCGATCATATATAGTTACTTTGTACTCCTCAATACCTTCAGCTATGACAGGTTTAAACACATCATTTTTACCATCTCCGTTTGGAGTGAAGACATTCGGAATCACCAAAGCTGAAAGTTCATCGATATGGATCATAATTCGTGCAGTATCAATACAACCATTTGCATTAACAGCAGTAAGAATGATCGTGTAATCTCCCATATTGAAATAACTAGTTGTTCCATTGGTAACTGTGGATGTGTCTCCATTTCCAAAGTTCCAAAAATATCCTACTGCATTCGAACTTGTATTAACTGTTGTTACGTTAACCGGTGCTAAACCTGATAACGGAGTAGCCGTAAAGCTGGCGTTGATAGCATCCACACTACAGAACTGTGTAAAAGTTGAAGAGCATCCGTTTTGGGTTACACTGTAAGTAATGCTTCCATTACCTGATAATCCCTGTGGATCATATGTTGAACCGCTAACTCCATTTCCTGTAAATGTTCCACCCAAAGTACCTGTAACTAATGAATTGAGGTCAACCGGGTCTTCACTTTCACATATTGTAGAAGGCATAGACCATGCGGAACTAGGATTAGCGATAACAGTAACAAGAAGTGTATCTATATCTCCGCAGACTCCTCCAATTGTATAAATAACAGTGTCTGTTCCTACACCAGCAGTAGTAGGATTAAATGTACCTGCAGAGGTATTTGTAATTCCGCTTCCAGACCACGCTCCACCACTATTTGCCGCAGTTAAAGTAATAGAGGATGAATTCTGACACATCGGAGATACAGGATTGATAGTTGCATTCGCATCAGCAATAACAATTATAGACTGTGTGGAAGTTGAAACACAAGGAGATGTTCCTACTGTATATGTAATTACGATTGAACCATTTAAGCCTGTGGGATTAAAAGAACTCCCGTTAACTCCCGTACCTGACCAAGTTCCGCCTGTTGTGCCGGTTATTGTTGTATTAAGATCAACAGGGCCTGAACCCGCACATAACGAAGGCGCTGTCCATGCTGAAGAAGCGGATGGCGTTACTGCAATGAATTGAACAAGACTATCGTGACAAGGAGATGAACCAACTAGATATTTAATGGCAATATTACCTGTCAAACCTGTTGGATCAAACATATTTCCTGTTACACCTGTTCCGCTCCATGTACCGCCTGTTGTTCCTGTTATTAAAGCATTAAGATTTATTGGTGCACTGTTAGTGCACATTGCAGTGGTTGTCCACGCTGCATTAGCAGCAGGAACAATTGTTATATTCTGAGATAAGCTCGCCTGACATCCTAAAGGGCCTACAGTGTATGTAACCGAAATTGAACCATTCAATCCGGCTGGATCAAATGAACTGCCTGTAACCCCACTTCCGCTCCATGAACCGCCTGCTGTTCCTGTAACCGCTGCATCAAGATTTATTGCAGCCGCGTCCGAACATAAAGAAGTTGTAGTCCATGTGGCATCTGCAACAGGAACAACATTTATATTTTGAGTTGATACCGATTGACATGGCGGAGTTCCAACGGTATATGTTACAGGTATGTTACCTGATAATCCGGATGGATCAAATGAATTTCCGCTTACACCTGTTCCGCTCCAGGTCCCACCACTTGTACCTGTTATAAACGTATTAAGATTGATAGCTGCATCGCTTTCGCAGATTGAAGTAGTAGTCCATGAAGGATCAGAATTTGGAATAACGGTAATGTTATGAGTTGCGGTAGCTGTACAAGCTCCGCCTACATTATAAGTAACAGGAATACCGCCACTTAATCCGGCAGGATTAAACATGTTACCTGTAACACCTGAACCACTCCATGTACCACCATTGGTACCTGTTAATAATGAATCTAAACTGATTGCTGTATTATTTGCACAAAGTGTTGCTGCACTCCATGAAGCATCAGGCCCGGCAACAACAGTGATCTGAATATTATCCAATCCACCGCACGAACCCGATAATGTGTAGGTAATTGTATTTGCACTGCTCGTTGAAGCTAGTGAAGGATCAAAAGTTCCTGTCACTGCATTTGTAATACCTATTCCACTCCATGTACCACCTGTAATATCAGCTGTTAGATTAAAAGGTGCGGATCCTGAACACTGATTTGGAACACTTGTTATTGTTGGAGGAGTATTTGGATTAACAGTTATATTTAATGTTGAAGTTCCACTACAAGGAGGGGTTCCAACTGTATAGGTTACGGGAATACTTCCAGATAATCCGAATGGATTAAACATATTACCACTTACACCCGTTCCGCTCCAGGTTCCACCAGCAGTGCCGGTAACCAATGAATTAAGGTTGATCGATGCATCATTTACACACATTACAGGTGGCTGAGACCATGCAGGATTTGAAGAAGGAGTAACATTTATGGTTTGAGTTGCAGAGCTTGCACAGCCCGGAGCTGTTACGGTATAGGTTGTTGATCCGCCAGGTGATACGGTTATAGCTCCCGTTGTTTGACCACCAGGCGCCCATGAATAGCTGGATGCACCAGAAGCTGTCAAAGTAACTGATTGCCCAGAACATATTGAAGTGGCTGATGGGGAAATAGAGAGTGCTGTTGGAGGATTTACAATAATTGTTGTTGTTGATGTGGAATTACACGGTGGAACTCCGATAGAATAATTGATAGTATGTGTTCCCGGACCTGCAACACCAGGATTAAACATTCCTGAAGCAGAAGTCCCCGGTCCGCTCCATGTACCACCATTATCTGAAGCTATAAGTTGGGAAGCGGGAGATGTGGTACAAAAAGGACCCGTTCCTCCAATAACTGTTGCATTTGGTGACCCTGTTTGAGCACCCGGTGCAGGACCAAGAGTTAGTGTAAAATCAGTAGAAGAGCTTGAAAAACCATCCTGCCAGTTTTCAACAACGATCATCAAATCCTGGCCGGCAACAACAATCGGAGCAGGCACTGAACTCCCACACGCGAATGCATTACCAAATTGATTACACCCGGAATACGCACTCGCATAGTTACATCCCAATTCATTTGCATTATTTTGAATCGCTGCACAAGGCGCTTGTCCCTGAGGTATATTAAAAACTGCAACATCAAGATACCCGGCTGTATTATTCCCATCGATCAGCATATTTAAGGGTCCGCTTGTATTTATATGAAGAATGATATATGCTGTAGTGCTTTGTGGCATCCAATCTAAACAAGAGCTAACTTCCGGGCCTGAGTTAACAAACGTAAAAGGTCCGGCAACTCCGGGAGTACAAATCGAAGCGTTGGTACTACATTGTGCTGCTGACTTTTGAATCGAAGCAAAACCAATAAAGAAAATGCAGAATGCTAAGGATAGTACTTTGTTTTTCATAAGGTTATAAGTTGGGAGTTCTTTAATTGCAATTATAACCCAATATCACTTTTAAAAAAATCCTGCTGATTTCTCATTTTTCAGATGGCGGTAATCTTAGTCTGGCAACATGAATAAATAGCCGATTAACTTTTCAACAATTTTAATTCCTCAAAAGCAAAGTTTTATCTTTATAGCTTAATTGAATTTACAGAAGAATGTCGAAGAATTATTTAGATGAATTAAATCCGGTTCAAAGAGCTGCCGTTGAATGTACTGAAGGACCGGTTATGATCATTGCCGGTGCAGGCTCTGGGAAAACAAGAGTTCTTACCTACCGCATAGCGCATTTAATGACCAAAGGTATTGACCCTTTCAACATACTTTCGCTTACATTTACAAATAAAGCAGCACGGGAAATGAAAGACCGTATTGCTAAAATTGTTGGTGCAGGTGAAGCTAAAAATTTATGGATGGGTACATTCCACTCTGTGTTTGCACGTATCCTGAGAAGTGAAGCTGAAAAGATAGGATATCCTCAGAACTTTACAATATATGATACCGATGATTCAAAAAGTCTTATTAAAACTATTTTAAAAGAACAGGGACTGGATGATAAGATTTATAAGCCGGGTAGTGTTTTATCAAGAATATCATCAGCAAAAAATAATCTTATCTCCGCCAAAGCATACTTAAGTAATGCCACGATTCTTGAAGAAGATCGTCAGGCTGCAAAACCTAAAATGGGAATCATTTACGAAATGTACAGCAAACGCTGCTTCAAAGCAGGTGCAATGGATTTCGATGATCTTCTTTTTAATACAAATATATTATTGCGTGATTTTCCTGCAGTACTTCATAAATATCAACATAAATTCAAATACATTCTTGTTGATGAGTACCAGGATACAAACTTTTCTCAGTATGTAATAGTAAAACAGCTTGCGGCAGCTTACCGCAATGTTTGTGTTGTTGGTGATGACGCGCAAAGTATTTACGCTTTCCGGGGAGCAAACATTCAGAACATTCTCAATTTCGAAAAAGATTATCCTGAACTGCACACATTTAAGCTTGAACAAAACTACCGCTCTACAAAAAATATTGTTGGTGCGGCAAACAATGTGATAGCGAAGAACAAAGAACAACTAAAGAAGAATGTCTTTACCGAAAATGATGAAGGTGAACTGATCAAGGTTCAACGGAACGACAGTGATAATGCTGAAGGAAATTTTGTGGCAAATTCTATTTTCGAAACGAAGATGAATGAGCAGGCACACAACAAAGATTTCGCAATTCTTTACCGGACGAACGCACAATCACGTGCAATGGAGGAAGCACTTCGCAGACAAAACATTCCTTATCGCATTTACGGAGGTTTATCTTTTTATCAGCGCAAAGAAGTAAAAGATCTGCTTTCATATTATCGCCTTACCATAAATAATCACGATGAAGAATCATTGAAAAGAGTCATCAATTATCCGGCAAGAGGTATTGGTGACACTACAGTTGAAAAGATCATCGTTGCTGCAAATGATCACAATGTAAGCTTATGGACCGTTATAGAAAATATCAATGAATTTGATATCGGACTTAATGCGGGATCAAAAGCAAAAGTGGATGAGTTCGCAACAATGATCAAGAGCTTTTCAGCAATGCTTAAAACGCACAATGCATTTGATCTTGGCCAACAGATCGCAACCCATTGCGGGATACTTCGTGATCTTTATGCCGATAAATCGCCTGAAGGTGTGAGCCGTCATGAGAATATCCAGGAATTGTTAAATGGTTTAAAAGAATTCACCGAAAGTGAAATTGAAACTATCGGAGATGCCAATATAGATGAGATAGCAGAGACCAATGAAAATGAAGCAGCGGTTGTTCCTTCATTTAAAGAAGTGACTGAGTTTGCAGATCTCTTCGCTAATGAGGCTGATCAAAAAGCAAACGCAACTATTACTCTGGAACCTACACTTGACATTTTTATGCAAGACATCGCATTAATGACCGATGCCGATAAAAAGACAGAGAAAGAAGAGGATAAGAATAAAGTTGTGTTGATGACCATTCACGCTGCAAAAGGACTTGAATTCAAATACGTTTATATCGTGGGATTGGAGGAAAATCTTTTCCCTTCACAAATGTCGCTTACTTCCCGCGTTGATCTTGAAGAAGAACGCAGGTTATTTTATGTAGCTTTAACGCGGGCGGAAAAACGCGCGACACTCTCCTACTCCACTACACGCTACAAATGGGGCAATTTAGTATACAGTGAACCAAGCAGATTCATTGAAGAGCTTGATCCGAAATACCTGGAGATGCCGGTTGAAAGTCCGGGCAGATTATTTGCTAACGAAGATTATTCACCCAAACCCAAATTACAGATCAACACTAAGCCAAAAGAAACCTTTGTTCAGCGGCCTGTGATGGGCAAAAAACTGGTGAAGATAAACTCCGCTTCGAAAAACACCAGCGATTTTGATACAGAAAGCTTACGTGATCTTCAGATCGGAACACTTGTTCAGCACGATCGGTTCGGACATGGTAAAGTAACCGCTTTGGAAGGAGATTTCCCGAACAACAAAGTCACAGTGATGTTTGAAGCAGGGATTGGATCCAAACAATTGCTGGTAAAGTTTGCGAAGCTGAGGATAGTAGGATAATTTTTTTTACCGCAAAGACACTAAGTCGCTAAGAAAAAGTTTCTCGCAGAGACGAAGAGGTCGCAGAGCACAGTGTGATAGTCATTTCGAGTGTTTTCCTTTTCGGAAAACGTATCGAGAAAGTGTGAGAGCCATTATGAAAGAGCATTATGAAAAAACTAAAATATAAGTTCCTGAAATTATTTTCTCCGAAAGGAATTTCAAGCAAGCCAACAGGAACAACAGAAAACAAAACCAGATCTTTTTATGATTTGAAATTTCGTTCTATTGATGGTGAAGAGATTCTCTTTAGTAAATACACAGGAAAAAAAGTAATGATAGTTAATACTGCTTCTGAATGCGGTTTCACGCCCCAATACGAAGAACTCCAGCATTTACATGAAACTCAGGGAGACAAAGTTGTGATTCTTGGGTTTCCGGCAAATAACTTCGGAGGACAGGAACCTTTAAGCAATACAGATATTGGGACGTTTTGTAAAAAAAACTTTGGTGTCACATTTCAGCTTTTTGAAAAATCGGATGTAACTGGTAAAAACCAGAATCCTGTTTATAACTGGCTAAGCCATAAAGAAGAGAATGGCTGGAATGATGAGAAACCAAGCTGGAATTTTTGCAAATACCTGATCAGTGAAAATGGAGAATTGTTGAAATTTTATTCTGCAGCTGTTTCTCCTTTAAGCGATGAGATCTTAAAAGTTTTGGAGTAATAATAATCCACATGACTAAAAACATTTCTTTTATTTTTCTGATCTTATTCATTCAGAATTCTGTTTTTTCACAACAGAAACCTCAGAAACAGAATGTAAATTTTGCACTTGCAATACATGGCGGTGCCGGAACTATTCTTAAAAAGAACATGACTCCGGAACTTGAAAAAGAATATACAGATAAACTTAATGAAGCTTTGCAAAAAGGATATGATACACTAAGCAAAGGCGGCAGCAGCCTTGATGCCGTTATTGTTTCTATTAAGATCCTCGAAGACTCTCCCTTGTTTAATGCCGGAAAAGGTTCTGTTTTTACTGCTGATGGAAAAAACGAAATGGATGCCTCTATAATGGATGGCAAAACATTAATGGCAGGTTCTGTTGCGGGTGTAAGAAAGATCAAAAATCCCATTACCGCTGCCAGGTGTGTAATGGAAAAATCACAGCACGTTATGATGGTTGGCAATGGCGCAGAACAATTTGCCGTTCAGTGTAAGTGCGACTTTGCGGACTCAGCTTATTTCTTTGATCAGAAGCGCTGGAACCAATTTCAGAAAATTAAAGAAAAGGAATTAAATAAACCTGTTCTTGATACGACAGGTTCAATTAAGCCTTCTGAAGTATTTTTTAAAGATGAAAAGTTCGGAACGGTTGGTTTGGTAGCATTAGATAAATATGGAAATCTTGCCGCAGGAACTTCAACCGGAGGAATGACGAATAAAAAATATGGTCGTGTCGGAGATTCACCCATCATTGGAGCCGGGACCTATGCGAATAATAAAACCTGCGCTGTATCATGCACAGGGCATGGAGAATTTTTTATTCGTTCAGTAGTCGCTTATGATGTTTCTGCACTCATGGAATATAAAGGCTTATCTCTCGCAGACGCAGCAAATGAAGTCATAATGAAAAAACTTGTTTCGCTTGGCGCAGAAGGCGGACTGATTGCAATAGATGCAAAAGGAAATATTACTATGCCTTTTAACTCAGCAGGAATGTATCGTGGTTATATGAAAAGTGACGGAAAGAAAGAGATACTTATCTATCGTTAAATATTAAATCTTCACAAGTTTTTTTACCGCTCTTCCATTTTCAGTAAGAACTATAATCGAATAGATGCCTTTCGCTAAAGCAGAAATATCTATTTGTTTTTTATCGGAACTCATAATATTTCTTCCATTAATATCAAATATTCCCAAACTAACATAAGCTTCAGCTTCTATTGTTACCCGATCATTTGCAGGGTTCGGATAAACTGTAACAGCATTTTCTTTCGTCAATTCGTTAATTCCAACTAACTGATTGAGTCTGTACTTTCGAAAGAATAGCCAGATCTTTTCTGATGCATTAAAATCCTGATTGGTTACACCAATTGGGAATGTATAAGGCCATGTATGTCCGCCATTATTTATTTTGTACAACTCTACTGAGGAACCATATGTTCCACCGTTATAAACATAATGATCAGCGGTACAATTATCGGATGTGTTTGTATTAGGAACCGCATTGTAAATTGGAGTTGAATTACAGGAGTTATTTGTTACCCAGTATTTCACTAAAGTATCAATGGCAAGAGAATAACTATTCCCATAATATGGTACAGTTCCATCGGCAGTTCCATGGATCTGCATAACAGGAACAGGTCTTCCTGAATTACATGTACTTTTCTGAAGAGTGGTCATACTTCCAGTTACAGAAGCAACGGCTGTGATCTTATTGCTTAGTTCACAGGCAAGTGTATGACTCATATATCCACCATTACTCATTCCGCATGAATACACTGCATTCTGATTGATATTATATGAGATACTTAAACTATCAATCAGATCAGATATAAAACCAACATCATCTACAGGCATTCCGAAACCGGAGTTCCAGGTAGGCTGACCGTTATAAACAGTTGCATTCGGATAGACCATCAGAAACTGTGCAGTATCAGCAATGGGGCCAAAATTAGTATAAAGCTGCTGCTGGCTTGCATTGGAAGTATAACCATGAATATTGAAGATCAGTGGCCATGCAGTTGAACCGTTATAAGCAGCTGGAACATATAGACGGTAATTACGATAAACACCACCTGACATGATACTATCGATAACTGTTACCTGTGCAGTTGCAAAAACTATATTTAACAAAAGGAGAGAGAAGAGTAATTTTCGTTTCATATTCAAATTTAGGATTTTTTTATAATCATAGTACGAGATATCAATAAGCTTAAGAGAATAGGTTTGACGGAATCTGGTTTGTTTCGAAACACTTCGATGAAAATTAATATAAAAAAAGGCCGCCACTGGCGACCTTTTTTTATAGGTTAAAGTTTATTTATGATTGTGATCTTTATGAGAATCTTTATCAGCATTTGTTTTCATTCCCCAGATCTCAACATGCGCTTTTTTGTCTTTGTTGTTTGGTTGAGTTTTGTAAACAAAAACAATCTTCTTTAAGTTTCTCTCCCCTCCATTCAGGTCAATTACGCGACTCTCACCCATTGCTTTTAATGGCATGTTGATCATTATATCCTGCTTATCACCACTCTCATAGTGAACTTCACAAGAAACAAGATCAATGGGAGCATCCGTAACTTTAAATTTCACTTTTGCAAATTTGTCAGCTAACATTACGATAACTTCATCTTTGTCTTTTTCAAAATTGACAATAGTTTCACCGATTTTATGCCATCCTGTTTTGTCGCTTACAACAACAGCAGGCTGTTGAGCAAAGGTTTTACCGCACATTGCAGCAATCGATAATAAAATAACAGCTAGTTTTTTCATAGTTCGTTTTTTATTGGTTAGTATTTTTACCTAATTAGTATCAGTTCGGCTTTAGACTTAAAAATTTTGTGCCAGATGTCCACCTACCTGAAGCTTCGGTGGATGCAAGAGCGTAGTTTTAATTTGGGGCGGTGGCTGCCTAGGTTGGGAATAATCTATCTAAATCTTAATAACAGAATCTGCGAATCTGCGGTTAAAATAACCTCTAATAGTTTTATTGCGGAGCGAATCTCCAAAAATTAATTAATAAAAATCTGCGAATCTGCGGCTAAAGATTCTGCAAGAATTAATGAAGATCCAGTGTCGTAGCACGGGATGACGTTTTGAAGACGATTAACAAAATAAAAAAGCCGCTCCGGAATCCGAAGCGGCTTTTTACATACATTAAATATTATTAGCTGTTAAGCATTACCGGCATTACCAGCATCAAAATATCTTCTGCTTCGTTTTCTTTTTCAGCAGGCAATAAAATTCCAGCACGATTAGGTGCACTCATTTCAAGATTTACATTTTCGCAATTTAAGTTGCTTAACATCTCTGCAAGAAACTTAGAATTGAATCCTATCTCCATGTCTTCACCTGCATACTGACAAGTTAAACGCTCACTTGCTTCGTTAGCAAAATCAAGATCCTCAGCAGAAATACTTAATTCACTTCCCGCGATCTTTAAACGAACCTGGTGGGTAGTTTTGTTAGAGAAGATAGAAACACGTTTGATCGAGCTTAAAAAAGAAACACGGTCAACAGTTAATTTGTTTGGATTTTCTTTTGGAATAACCGCTTCGTAGTTTGGATATTTCCCATCGATAAGGCGGCAAACAAGATTTGTATTTTCAAAAGAGAAAAAAGCATTTGTATTGTTGTACTCCACTTTCACCTGTCCGCTAACGCTTGACAAAATGTTCTTCAGCAAGTTCAACGGTTTTTTCGGAAGGATGAATGCAGAAGCACTTTGTGCATGAGCATCGTTTCTGCGGTAACGTACAAGCTTATGTGCATCTGTAGCAACAAAGATGATATTCTCCGGAGATAACTGGCAATACACACCTGACATTACAGGACGAAGCTCGTCATTACCAGTTGCAAATATTGTTTTGTTGATCGCAGAAGAAAGAACACTTGCTTCAAGACTTAAAGAAGAAGCTGCTTCGATGTTCGGAAGCTTAGGGAATTCATCACCGTTATGGCCTGTAAGCTTGTATTTACCATAATCAGAGATGATCTCTATTCCGTATTTCTTATCATCGATGCTGAAAGTCAATGGCTGTTCAGCAAATGTTTTCAATGTGTCAAGCAAAAGCTTTGCAGGAACTGCAATATTTCCGGTATCCTTTGATTCAACAGCGATGATGGTTGTCATTGTTGTTTCAAGATCTGAAGCGGAAACCTTTAATTGATTCTTATCGATCTCAAAAAGGAAATTATAAATTTCATAGTTCTGTCTTTTTTATATTGATAGCAAATATAACTGATTTACGATTTGTATTTGTCTCATCCAAAAGTAACTTTTTAACAAAAAAAACCCCCGTTTTCAGGGGATCCGCTGGTATTTGGTTGAAAACATTAAACAGAATCAGGATTTAGGCTTATTCTCTGAAGAAGTGCTTTTTTTGCTGAAATAATCAGCCGGAGGCATCATTTTTCCGAATACATAATACTGAACCAGAACAAAATCATTTGTAGATTCTACCAATGCATTCATCCTGTCGATATCATATTCAAGTGGCTTGCCTTCGGTATCAAGTATACCTTCTTTCTTAGTCTTACGTGCGAAAAATTTTACTTTATTAACTTTTCCTTTTGTATCTGTTACCGTCAGAATATTAATAGGCCGTGACTTCAGTGTGGAATCAATCTCCTTTTCGGTCATTGCCATATCAAGACTCTCAAAATTTACCTGCTGAAAATAGGATAAGTATTGCTTTACAGCCAGAGGATCAATATCGCTGAGCTTCTTTCCAGAAAGCATTGTAACTTCATAATCATTGTTGCCTTTCACCTTTACTTCATATCCAAGCTCCGGCTTATCAGGTACTTCAAGCTTAACGGATGCTATGTCAGTTGGAACATATTGAAATATTGACCTGTCACGCCACATCTTTTCCTTCGTAAAATACCTTGTGGAAAGGTACCCTTCGAATCCAGGAATATAAGTAACAAAAGGTTTTGCAGAAGGCTTCATAGTTTCAAGATCCATCAGGATCATATAAGTGCCTCTCATATCCTGAGTATGCGAACCCACATAATATGCCTTGATCAATTCTCCTTTGGAATAGATCTCACAACGTACCGCATCTGCTGCCAGCTGTTTAACCACATTATCCTGCGCTTTCTTCCCTACCGGTTCTTTGATATCAATTTTTTTTATTGTTGTCAATAATGTTTGAATACCATCAATACGGGCTGTATATTTCCCATTCACACTCCAGGTGGTTCCGTTGGGATTTCTTTCCAGCGTTACCGCATCCCCGCTTTTATCTGCAAGAAATATCTTATCAATTGCGGCTGTATCACTAACCGCAAAATCGCGAAGTGTTTCTTTTATAGTTCCTTTTCTTTTATTTACGATGAACCAGAAAGACAAACTGCCTAAAATGATCACTAATATTATTGCTATCCTGTTTCTTTTCATATTTTAATATTTAAAATTTTCAAGTTCAGATTGTAAAATCCTGAAACATGAAATCTGAAATTATTTTCTACTTCCCATATTTATTTCTCCTTCTCAGGAAATGAATAATACCATAAATCAAGACCAACAGCAGGGGTACACATGTATTTATGATCTGCCATTTCAATCTTTCTGTTTTACTTTTCTTCTTATCAAGTAAACGCAGCGTAAGTTCTCTTGATCTAACGCTGATCAATCCTGTATCATCACACAAATAATTGATGCAATTTAAAATCAGATCCTTGTTCCCGAAAGTCTGATTCGTGTATTTATCATATCCCAACGGATATGGCTTTCCTGAAGAAGTCTGAACATCATTTCTGATCACATCACCATCCGAAATAATGATCATTTTATTATTAACTCCTTTTTTCACAAATTTATATTCTTTCAAAAATTCCTGAGGAAACGCTCTGTTCTTAAACACTGATTCAAATTGTCCTTCAAGGAGCACAGCAACCGGTTGTCTTGGATTATTAAACTGAGCTTCATCCTGCTGTAGTTGCATGATACGCATATCCACGCGGACAGGAGAATTGATCGTTTTAGAATTCTTTGATGTTGTAAGCAAAATTGTTTTTTCAATTCCGGGTGCATCAACAAAATCAATATTAGAGGTGAATTCAAACTTTATTGCGTCAAGATTTTTTACAATAGGATGTTTTTGTGTAGGAAGAATAACAGGTGCAAAGATCCATGGCCTTAATTCTATTTTTGGCTGTTGTCCCTGGTAAGCAGTATTTACAGGCAATGCAGAACTCTGAAGATCCAGGACCAGATTTGGGTTTATCCTTGCTCCATATCTGAAAAACATTTCATCTAATCCCAGATCATAAGGAACAGCGAGTGTACGACCGCTTCTGGCAAGACTGTCAATGCGTGTTTCAAGAGCATCAATGCACCATAAAACTTTTCCGCCATTCATGATGAACTGATCGATTATGAATTTATCTTCTTTTGAGAAAGCTGTATCAGGCTTGGCAATAACAATAGCAGCAAGTCCGTTCAAAGCATCCAGCTTACCATTTATTGTTATTCTACTCAATCCATAGAACTGGCCCAAAGCATTTTTTATATCATCTACATAAAGGGTATCCAGCTCTCCATGTCCTTCAATAAATCCGATTTGATTAGTAATGGTGGTGCTCAGGCTTCGAATAGTACTTGCAAATTCATATTCAAGCGCCTGGATGGAATTATTCAACTGAGCATCAGATGAAACACCTAACTGTGTTTTCAGCAGCTGCCAGGGCGCTTCCTGCCCCTTATATGAAACCAATGCTCCCGGCCAGATTACCTGCTGTGACGTACCTGATTCTTCTTTTACTTCAAGATTTGTAGGCTGAAGACCTCTGTCGTAAAGCTGCTTATAAACTTCATTCTGCTGCTGCTTATCCGGATTCTCAGATGGGTTTATGAATTCGTATTCTACATTGTTATTTGAATATGTACGAAATTCATCCAGCATTTCCTTTGTTTCATTTCTGAGACGCTTAAATCCCGCAGGAAATTCTCCATCGAGATATACTTTAACATAAACCGTTTCATCAAGCTTAGCCAATAGATCTTTGGTCGCAGCCGACAGAGTATAACGTTTCTCAGATGTAAGATCGAAACGATGAAACATAAAGGACGCAACAACGTTGAGCAATACTATAATCAGTATGGCTAAACCTAATGCTGTAAGATCCCTTTTTTTATTCTTCATATTTTATTACAAATTTCAAGTTTCAGGTTTCAAATTCTAATCCGGGAAATTGATCCTGCTCCACTCTACTTTCTGATTTTCTTCAATAATTCATTTTTAATTCTAACCGTCTACGAACCAAGCTTTACCAACTCCCTTCTCCCGATTCCGTTCTCCGAACTAACCTACCATTTCCTGCTCTCCAATACCGTTCTTGTACTCAAAACAAATACAGCGATCAAACTTATAAAGTAGATCATATCTCTTGTATCGATCACACCGCGACTCATAGAAACATAATGGCTGTTTATCCCTAATGAATAAATTATGTTATCCACTTTACTGAACAGAGGAAAGGAAGCGATAAAATCAAAGCCTGTATAAATAAAGAAGCAGAGAAAAAGTGCAAGAATAAATGATACAACCTGGTTGTCTGTGATCGCGGAAGCGAAGATGCCTATAGAAACGAAAGCCGCGCCAAGAAATAAAAGCCCGATATATGATCCCCACATTCCACCTGTATCGATATTTCCAACCGGACTGCCCAACCGATGAACAGAATAATAATAGATCAATGTGGGAACCAGGGAAAACAACACCAGAGTAAATCCAGCAAAATATTTGGCAAGAATGATCTGGAGATCAGTTAAAGGACGGGTAAGTAATAATTCAATTGTCCCGGCTTTTTTTTCGTCAGCAAATGATCGCATAGTGATTGCCGGGATCAGGAAAAGAAAAACCCATGGAGCAAGTATAAACAGCGGATCGATGTTTGCAAAACCGTTATCAAGAATATTGGAATCGGTTTGCAGCACCCACATAAATAAACCTACCACCAGTAGGAAGACTCCTATAGTGATATAGCCAATAAGAGAACTAAGAAAGCTTCGTATTTCCTTTTTAAATAATGTGTACATAAAGCGATCGTAAAAATACTATTTAAAACAGTATAGCGGGGATGTTTTTTTCCAATCCTGATATTCGGATCGAACACTGCGAAAATACAAATAAATTCACTTTATAAGCATCATTTATTCTAAATTTGCCAGCCTTGTTTACATATTTTTAACAAAATCTGATAAAAGAATTCTGATATGCGAGTTTTAAAATTTGGAGGAACATCCGTTGGTTCAGCAGAACGCATGCATGCCCTTGTACAACTTATCAATGATGGCACGCCCAAGATAGTGGTCCTTTCTGCGATGAGCGGCACTACCAACAACCTGGTTGAGATCGGAGCCGCCCTCTATGCAAAGGATAATGATAAAGCCAGGCACCTGATCGATAATCTCGAAACAAAATATAAAGAGGTGATCTCACAGTTATATAAGACTGAAAACGCTTTAAATAAAGGGAAAGAGCTAATCGCTTCTCATTTCAATTACCTCCGCTCTTTTACAATGGATATGTTTACGGTAAATGAGGAACGCGCCATTCTTGCACAGGGTGAGCTGCTATCAACTGCAATGTTCCATTTTTATCTTGAAGAAATTAAAGTAGAATCGGTACTCCTGCCTGCTCTCAATTTTATGCGGATTGATGACAATGAAGAGCCTGACATGAAATACATAGAAACACATGCAGCTTTAGAACTGGCAAAATATCCGGGCAAGAATCTATTCATTACTCAGGGTTATATCTGCAGAAATGCTTTTGGAGAGATTGACAATCTTAAAAGAGGAGGAAGTGATTATACTGCAACCATTATCGGAGCAGCAATAAAATCGGATGAGATCCAAATCTGGACCGATATAGACGGAATGCATAATAATGATCCACGTATAGTTGATAAAACTCATCCTATCGCGGAATTATCTTTTGATGAAGCTGCCGAGCTTGCTTATTTCGGTGCGAAAATATTACATCCTACCTGCATACTTCCTGCTCAGATGAGAAACATTCCTGTCCGACTTCTCAACACCATGCAGCCGGAGGCAAAAGGAACTGTGATCAATTCAAAAGCTGTTGGAGATAATATCAAAGCTGTTGCTGCTAAAGATGGAATTACAGCTATCAAAATAAAATCCGGACGAATGCTTTTAGCGCATGGTTTTTTACGTTCCGTGTTTGAGATCTTCGAACGTTACAAAACGCCTATCGACATGATCACCACTTCAGAGGTAGCGGTTTCTCTTACGATCGATAACACAAAATTCCTTGATGCTATTGTTAAAGAATTAAAAGAATTCTGTAGTGTTGAAGTTGATACTGATCTGACAATTGTTTGTATCGTTGGAAGCTTCACAGCTGAAAAAGAAGGCTATGCATTGAAAATATTTGATGCACTCAAAAACATTCCTATTCGAATGATCTCTTATGGAGGCAGCGAGCATAATGTATCAGTACTGGTTGACAGTAAACTTAAGAAAGATGCATTGGTGGCATTAAATAAAGGCCT
Source organism: Bacteroidota bacterium (assembly GCA_021323165.1). Taxonomy (GTDB): domain Bacteria; phylum Bacteroidota; class Bacteroidia; order 2-12-FULL-35-15; family 2-12-FULL-35-15; genus 2-12-FULL-35-15. Next base: position 15,733 of record JAJTCJ010000007.1, on the reverse strand, counting down.
TTTTTGATTCTGTGTGCTGTCAGTTCGTCCCGATAACTATCGGGAGTCTTCTTTTTCAGAAAACGTCTCGGGAACGTGCGGAGATTATTAATATGTTTCAAAAATAAAAAGGAACAATATGTTCAATGAAAATATAATAACGAAATTTAAGGGCATCCCTACTCCATTCTATTATTATGACTTAAATGTTTTAAAACAGACATTAGAGAAAGTAAAAGAAGAAAGCAGTAAATATAATTTCATTGTTCATTATGCTTTGAAAGCAAATGCCAACAATGAGATATTAGATCTGATCCGTGATGCCGGTATAGGTGCTGATTGTGTAAGCGGCAATGAAGTTAAAAAAGCGATCGAATGTTCTTTCCATCCTGAACATATTGTTTTTGCAGGGGTTGGAAAGAATGATGATGAAATAAATTACGCACTTGATCATAACATTTTTTGCTTCAACTGCGAAAGTAAGGAAGAGCTTACTGTAATAAATGAACTTGCAAAAGCAAAGAACAAGATAGCAAACATCGCGCTTCGTATCAATCCGAATGTAAATGCAAACACTCATAAATATATCACAACAGGATTAGAAGAGAACAAATTCGGTATCAACCTATGGGAGCTTGATGATGTGGTAAAACAACTGAAAGAGTTAACTAATTTAAAACTGATCGGACTTCACTTTCATATCGGTTCTCAGATCACCGATATGAGCTCTTTTAAAAGTCTTTGCTTAAAGGTGAATGAGATCCAGAAATGGTTCATCAGTCATCAGGTCCACATTGAAAATATAAATGTTGGCGGAGGCTTGGGTGTTGATTACCATGACCCGGACACTAACAGGATCGCAGATTTTGAACCTTACTTTAAATTATTTAATGATTTCCTGGAATTAATCCCCGGACAAAAAGTACATTTCGAATTAGGAAGAGCACTTGTGGCTCAGTGTGGAACATTGGTTTCCAGAGTGCTCTACATTAAAAAAGGTGTGAACACTAATTTCGTGATCCTTGATGCCGGAATGACAGAATTAATGCGTCCTGCGCTATACCAGGCTTATCATAAAATAGAGAACTTGTCTAAAGCCTCCATTCTCCGTTCTCCTGACTCCCATCTACTAAAATATGATGTAGTCGGACCTATCTGCGAAAGTTCCGATTGCTTTGGGAAAGCAGTGGATCTTCCGGAAACAATGAGAGGCGATCTTGTTGTTTTAAGAACAGCTGGTGCTTATGGTGAAGTGATGGCGAATGGATATAACCTGAGAGATAAAGTGAAAGCAGTTTATTCGGAGTAAATGAGCTGTGTAGATGGTACACAGATTTTCACAGATCTTTATGATCAAAAGGATTATGATCGCTTCGCGATTATGATAAAGTGATGATGCTTAGTTTGTCATCCCGAGCTTGCCCGAGGGATCTTATTCCGTGTGTGAGCTATATAGAATGGTACGCAGATTTTCACAAATTGTTATGAAATTATGATTCTGTGTTTGAAGTATAGCTTAAGATTCACACATTTAACTAAAATTATTGATGCTTGCAGTTTGTCATCCTGAGCGAAGCCGAATGGAACTTCTTTCTACGGAGAAATATAATTTGACTTAAGCTGTGTGGAATAGTACGCAGGTTTTCTTATTATTCTTATGATAAAAATGATAACTCCATTTCATATGATCGATCCCCCCACAGAGCTAAGATCCCTCCGCTACGGGTCGGGATGACAAAAAAAAGCCTCCTTGAAAAACAAGAAGGCTTTTTTTTATTATGATCAATTCTAAAACAATCCATTAATCTCAGCATCGATCTTATGAATGATCGCACCAAGATCTTCTGACTTTTCAGAGAAGTTATTGTTGTCAACATCAATGATTAACAGCTTAGCATCTTTATGTTCCTGCTCGTATGATGTAATGAATGCTTCGTAGCGCTCATTTAGTCTTTTTAAGTAATCAATACGGATGGCATTTTCATAATCACGCCCGCGTTTCTGGATCTGGTTAACCAAGGTTGGTACAGAAGCGCGTAAGTAAATTAACAGATCAGGAGGTGTAACAAATGATTCCATTAATTTGAATAATGCAAAATAGTTTTCAAAATCACGCGTGGTCATTAATCCCATCGCATGAAGATTAGGCGCGAAAATATATGCATCCTCATAAATCGTTCTGTCCTGAACCACAGTTTTTCCGCTATTGCGGATCGTCTGTATTTGTCCGAAACGACTATTAAGGAAATACACCTGAAGATTAAAAGACCAGCGCTGCATATCATCATAGAAGTCATTCAGATAAGGATTATCATCAACATCTTCAAAATGTGGTTGCCATTTATAATGCTTCGCTAAAAGAGTTGTAAGTGTTGTTTTCCCAGAACCAATGTTGCCTGCTATTGCTATGTGCATATATGAGTAGAATAAATAATTTGATGTACCTAAAAACCGAAAACGAAAATACAAATTCTAAGGTGCCATGCAAGGAAAAAAGTGGGAATTGTGGATAAGTTTTTAAGGACTCCGGATAAATGGAAAAAGGCGTTAATCCTATGAAATCTAATGCAGAAGCGAACAAGTACTTTCAATTTACTTATTTTCGAAGTGATTGTCATTCCGAGCTTGCCCGAGGAATCCTACTCTGCGCGAAAACTATATATTAAAGACTAGTTTAATGCTTGCTTCGATTATAGCTTATGAGCTATTATTTTGAAAACTTTGTTTGGAATAGATCCTTGCGCCACCGCTAAAGCTAAGGCGACATGCGGTCGGGCAAGCTCGGGATGACAGCCTTGTAGCCATTGCATTCTTTTAGAGATAACGATATCAAAATCAAACTTCGTGATAAAAAGTATTTCCTTTTTTTACAGAAGAGAACTAACCTTCTATTTGTCTGGAAATATTAACCAAGCTTGTAGTTATGATTCAGCAGCGTATACACTGATTCCTTTGGGTGTGTGGAGAAAAAGAAATTCAACTTCGAGCCTGAAACCGCTAAAATCTGATGTTGGAACATTAAACTCCGATTCTTCAGTCGTCTTAATATTGTAAGCTTTTATATTATTTTCTATCCTGTAATACACCCAATCACCGATTACCTGGAATTCTTTTGTATTCTTCACCGGGATGGTTTTGTAATATGTTCCGTAAATGTCAAAAATAAGGATACCGGTAGCCGGATTATTTATATAAACCCTGTTATCCTTCTCCATTATAATAGTAGGCTGCAATTCAATATTCAAAAGATTATGGAGGTTATCTGTCTGATGCGAAACCTCATAACTTGTATTGAGCTGTGTAAGGGAAAAGTTCTGCTGATTAAAGATCCACATTCCATTGTTGAATGATGTGCATACAAGTCCTACCTGTTGAAAGCCGATTTTGTCAAAACTTATAGGCTCACCGTTCAGACTTAACGTATTGTCAAGAAAAACAGCCTGAGAAAAATCTTTATAGTAAACCAGCAGTCTAAGCATATTGGAAGCATCAACATAACTGATATCACCGAAATTTTTATTACTGAATTTATAAAGCAGCTTACCCGACTTATTATATTTTATCAATTCATCTTTTTTCACAACATAGACATTACTCTGATTATCAGTTGTGAAGAAATCCGCTTCAGTTTCAATTGTTGTGAATAGCTTGAATTTGCCCTGAGAGAACGTTTTGAAAGAAATAAATATCAAACAAATAAAAATATACCTCATGGTTTAACAGCCAGGTTTTAATTCTAATTAAATTAAAGGTAACATATTCTATATCTAATTCTTCACTTTCATTTTAATATAATCCTCAAATTTCATTTCTCCGATCTGGGGTGCAATTGTATCGTGCTGCATCACTTCATTAAAGAATGAAAATTTATCGTACATGTTTTTATTAAATACTTTCATTATAGGAAGAGAAAACCTGATCAGCCCGGCAGGAATATTTCTGACTTTTTTATTTGAATCTACTTCAGCCTGAATGATTTCATTGAGTTTTTTTCTCGTGTAAATATATTTTCCTCCAGCTTCAATTGAGACATTCCTCTCTTTTATAGAACTCACACAGATCTTTGCAAGATCACCCTCATAAATAGGATTCGTTTTTTTATCACCCAATCCGATATTCATTAACTGTCCTTTTGCTGCCATTCCTATCATGTCAATAAAAGCACTCATTATAGCAGGAGGCTTAATAATAGAATAATCAATTCCTGAATATTTTAATTTTTCTGAAAAATCGTGGTGAACTTTAAAATATTCCAGATGTAAATATTTTTCTGATTGAAAAGCTGAGACATATACAAACTTCTTTACACCATGCTTTTTGGCATCATTAAGTATATTTGAATTTGCAACCAGATCTATATCATAAAAGGTTGGTTTGCTTTTATCATTAGGTGAAACACTTTTCCCAAGACAAGAGATGACAATATCAAAACCTTTGCAAACATCCTTTATTGCTTCTGCATCTGTGATATCTGCAATAATAAAGCCTGAAGTAATGGAAGACAGATCCTCTCCTTTTTGCTTATTGCGGACGACAACAGTAAGGTCATAACCTTGACGCTTAGTTTCCCTGGCAATTTCTTTCCCTAAATTACCTGTACCTCCGAATAATAAAACTTTTGTCATTGAACTGGTTTATGTTTAAATCTATTTAAGACTGATAAAATATGGATCAGATGATCGCTTCTTTAGATATTGCTATTATATCCTCAACAAACTTTCTTTCATTAGAAAGCCTTGGCACTTTATGCTGTCCTCCTAATTTATTCTTCCCTTCAAGCCATTTATAAAATGTCCCTTGTGGCAGACTCTTAACAATTGGTAATCTTAATGCAAGATTCTGATATCGCTTTGCTTCATAATCGGAATTGATAGATTTCAGGGCGTTGTCCAGCATCTCAGTAAAGTATTCAATAGTATCAGGCTGCTTTTCAAATTCTATCAGCCATTCGTGAGCCCCACTCTCATTACCCTGCATATAAACCGGAGCCGCAGTGTATTCACGGATTTGAGCACCGGTCTTTTCACATGCAATAGCAAGAGCCTTATCTGCATTATCTACTATCACTTCTTCACCAAAAGCATTCATAAAATGTTTTGTTCGCCCCGTAATTTTAAACCTGAAAGGATATACTGAAGTGAACATGATCGTATCTCCCAAACGATAACGCCACAAACCGGCATTCGTGGATATCACCATTTCGTAATTAATTCCTGTCTTCACCTCATCAAGTGATAATGTTATTGGTATTGAATTATTATCATTCAGCGAATCAACAGGAATAAATTCATAAAAGATCCCATAATCAAGCATCAGCAAGAGCTCACCAGAATTTCGCTGATCCTGTATGCCAAAAAAACCTTCAGTGGCATTGTATAATTCCAGGTAGCTCAGGTCTGATTTATTAAAGATGTCCTTGAACTGATCACGGTATGGAGTAAAGTTCACTCCTCCATGAAAGTACACTTCCAGGTTTGGCCATACTTCCGCGATAGATGATTTACCTGTTCTCTCCAACACTTTTTTCATGATCAGCAGCATCCATGAAGGAACACCTGCAAGACTCACCATATTCTCATTAGCTGTGGCTTCCGCGATCTTATCTAACTTCTCATCCCAACGATCCATCAGTGCAATAGACATATCCGGAGCGCGAAAGAATTCGGCCCAGACAGGAAGATTATTTATTACAATAGCAGAAAGATCCCCATTCTGTGATTCGTAACCGTTATAATGATCTGTAACCAGGCTGCCAGCAAGAGCCAGATTTTTCCCTGTGAATAACTGTGTTTCGGGATGAAGCGAGCAATGAATTGCGATCATATCACGGCCGCCATTATAATGACAATTATCAAGAGATTCGGAACTTACAGGAATGAATTTACTTTTATCATTTGTAGTACCGGAAGATTTAGCAAAGAATTTTATATCCGAATTCCATAATATATTTTGTTCACCCTTTCGGATACGATCGATATACGGTTTAAGGGAATCATAATCCTGCAGAGGCACACTTCGTTTAAACTGTTCATAATTACTGATGTTCTCATAATCGTGCTTTATTCCCCATTCCGTATGTTCAGCAGAATCAATAAGCTTTTTTAACCATTCATTCTGCACATCAGAAGGATACTTCATAAAAAGCTCGATCTGATGCATCCGCTTTTTCATCCACCAACTTGCTATCGTATTTATTATCGCCATCTATTTTTGGTTGATTCGTTTATTAGTTATTTGTTGATTAGTCAATTACGTTCCAGCCTTAATTGACTCAATAACTTATTTAACCTGATTACCTCTTCCTAATTTTAAAATATAAATCCATCTCCGTAAAAGACAACGTATTAAAACACATCTCCTTGGTAAGCATTCCTTTTCTTGCTGCACATACTCCAAAATGCATATCGTGATAACCTGCAGTAGCATGAGCATCCGGATTGATAGAGATCTTCACACCCTTTTCAATACAATATTGAATCCAGCGCCAGTCGATATCTAAACGGTAAGGATGTGCATTCAGTTCCACAATTACTTTATTCGCAGCACAGGCGTCAATCACTCTTTTATGATCGATTGGATAACCCGGACGTGATAACAATAACCGTCCGGTAGGATGGCCAAGAATTGTTGTATATGGGTTCTCAATTGCTTTTAATAAACGCGCGGTCGCTTTTTCTTCTGACATCTTTAAATTAGAATGTACTGAAGCAACAATAAAATCAAATGTTTTAAGGATCTCTTCAGGATAATCCAACGACCCGTCATTCAGGATATCACTCTCTATTCCTTTAAAAATTTTGAATGGTGCCAGCTCTTTGTTCAGCTGATCAATTTCTTTTTGCTGCTCTAAAACTCTGTCGGCTTTTAAACCGTTTGCATAAAAAGCAGATTGAGAATGGTCGCAGATACCAAGATATTCATATCCCATTTCTTTACAGTAAATCGCCATTTCTTTCAACGTGTTCAAGCCATCGCTCCAGGTACTGTGATTATGAAGAATACCTTTCAGGTCAGTCATTTCAACCAGCTTAGGAATTTTATTTTCCTTTGCAAGATCTACTTCATTAAAACCTTCACGCAATTCAGGTTCAATGTACTGCATACCGAGTGATTCATATATTTGTACTTCGGATCTCATATTCTCAAATTTGAATTCAGAAACTTCAAATTTTGAAAAATGTTCCTGTGTTCCTGTTGTTTCAAATAACTTAATATCAAATTCATCCGGAGCACAGAAGATCAATCTCACTTTTACATTTCTTACATTCTCTGTTTCAGAATTACTCTCCGATTTATCTGTTCCGACCAGGATCTCAATGACATCAATAATCTCCGATTTTCTACGCATTGCTCCGGTCAAAGAGACCAGGTCGGTTCCATACTGCTTTTTCAATTCCTGTACAAGATCGTTTGCAAATTTCTCCACCGAAGCGTAATGAAATTTCCCAACATTGGATTGAAAGAATTCAATTTGCTTTTTAACTGCTTCCTGTGTTTTTGCGCCAAAGCCTTTTAATGTTACAAGCCTGTTTTCGGTGCATGCATATAATAATTCTCCTGTGCTCTCGATCTCAAGCTCACGCCATAATTGTCCTACTTTTTTGGGACCGATACCTTTTATCCTTAGCATCTCAATAACCCCCAGAGGAGTTCTTTCCAACATTGCACTCAGCTCTTTTAAACTCTGAGTTGTCTGCAGCTCATGTATCTTTCCGGCAATACTTTTACCTATGCCTTCTATTTCTTCCAGCTCCTTCAGTGATTTTCCTTCTAACTGAATATCCGTTTTATCAAGTTTGAATGCAGCGTTCGCGATCGATTTAACTTTAAAAGGATTCTCTTCGTGCAATTCCATCAGCTGTGCCGTAAGCTTCAGTGCATCTGCTATTTCTTCTGTTGTCATTTAATTATATAAGCCTAAGTGCTGAGAGTGAAATTACAAATTAATTCTGTAAATTTGAAATCGTTCGCTGCCTGTCATTTCGGGTATTGATCCTCAAATACTGACCTTAATAATTTCATCAATGAATAGGATTAGAATCATATTAAATCTTTTACTGGTATTCTTTTTCACCTGTCCCGCTTATGCTCAATACGGAACCTTGCCTCCATTCACGATTAGCCTGGAAGCTGTGATTGGAAACCCTCTACCCGGGGTTCATTCCTATGCTTTTGCGCAATCAGGAGATAAATGGCTGATCATTGGCGGAAGAACCAATGGACTGCACGGAATAAACAGCAATGATGGTTTCCCTCCTGAATCCAAAAACAATAATGTAATTGTTATTGATACCAGCACCTGGTCTTTTTATTCTGCAAGTCTAGATCAGCTGCCCTTAAACATTTCTGATCCTATGCGTTCAACAAATATGGAATACATTCAGGATGGAAATTATCTATATATGATAGGCGGATTCGGTTACGATAGTATTGCAAGTATGTATGTTACATTTCCTAAACTTACTGCCGTTCACATCGATAACATGATAGATGCAGTGATCAATGCTCAACCAATCGCATCACACATACGACAGGTAAGCGATACAAACTTTGCGGTTTGCGGAGGCGAGCTTGGTAAATTGGGCAGCGATTATTATTTATGCTTCGGACATAATTTCGGAGGACGATATACTGATCCTCCAACTCCATTGTTTACTCAGGAATATACAGAACAGATCAGGAAATTTAATTTAACAGATGATGGAACAAATATCACTTTAAGTAATTTCAATTATCTGACTGACACCAATAATTTTCACCGGAGAGATCTGAATGTTGGTCCTGTTGTATTACCTGATGGAAGCTTTGCACTTGAAGCTTATGGAGGCGTGTTTAAAAAAACAGAGAATATGCCATTCAGAGAACCTATCACAATCACACCATCCGGAACAAATGTAAACATGGCTTACCAGCAGGTAATGAGTCACTATACATGCGCCAACATTCCAATCTTTGATTCTTTAACAGGAAACATGTACAGTACATTTTTCGGAGGAATAAGTCTTTACAGATATTCTCACGCTATAAATTTCGCTGTGCCCGATTCTCTGATCCCTTTCATTGACGATATCACTACAATGACAACCTTTGCCAATGGCATAGTGGAAGAAGCAGTTCTTCCGGTTCCTCTTCCCGACCTCCTTGGATCGAATGCCAAATTTGTTTTAAACAAAGATGTTGCTCATTATTCGAATGAGGTTATCAAATTGCGTGATCTGTCAAACACAAGAATCCTTGCAGGTTATATGTTTGGAGGAATACGGGCAGAACAAGGAAACTTCGGAGCCAGTGCAGCAAACGATACTGTTTACAGGATTTACCTCACTCCGAATAATTCGCTGGTTGGAATGGATGAAACAAGCATAGTTGAGAACGCGATTATTTTCCCGAATCCTGCATTGCAAAGCACGACATTGATGTTTAATTTATCTGAAACTCAAAAAGTAAGGATCAGCCTGTCAGATATAACCGGAAAAGAAATTCAGCTGATAACTGAAGAATTAATGACAAAAGGAAAGCAACAGTTAAATATCAATATTTCTAAAATACCTGCTGGTATTTATGTCTGCAGTCTTCAGGGGGCTTTTGGAAAGAAGGTTTTGAAGCTGGTGGTAAGATGATTTCTCACCACTAAGGCACTAAGTACACTTAAAAACACACTAAGTTTTACTGTCTCGCAAAGATGCAAAGTTCGCAGAGGTTGTACAGAAGGATAATTGCTTATTGAATTATTGCCTACTGCTTATTGATTAATTGCTACTGTAATAAGATTGCTTCGGGCGAAAGCCCAATGAATTCCAATAATTGCCTACTGATCAATTACCAACCGCCTATACCTTCCCCATCACCAACATCGCATCCATAGTAGGAGATTCACTTCCGCCTTCTTTTTCAAGTGTTACAGCAAAAGCTTCTGCTTCTGTGATGACTTTCATCTTCTGCATTACAAAGTCTCCATGCGGCATTGTAAACACTCCCGCATCTACCGGTTTCCCATTAACTATTGCCCAAAGCTGATATTGCTTGCCTTCAGGAGGCATGGGTAATGATGCGGCATTGATATAAAGTTTCTTTTCTTCTGGATTCCATAGAAGCTTTGCGGAAGCATCCGGGGCAGATGATACACCTGCCAATGAAACTACTTTTGTTTCCGGCTGTTGTATTATCGAAAGCTGAGTGCGGTTATCATACAGTTCCATCTGCTGAATACCGATCTCTTCAGCAAGAACTGCATTCTCTGCTCTGAGTGATGACAGTTCAAACTGTGCCTTATTTATTTTCTCATACAATGTATATGTAAAATATGAAACACCTATGAGTAAACCAACAGATGCGGCAACAGCGAAACGAAGATATTTTATTGAGCTTGTATTCAATGAACGTATGTTAACCACAGTTGCTTGTTTTTTAGGAACCTGCTTTTTCTCAAAAACACGGCCTTCAATTTTTTCTTTTAATTTATCGGAAGGAATTACATCTGCTTCTGCATAACGCATCATCGATTCTTCTATCGCTTCAATCTCTGCTTTCAGTTCCGGATATAACTTTTCCATTTCGATCACCTGACGGATCTCCTCTGCGGAGGCTGTTCCTAACACATAGCTTTCGAGCACTCCTGACGATATGAATTCTTTTAGTTCCACTTATCTGATCAATTTTCGCAAAACGGTTAAAGCTGCCCGCATTCTTGTTTTAACTGTACCGAGCGGCATATCAAGCTCTTTTGCAAGCTCTTCCTGTGTGTAGCCTTTGAAGTAGGCCATATCGATGAGAATGCGCTGGTCTTCCTTCAAAGTATCTACAATAGTTTTGATACCGATGTTATCAATATTCTGCTGAACGTTAACTGATCTGTTTATCTCCTGCACATTTCCATCATTACGCTGGATCTTTTCATCCATTTTATTCTGTTTCGAGCGCAGGTAATCAATACTTGTATTCCTCACAATATTCAGCATCCAGGTGTACAATCTGCCTTTTGATTCATCATACATCAACCTGTTATTCCAGATCTTTATAAACGAATCCTGCAATACGTCTTCGGAAATTTCATCATCAGGTATGTTTTTTTTGACCACACCAAGCAGGGCTCTTGAATAATTGTCGTACAGTACAGAAAATGCCTGTCGATTGCCCTGGGCGAGCATTTCAATCAATTGTTCCTCACTATATTTAAGCTTTATTGCCAATTATCAATTATATTCTCAAAGAAACAATATTTTTCTAAGATAAAAAAATGCCCTGCCTTTATATGAATAAAAGCAGGGCAGTTTAAAGTTTCATTAATTACTTAACAAGCATCATCTTCTTTGTTTCAGAAAATACCACTTTGTTGTTTTGTTTTATCTCGATCTTATAGTAATAATTTCCTTCTGCAAATTTATCCATGTCATTTATCTCTACTGTATGGTTACCTGGCTCAACACTTTCATTAACTAAAATCTTAAGCTTCCTGCCGGTAACATCAAATATATCAAGTGTAACAAATGAATTATCAGACACACCAAAATCGATCTGCGATTTCCCCGACATTGGATTAGGATAATTTTGGCCTAATGTATTCTCCGGTTTAAAGTTCGAATTAATACCTACTCCTACCGGACAAACTCTGAAGATCTTTCCTGTTGAAATGTATCCTCCGTTCAATGCATAGATACAGCCATCAGTCCCTTGTTTAATAGTTGTGAGTCCCCCTTCTGTTCCCGAAGTAAGATCGGCCCAAATCACATTGCTCGTTACAACATCATATGCTGGGGCATTGCCAAGTGTAAGATTATAGATCCTTCCGTAATCATTATCTGCTACCAGCAGGTGATTATCCAGTGAAGGTATAACCGACCCGGAATAATACATGATGCCCGTTATAGCAGGCAATGGAGCAGCCCATTCCGCTATAGGATCCACAAATGATGGATTATTGCATAAAACTGTTGCTGAATTGTATTTATATTTTCCTTCACAGCTGATCCATCCATAATGACTTCCTTTATGAATAACATTCACCTCATCCCATCTGTTATAACCATTCTCGCTTAAGTACATGGTATCGGTAAGCGGACTCCATGCCAATCCGAACATATTTCTGTGGCCATAGCTCCAGATACGATCATCGTTGCCTGTTGCCGGATTACCGTCATCATAAAAAGGATTATCAGTGGGAATAGTTCCATCTGAATTTATTCTTAATATCTTTCCGTAGGGAGTATTTTTAGTATCGGCATAGTTAAGCGAGGTATCCTGTGCAAGTGTTTGTCCGCGTGCAAGGTCACCTATCGTTACGTATAATTTTGTTGGTTCAGTTGGCCTGAATTCAATGATCCCTCCAACGTGATTACCGGGGATAGTGTTTGAAACATCAAGATCAAGAAGCTTTACAGGAGCAGTACCAACATTGCTCACTTCAGTAAAACGCATTACACGGATACGCTCATCTCCTGCATATTTATGATTATAATAAGCATATACATAATGATTGACAGAAAAATTAGGATCTATCGCAATACCCAATAATCCTCTTTCAAAATCACATTGAACAGAATCCGTAAGATTATAAAAAGTACTCAGAAGTGTTCCTGCAGAGCTATATACCATTATCTTTCCGTTAGAACATGAACCTGCCGTGCTGCCTCCTTTTAATGTAATGAAATATCTTCCGTCAGGAGCTACATCAAATGCAACCGGAAACTGAAGCCCTGTTACAATACTGGTTTTAAAGAACCCGGTTGGCAATGTCTGCGCTTTCATCATTAACGAAACGATAAGACATGTAAATACAAGTAAGAATTTTTTCATCAGGGATTTGTTTGTTCGAACAAATGTAATAAAATGAATTTAGCAGGCAAGTTCAAACCCGAATTCCATATATTTGAGCAATGAATTTTGCATATCTGATACTTGGGGGAAACATAGGAAACAGACTTAAGAACCTTGAACTTTCACAGAAGCTTATCAATGAAATTGTTGGCCCTGTGATCAGCCGGTCTTCTGTTTTCATTACAGCTCCCTGGGGCAATACAGATCAGCCGGATTTTTACAACCAGGCTATTCAGATAAACACATTGTTATCACCAACGGCTCTTCTCGAAAAATTGCTTCAGATCGAAGCAGCTAACGGCAGAATAAGGGATGAAAAAAAATGGGCTGAACGCACGATCGATATTGATATCTTATTTTATAATAATGAAGTTGTGAATGAGCCCCATCTGAAGATACCTCATCCGCATATTCAGGATAGAAGATTTGTATTGGCACCTCTTGCGCAGATCGCAGGAGATTTTATTCATCCTGAACTGAATAAGACCATAGAGCAGCTTTTAACAGAATGCAATGATCATTCTGCAATTGAAATACTTGAACCAATACCATAAGCTTTTGAAGACTCTTTACGATTTTATGGTGATTGAAGGCAATATAGGAGCAGGTAAAACAACACTTGCCACAAGGATGGCTGCTGATACCAATGCAAGATTAATACTTGAGCGCTTCGCTGACAACCCTTTCCTGCCGATGTTCTATGAGAACAGAGAGAAATACGCCTTCACACTGGAGATGTCCTTTCTTGCAGAAAGATTTCAGCAGTTAAAAAATGAGTTGAGCCTGAAGGATCTGTTTCAGCCCGGGATCATCTCTGATTATTATTTTCTTAAGTCACTGATATTTGCGAAAGCCAATCTGAATACGGCTGAATATGACCTTTACACAAGACTCTTTCATATTATCAATGACTCCTTGCCCAAACCCGACCTTTTTGTCTATCTTTATCAGGATGTTGAACGCCTGCTCGAAAACATAAAAAAGAGAGGCAGGCCTTATGAACAGAATATATCGGCTGAATATCTTAATGAGATTCAATCTTCCTACTTTGAATTTCTGAAACAGCTACGGGATCAGCGTATACTTATTATTGATGTGAACCAACTTGATTTTGCCCAGACTGAGGAACATTATACCCAAATAACGCAAATAATAAACAAGCCCTACAATGCAGGAATAACAAGATAATTGAATAAAAACTTTCATTATTTGAAAATTTAATTATTTTTGCACCCATATAGTACGATATTTTAATAACCACAAAAATTAAAAACCGATACGAACTAACTAAATTTAACAAATGAAAAATCAATCTTTACAAACACTAGGTTTAGCTGTGATCACAGCAGTAGCATTGACCTCTTGTAGCGGACTAGGTAAATTGGTGAAGAATGCCGATAAGATTACCTACAAAGTTACACCGGATCCAATGGAAATGCACGGAGACAGTGTTACTGTTAACATTTCAGGAACATATCCTGCAAAAGTATTCCCTAAAAAGGCTACTGTTACAACTACACCTGTAATTAAATATAATGGCGGTGAAAAAGCGTTGAAACAAGTTATTTTAGTTGGAGAGAAAGTGACTGAAGCTCCAAAAGGCTCAACTGCTATATCCAACAGCAAAGGTGGAAGCTTTTCTTACACTGATAAAGTTGCTTACACTCCTGAAATGAAAGTTGCTACACTTGAGATCAGAGCAGGTGGTGCTGTAAAGAAAAAAACAAAAGAACTTCCTGCTAAAAAAGTAGCTGATGGTACTATCATCACTCCTCTGTTAGTGAAAGCTGACGATAAAGCGATCATCGGAAAAGATGATTTCAAAAAAGTTCTTCCTCATACAGAAACAGCTCAGATCTTCTTCGTGATCAATCAGTCTCAGGTTCGCGGATCAGAAATGAACAGCGCTGAAATGAAAGCTTTGAAATCTTATATCGCAAGTTCTATCACGAACCCGAATATCGCTTTCAAAAACATGAATATCTCTGCTTACGCTTCTCCGGACGGAGAATTAACTTTGAATGCTAATCTTGCTGAAAACCGTGCTAAAGAAACACGTAAAGCAATGACTGCAGTTTTCAAAGACAAGAAAATGAAAGTTGAAGCAGCTCAGAAAGATGAGTTCTATAACATCGTTACTACTGCTGAAGATTGGGATGGTTTCAAAAAAGCAATGGAAGCTTCTTCTATCGCTGACAAAGACCTTATCTTACGTGTACTTACAATGTATCCTGACGGAGAAACACGTGAAAAAGAAATAAAGAACCTTGCTAAAACATATACTGAAGTTGCTGATAAGATCTTACCTAAATTAAGAAGATCTGTTATGACATTGAATGTTGATGTTAACAGCCGCACAGATGAGCAAATCACTAAATTAGCTACATCTGCTCCTGACAGCTTATCAGTTGAAGAAATTCTTTATGCTGCTACTTTAACTCAGGATCTTAACACTAAATTAGATATCTACAAAAAAGCTGAAACAAAATACGGTTCTGACTGGAGAACATCTAACAATGTTGGTATGATCTACTTAATGCAGAACAAATTGAATGATGCTGAAGCTCAATTCAAAAAAGCTGATGGTCTTTCTGCAAACAACCCTGTAGTTAAAAACAACTTAGGTATTGTTGCTCGCTGGAAAGGCGACAGAAAAGCTGCAATGGAAATGTACAAATCAGCTTCTGCTGCTGGTCCTGATGTTAACTACAACATGGGAATCATCGAGATCCAGAACGGTAATTACGCTGCTGCTGTAGCTAACTTCGGAAGCACAAACTCTTTCAACGCTGCATTGGCTAAATTACTTAACGGTAATGCTGATGGAGCTATGTCAACTATCGATGCTTCTAATGAAAAAGATGCTGCTTTATCTTTCTACCTTAAAGCTATCGCTGGTGCACGCCAGGGTAAAGCTGATGTTATGGGTAACAACTTAAAA
>JAJTCJ010000088.1 GCA_021323165.1 Bacteroidota bacterium | reverse complement strand
AAGATCAATCCTTCTATTGTTGCTTTGCGCGATGTAAGATTAAATGCATGGAAAGAAGAAATGGATAAAAGCGACAGCGTTCGTTTATTAATGTCTTCTCAATATGCTAAGATCTCTAACTACTGGAAATATTATATCGGTCAGACAGAACAGTTAAAACACTTGAAAGTATTACAGGAGAAACAGGAAACAGAGAAAAAATTCATTGACTGGAGCAAAAGCAATCCTGAATATGCTTCTATCATGAACAATTTTGAAGCTGCTTACAAAGATTATAACAATTATGCTTTGCATGCAACTTACTTCAAAGAAGGTATTACAGGATCAACCATCATTGCCTTTGCCGGAGCATACATGGCTCTTGAAAAAGCACTAAAAGCAGAAAAACAAAATCCTGAGGAAATAAAGAAAGCGACTGATAATCTTAAAACTGCTCAGCAGAATTATTTTAAATCATTCAACCCTAAAGCTGAAGAAAAGATCCTTGCGAAGCTTACACAAATGTTCTTTGAGAACATCCCTGCTGATCAGCATCCTCAATACTTAACTGATATTGCAAAGAAAAGTAAAGGTGCAAATAACACAGAAAAGTTTAATTCTTTTGCAAAGAAGCTTTTCGAAAAGAGCTTTATGGTTACTAAGGATAAAGCTGATAAGTTCATTGCTGCTCCTGATCTGAAAAAACTCCAGTCTGACCCGGCATTTACTTATTTCAAAGCATTCCTTGATAACTATGTTGCGAATGTGAAGCCTAAGATCGATGCATTCAATACAGTGAATGCTAATGAAGGAAAGAAATATGTTAAAGCATTAATGGCAATGGCGGGAGATAAAAACTTCTATCCTGATGCTAACAGTACTTTACGTCTTACTTATGGCAGTGTAAAATCTTATCAGCCCAAAGATGGGGTAGCATACAGCTATTTCACAACTCTTAGCGGAGTAATGGAGAAAGAGAATCCTGCAGAATTTGAATTTCAGGTTCCTGCTAAGTTGAAAGAACTTTACAAGACCAAAGATTACGGTCAGTATGCTAGTCCGAATGGTGATCTTAATGTTGCATTCATCAGCAATAATGATATTACAGGTGGAAACTCAGGAAGTCCGGTTATCAATGCTAACGGAGAGCTTGTCGGACTTGCATTTGATGGTAACTGGGAAGCAATGAGCGGTGATATCTATTTTGATCAGAAATACAAACGTACTATCAGCGTTGATATTCGTTATGTATTGTTCCTCATCGATAAATTCGGAGGAGCAACAAACCTTATCCAGGAAATGACTATCGTTAAGAATCCTGAAATTATCAAAGGGACTAAATAAAAACAAAATCTATCTAATAGAAATCCCCACTGATTCAGTGGGGATTTTTTTATTCTTTCTATCACACGGTAATTTCTAACAGTTAATTATCTGCGGATAATCATTTTTTGATGGAACATGTTATTTTCCTGGAAAAGGGAAACTGTATAGATCCCCGTCTTTAGCTCACCTACATCTACTGTCTGCATTTCTGAACCGACCAGCTGCTTTACTAACCGGCCTTCAACTGTATAAATTTGCACTTTCCACTCCCCTTTTGCTGAAACAATAAATGTATTTGATGCCGGATTCGGTTGACAAAATAATGGCTGTGGAGAACTAACTTCATTAATTCCAGCTGTTACACAATTTTCATACTTGGCAATAAAATTAGATCCAACGTATAACATTGAAGTTCCTGCCCCGGGATCAAAATCTGCCGTATCGCCTACAGTCCCTGTAACCAGGAAGTGCCCGTCACTTGTAAATACCATTGAACTTGGATAATCTGGTTGCGAGCTACCAAGTGTTGAAAGGCATTGAAGAGTTCCAGCAGGGCTGAATGTCAGGAAAGCGATATCACTCCAGCCGGTTTGAGTACTATTTACTGTTACTACTGAAGGACCCGGATCTAGATCTGTAGGACCTGAAAAATAGCCGGCCGCTGTTAAAGAGCCGTTATGAAATTGCAAACAAGTTACATTGTTATATCCTGTCCCCTCGAATTGCCATGCATCAAGCGTACTACCCAACTGATCAAATCGTATAATAAAAGCATCGCGCATGCTTGAAGCATTCAGCGTTTCATTACTGCCAGTTCCCCAGTAAATCGAAGATTCGAAATTACCTGAAACATATATATCACCTATTGGACTGTGCGTCACATCACCCGCAGACATATAACCACCATTGAACATTTTGGACCAGAGCAAATTTCCTGATAAATCAAGTTTATTAAGAGTGATGTAGCTCATACTCCCGCTCAGCTGGAGTATTGTACCATCTGCTTCCACATCTATAGCAGAACCCAGGCCTGAAAGCAGGGTTCCCCAAACATAGTCACCTGATTCGGTAAGCTTAATAATGAATCCTCCCTCACCAAGATTCTGAACAGCAGGCCCCGGATCATAATCTGTTAATGGGCTTCCATATCCAGTAAGAAGCAAAGCGTCATCGTGAGCAAATTCTATTGCAAATACGTTTTGATTATTATCCGAACCAATATGTTTAACCCAAACAAAATCACCTGAGGCTGTCAGCTTGCATACAAAGATATCTGTAGTACTGGTAGCTGTTAGAAAGGCTGTGCCCGACCCAGGATCAAAGTCTACTGTGCTATTGAACCTGCCGCCTACGTACACATCCCCTGAAGCAGAAACGGCTAGTGCATTCGCATACATATAAATTGTTCCGGTGAATTGTTTTGCCCAGATAAAATCTCCCAAAGGAGAAATTTTGGAAATAAAAATATTCCCTCCGCCAGACCCGGTAGGCGTATTCATATTGAAAATCCCGGGTCCGGGATCGAAATCAACCTGTCCGCTAAATTCACCGGTGGTATAAACATTTCCGGAGGCATCAACCGCAATTTTCTGACTTATGATGCCGGAAGGAGCCGTGGAAGGAACCATTTGTTTTGCCCAGTTCAGCAGGTGTTGTCCGGCAGCCTGACCTGCATAAAAAATAAAGAGAAACAGTATCAATTTTT
This sequence comes from Bacteroidota bacterium, assembly GCA_021323165.1. Taxonomy (GTDB): domain Bacteria; phylum Bacteroidota; class Bacteroidia; order 2-12-FULL-35-15; family 2-12-FULL-35-15; genus 2-12-FULL-35-15. The sequence goes on along the minus strand of JAJTCJ010000088.1, from coordinate 19,137 downwards.
TCATAGGTCATTTTATTTTTTTTTTGGAGAAAAAAATATGCCCGAGGAGTTTCATATATCGTAAGGAAAATGAAAAAACCTCACTCAATTGAGCGAGGTTTCTTGTTATAATTGATTTTAAATTGTCGAATGCAAATTGTATATTGACTACTGCCAATTGCCTACTCCAATCTTCGTTATTATACAGTAAGCTTCTTATATCTCACACGCTTCGGCTCTACATTCCCTAAACGTTTCTTTTTATTCTCTTCATATTCAGAATAACCGCCTTCGAAATAATAAACATTTGAATCACCTTCAAAAGCAAGAATATGCGTACATACGCGATCCAGGAACCATCTGTCGTGGGAGATAATAACCGCACAACCTGCAAAGTTCTCCAAACCTTCCTCCAATGCACGCAATGTATTTACATCAAGATCATTGGTAGGCTCATCCAGTAACAATACGTTTCCTTCTTCTTTTAAAGCCATTGCTAAATGCAAACGATTTCTTTCACCACCGGAAAGGATTCCGCATTTCTTTCCCTGATCTGATCCTGCAAAGTTGAAGCGGGAGATATATGCTCTTGAATTCATTGATTTTCCGCCAAGCATAACATTTTCAGCTCCACCACTCAATACATCATAAATTGATTTTTCAGGATCAATGCCTGAGTGCGACTGATCAACATAAGCGATTTTAACTGTAGGACCAACCTTAAATTCACCTGAAGTTGGTTTCTCCTGTCCCATGATCATTCTGAACAATGTGGTCTTACCGGCACCATTCGGCCCGATGATCCCAACAATACCCGCAGGAGGTAATTTAAAATTCAGATTCTCATATAATAAGCGATCGCCATAAGCTTTAGAAACATTAACTGCTTCAATAACTTCATTTCCTAAACGGGGACCATTCGGAATGTATAATTCAAGCTTATCTTCAACTGCTCTCGCATCTTCACCAAGCATCTTCTCATAATTCTGTAAACGTGCTTTGGATTTGGCCTGGCGACCTTTTGCTCCCTGACGTACCCAATCCAACTCGCGTAATAAAGTCTTCTGACGTTTACTCTCGGTTTTTTCTTCCTGTGCCAAACGCTTTTGTTTCTGATCCAACCATTCAGAATAGTTTCCTTTCCATGGAATACCTTCGCCTCTGTCAAGCTCCAGGATCCATCCTGCAACATTATCAAGGAAATATCTGTCGTGGGTTACAGCGATAACAGTTCCTTTGTAATGTTGTAGATGCTGCTCTAACCAGTCCACGGACTCTGCATCCAAGTGGTTGGTAGGCTCATCAAGCAAAAGTATTTCCGGTTCCTGGATCAATAAACGGCAAAGAGCAACACGTCTGCGTTCACCACCCGAAAGATTAAGAATAGGTGTATCGCTTTCCGGACAACGTAATGCTTCCATTGCCTGCTCCAAACGATTATCAAGGTTCCAAAGGTCCAGCTGATCGATCTGCTCTTGTAAGTAAGCCTGGCGATTAATAAGCTTATCCATTTTATCAGGATCGTTCAAATATTCTTCTTCTCCGAATTTATTATTTACATCATCGTATTCTTTCAGAATGTTCACATGTTCAATTGCACCTTCGCGAACTACTTCAAGAACAGTTTTGTTATTATCAAGCTGTGGTTCCTGTTCAAGATATCCTACACGGTATCCAGGAGAGAAATGGATCTCTCCCTGGTAATTCTTCTCTAAACCTGCAATGATCTTCATCAACGTAGATTTACCGGATCCGTTCAAACCAAGGATTCCGATCTTTGCACCGTAATAAAACGATAAATATATATCCTTCAGGATAGTTTTACCGGTCGGCAACGTACGGCTTACGTTCACCATTGAAAAAATTATTTGTCTTCCTTCTGACATAATTAATTAGAGAATTAGAGATTTGTTTAATTAGAGATTTAATGATACTGTAAGATGAAGAATTCTTCATCTCCCCAATCATAATTCTCCAATTATTTTCGGAATGCAAATATCGTAAATTTTACCTTGAAATGACGACAATTAAAAAGGAGTTTTCCTTCAAAAAAAGCAAAGTGACCAAGGAGAGCAGAATTTCCAACTCTCTAAATCACCAATTCTCCAAATCACCAATTATTTGTTTGCCGGTAAATAAAGCGGGTGCTTTTCGTTGTATTTTCTCAGATAGAGTAGAACCGTTTGCTTTCTTTTTTTATAGCTCAAAGCACTATATTCCTTTAACAATTCCGGGTCACGGGCCAGAATAAGCTTAAGATCACCCGAATCCAATTCTTCGGATATATTTGTCTCCATATCAAAAACATAAATTTTTTCAGGGATTGCATCAGCTAGCGTAGACGCTGCCTTGATCTCTCTCTGTTCGGTATCGTTTTGCGGCCGATCACCCGTTGGATTATTCCTATCCATATAGCACAATGATCCAATAATGATGCATTTTCTGAATCCTTCAGACGTATTTATATAAAGATGGTTGTTGATGCAATAACCCCAAATCTCATTCACATTAATCTTCTTTTCCACACCTGAATCATCCTTATAGTGAATAACCTTATTCATTAGCAGTTGATCCCAAAAATCAGACTGCTCTTTTGGATAATTCATGATGATCTGTTCTTTTTTAAGAGCGGTATTCTTTTTGAAATCATTAAACTTAAGATAAACTCCTTGATCCAGAGGATAATCTTTTGTATAAGCAACAGAATCCGTTTTAGGTTTTAAGATAAAATAATCGTCTGCTTTTTCTCCGGCTTGAGAAAATGCAACAGAAATAAAACATGCTAATAATAAAGATAAACTAAATCTCATCAGTTCAATTTTAAATACAAAGGATGTTTCTCATTGTATTTCCGCAGATAAATAAAGATGGAATCGGCCTTTTTGCGTTTTTTGAGTTTCATGAATTCCGAGTACAATTCCGGATCATCCTGTAAGATCAATTCCATATTGTGAACATCAAAATTCACAATCTTGTTAGTTCTTACATCAAAAATAAATTGCCGCATTTCATCACTCGTATTTATTCCGTATGTGTTCATGGGATCGGTATATCCGATCGGAGCCTGAACTGCAGCAGTAAACAAACTAAGAAGTCCGATCTGATTGATCCTGTTGAATTCATTATTGAAATTAATGAAAATGGAACGATTTTGAGCGTATCCCCAGATACTCATGGTTTCCACTTTCTGTTCGGCCCCATCAGCTGCTTTAAAAGTGATGTATCTCTGATCGGTAATCTGTTTCATAAAGTCGACCTGAGACTTCGGATAAATTGAAATAATAGAAGATTTTAAAACAGGAGAATTGTTTTTGAATTGTTCAGCAGTAAGGAAAATACCTTCTTTGAATTCATAATCCCTTGAATAAGCCACCGAATCGGGGATACAGAAAACTGATACCGGCAAAAGATAAAATAAAATTAAGATCACAGTTTTCATTCCCTGTTATTTTAAAGTATTTATATAACTACCCAAGGAATCGGTAAATATTTTTGAGCCTTCCAGATTCAGATTCAATGTCGACATAAAATATTTTCTCGATTCAGCAATTTTCATGGCATCAAACTGAACATATTTAATGCCGTATTTTTCTGCAACTCCTTTAATTTTGCCAATTATTTCTCCCCTGTTGGGCTGATACTCCAAAGCTTCCTTTAAAACCGGTGATTCATAAAGATAGACTTGAATATTATGTCTTTTTGCCAACTCAATTGTCTTACAAAGATATCTCTCCCTCATTTTGTTCCACTCAAAATTATAGCCATGTGGATATAACTGAATAAATTCCTCAAGATGATTATCCCAGACCACCTGTATCGGAGGTTCATAACCATCTTCATGATATGGCTTACTGCGGTCACTTGCGAAATGTTTTAAACCCTGGATCACATCAAAATTGATCTTATTATTGTAATAGGCATATTTCATAAAGGGAATGATAGTCCATTTATGATATCCAGGATCCATTTCTTTCACAACATTCTTGACAACTGAGTCATTTAAAAACGGGGCAAATCTGTAAGTATTGAATGTATTGTATTTCCCATCCATGGATTCGGGAGTGACATATAAAAACATATATTTTGGAGATTTGTTATTTTTCAGGTAGAAGTATAAATGCAGATAGTTATCCGCAAAATCTGAGTGGCTTAAAGCGAGATTATAGGAAAGCTTTCCGGTCTTAACATCCAATACTTTTGGGGAGATCATCCATAAAGGCTCACAAGGTCCCTGGAATATTATTTCCGCATCTATTTTGTTCTTTTGAACATAAGAAGCTTTAATATTTGCGTTATTTCTAAGCGCAAAATCATACAGCTTGCTAAGTCCCAAAAGAACCAATAGTATCACAAAAAATGAGATCAATATTCTCTTTAAAATTATCATCTAATAAACGCGACAATTAACCAATAACTAATAATCTTTAACTAAATCAGAATTGCATATAAATAAATCGTTCACCACTATTTATAATTCCGAATAAAAATATAAGCAAAAAACAAATGATGATATAAGCAGCGTTCAACGTTCTTCCTGAACCAAAACGCATGATCCTTCTTTCAAAAAGGAGAAACATCGTCATCAAAAGCATACTGATATAAAAATTGAACTCATCGATCTGATGGCCACCTATTGCTAAAGGCGCAACAAGATCGATCCTGCCATTAGGCAGAAAATTATTGAACACTCCTTTAATAATATGAAAAGCACGCACCAACGACTGCGACCTGAAAAAAATATTACTGAAACAAACTGCATTAAAAACCAGGAAAATAAAAAGGAGTTTAAAAAAAAGGTTGTTATATTTTTCTGAAACCCGGCTTCTGAAATTCTTGGTGAGAAGTTCAAAGCTCAAATAAATAATATGACATACAGCCCACAAAAGAAAAGTATAACCGATGCCATGCCATATTCCTGAAACTAAAAAGGTAACGAGGATACCAAATAAAGCTGCAGCCTTCTTATAAACGCGAAATTTATAAACCAGCGGATAATAAATATAATTCGTGAACCAGCTGATCAGTGAAATATGCCATCTCCTCCAGAACTCGGATACTGAAGACGATCTTAAAGGGAAATTAAAATTCTCTTTCAAATCATAACCCAACATCCTTCCTATTCCAATTGCCATATCTGTGTATCCGGAAAAATCAAAATACAATTGAATTGTAAACAAATAAACACCAAGCAATGTTGTAAGTCCACTGTAGGTATCTCCAAAATCAAAAACGGAATGTACAGCCGGAGCAAGGCGGTCCGCGATCACCATTTTTTTTAACAGACCCAAAAGAAAGCGATTAAAACCTGAGATCAGTTTATCACTGCTGATAATGTTTCTGTCGATCTGAAGCAAAAATTCTCCCGGTGTCATAACCGGTCCACTCATGATCCTTGGAAAGAAAGTATTATAAAGAACATAGTTCTTGATCGAGGACTCCGGCTGCCAGCGCTTAAAGTAGACTTCTGTTAAATATGAAATATTCTGAAGAGAATAAAACGAAAGTCCAAGAGCAATTATAAAACTGTTGATGTTAAATGTGATGACTGTATATGAAAAATGAAATCCATGCTTTGCAGCAAAGAAATAATTAAACATGATAATGGCATACGAGTTAAGAATTACACCGGATATATAAAGAAGTCTGTTACCCGAAACTTTCCTGGAAATGTAAAAATTAAATGCAGAAGAGATCAGGACAGTCAGAAGGGATTCAAAATTATAATACCCTATAAAAACCGCACTCGCAATAAGCAAAAAAATGGATCGGAAACGCTGAGGCAGAAAATAGTTGACTGCAACAACACCTAAAAGGAAAAGTAAAAACTCAGGGGAATTAAAATTCATCTTTAGTTCTTAAACTATTTATTGCCGGTATTCTTTTCAATTGTTCGGATCATATCACCAACAGTGTTGAATTGCATGACTTCTGAGAAGCTGAACTTAACATTAAATGTTTCTTCTACTGAAGCAATCAGTTCTAGATGAGTGAGTGAATCCCAACTCTTGATATCCTTAGCTGATGTATCTGCGGATATTACAAGGTCATTCTTGTCAAACACTTTCCGAAAAACTTCCTGTAATTTATCGATTGTCATAATTGCCACCTGATCAAATATAAGCATTAATCAATGCCTGTTTATCTATCTTACCATTCTCGTTTAAAGGAAAAGAAGCAGTGTGAATAAATTTAACCGGGATCATATATTCAGGCAGCTGTTCAGATAATTTCTGTTTAATAAGCTCTTCCTGACATGAATCATTTTCAATACAAGCAACAAGTTGATTGACTCCTTTTTCTTTCCTGCACAATACGATCGTTTTTATTCCGGTTATTTTATTGATTGCATTTTCAATTTCCATCAATTCAACTCTGTAACCGTTGATCTTAACCTGACTGTCAGTTCGTCCATGAAAAACCAGATCACCATTCATGTTCAAAGATGCAACATCACCTGTCCGGTAATAACGTTTACCTTCATAATTAAAGAATTTATTTTCATTCGAATTGTTCAGATATGCAGGAATAACCTGGTCTCCTGAAAAACATAATTCTCCTTTTGAACATTCCTTCAGATCCTCATCCACAATTATAAATTCCATTCCCTTAAATGCTTTTCCTAAAGCGACAATATTATTTACACTTTCGTTCTTACTTTTAAGAGCATCAAAAGCATAGCTGGTGCAGACGATCGTAGTTTCTGTAGGGCCATAAAAATTATGGATCTTGCCATTTGGCAAACATTCCTGCCATTTAATTGCATGATGGTAGTATAACGCGTCTCCTGAAAAAAAGCTGAATCGTAAAAACGGCAGTTTTATCTCAGGTAAATATTTTTCAAGATAATGCAATACACCCGGAACCATACTCACAACAGTAATATGTTTTTTCTGCAGCCATTCAGCGATCTTTACAGGCTTTGAACCTTCATTGGGAAGAATGTAGCAGCATGCTCCAACCATTAAAGACATAAAAAAAGAAAACACAGAAACATCAAATGTCAACTCGTAAGTCTGGAGAAATTTATCACTACTATTAAAATCATAGTTTTTAAAAAAATGATCAAAGAAAGCACTGACATTGGAATGTGTTACAGGCACACCTTTCGGCTTTCCTGTAGATCCTGAGGTAAACAGTATATAGCTTACGTCTTGAAAAGATCTTTGTATGATCTTAGAATTACCAATATCCTTTGACTCTGCAGTGCTTACAATTTCAAACTTTTCTGATATTATTTTAATTTCTGATGAAGATGACAAGATTAGCTGAATCCCTGATTCATCAGCTATTCGTTGATTTCGCTGAGAAGGATATTTATTATTCAGAGGCACATAAGCAGCACCATAAAAGTTCACTGCTAAAATTGACGCATAAGTAAGAACATCATTATTACAGTAAATTCCAATGCGGTCAAATACCTTTTCCTTTGGTATTTTATTATAAACTGAATTAACAATTTTAAAAAGTTCAGAGTAACTGTAATATTGACCATTGATATGCAAGGCTTTGTTATCCGGGAATTCCAATGCCGTATTCTTTACCATTTGGGCAAGAGATGTAGTTTTATGTATTTCTCGTAAATTTCGTAAATATATCTTTACACATGAAGAAAATACTACTCCTTGCTCTTTTACTTGTTAATTCAATTGTTTACGGGCAGAGTAAGATCAATTTCGATCTGGCAAGAAGAATAAAAGAATCTCCTAATTCCTCTCAGAAAATTAACGTTTTCATAAAGGGAGATGTTGAAACAGTAAAGCAGTTATGTCTTGTTAATCAAGGGATATTTCGTTATTCGTCCGAAAATATTTCCACTGCCAGTATTCCTGTTTCCTCAGTAAAATCATTTATTAACAATCCTTTAATTCAACGTATTGAGGCCTATACACCGCATAATCAGCCTTTGAGCGACACAATGCTGATCCAGACAAATACGGTTCAGGTGCATTCAGGAGCTGCACCGCTGCCGCAAGGATATGACGGAACTGGAATTGTGATCGGAATAATAGATACAGGAATTGATTTTACTCACCCTGATTTCCAGGACAGCCTTGGTAACAGTCGGATAGATTTTCTCTGGGATCAATCCCTTCCTTCAGCAGCTAATACTCCAATGCCATATAATTACGGACAGGAATGGAATAATCTGCAGATAGATAGTGGCCTAGCAACTGCACACACGGATATAGCTTATTCCGGGCACGGGACTCATGTAGCAGGAATTGCTGTAGGGAACGGACTTGCAACAGGAACTTATAAAGGCGTTGCACCTCAAGCTGATATTATTGTTGTTGCAATGGACTTTAACAGCACCTCTCCTACTCTTATTAGTGATGCTGCTGATTACATTTATGCAAAAGCCCAGGCCATGGGAAAACCCTGTGTGATAAATGCAAGTCTTGGAGATTATTATGGGTCGCATGACGGTCAGGATCTTCAGGCACAGCTGATCAGCAATATGATCAATTCTCAGACAGGGCGTGCGTTTGTGGCTGCAGCAGGAAACGCAGGTGATATTGCTTACCATTTAGAGAACACTGTTACGACTGACACCAACTTTACTTTTATTAATTATGGCGGTAGTCAGCCTGCATATATACAGCTTTGGGCAGATACAGCTGATTTCCGAAATGTAGAATTCGCAATTGGTGCTGATCAGATCAGTCCTTATTCTTTTCGTGGAAATATTCCTTTCTCAGACATTAGTTCTCATTTAGGCATTGTAATATCAGATACTTTGTATAACAATGGGAATCGTATCGGGCGAATTTTGAGCTATGGTGACATTATTAATGGTACGTATTCGATGGAATTCCTGATCTATCCGGATTCCACTTCTTACAAATGGAGATTGATGACAACGGGCAGCGGCCATTTCGATGCCTGGAGCTTTGATCTCCACAACGGTTCAATACCATCTGCTGCTGAAATGAGTGACAGCATTCACTATAAGTTCCCTGATAAAAACAAAACAACAGTAAGCAGCTTTCAATGCCTTGATAATGTTGTGGCTGTTGCCAATTACACTAACCGGAAAACTTACATCGATTATAATAATAATGTTTGTATTAACACAGCATCCAACCCTGGTGTGCGCCACATAACTTCCAGTGCAGGTCCAACTCGTGACGGCCGCATCAAACCGGATATTGCTTCACCGGGCGACAATACAGTAGCAGCTGTTTTACTTTCTATTGCTCCTGATATTATCGCCAATTATCCCGATGCATTAGCTCTTGGAGGTTATCATGTAAGAAATGGAGGAACTTCTCATTCGAGCCCGAGTGTTGCTGGTATAGCGGCTTTGTACTTACAGAAAAATCCGACAGCAACCGCAATGGATGTTAAGAATGCGATCATCGACTGCCCGATCCGAGATTCATTTACAGGAACAGCATTACCTGATAATTACTGGGGATATGGAAAAGTGAATGCTTTTGGAGCATTGACCTGCTCACTCACCGGAATAGATGAAAAGCAAAATGATCTTGGATTTAAGATCTATCCTAATCCAAACAATTCAGGGAGCGATATCAGCATCGACATTTCAGGAATGGATCAGAACTCTAAAAATGAACTTACCATTTATAATTCTTTAGGACAACTGATCAAAACTATCCACATCTCTCATAGCCAAACCAAGGTAAACACATTACTTTTACCAGGCATTTATTTCTGGAATCTGACTATTAACGGAATACCTGTATCTGCGGAAAAATTGGTAATTTTGTAATGTATTTAAAGTCGAAGGATTATTTTAAAATAAAAAAATTGAAGAAAAAACTTACTGTGCTTGGATACGTTTGTGTAGGATTAGGAATTCTTGCTGCCTTACTTTGTGTGATACCTTTAAGCTTTGGTGTGTTCTACGCAATTCTTGCTGGATTCTTAGGTATGGTAACTTCATCTATTTATGTTTTTATTGATACAAGAAATGAGGTCAATCAAAAAAAATTTACGGCAGGTGTTCTTGGAATGATCCTAAGTTCTATTCCTATTTTATTTATGCTAACCATTATGATCATGAGCAAAATGAACCATTAATATTCTGATGCTGTGCCGACAAAAACCATTAATAATTATTTATCTCTTGTAAAATTCAGTCATACGGTTTTTGCATTACCATTTGCTATTATAGGCTATTTTCTTGCAATCACATATACTGAAGCAGAATTCAGTTTTAAACTGTTCGGACTTATAATTCTTTGTATGATCTTCGCAAGAAGCGCTGCCATGGCTTTTAACAGATACATTGACCGATCAATTGATATAGAAAATGCCCGGACAGCTATTCGCGAGATCCCTGCAGGAATTGTCAGACCGGCTTCCGCATTAACATTTGTTATCATAAACAGTGTTTTATTTATTCTTTGCACCTATTTTATCAACCCTCTTTGTTTTTATTTATCCCCGGTTGCTCTGTTAGTTGTTTTGGGATACAGCCTCACCAAACGATTCACGGCACTTTGTCATTTGATACTTGGAATAGGATTAGCACTTGCTCCAATAGGCGCTTATCTTGCTGTTACGGGTGAATTTGCATGGCTTCCACTGTTCTTTTCTTTTGCAGTTTTATTTTGGGTTAGCGGTTTTGATATTATCTATGCGCTGCAGGATGAAGAATTCGACCGCTCAAAAGATCTTCACTCTATTCCAGTTTATCTCGGAAAAAAAGGAGCCTTGCTTTTATCTGTTATGCTGCATTTATTCAGTGCATTTTTTGTGATCTATGCGGGATTTTTTGCACATTTCGATCTATGGTATTGGGTTGGAGTTTGCGTATTCTGCGGATTACTTATTTATCAGCATTTACTTGTAAAGCCCACTGATCTTAGTAAAGTAAACCTTGCTTTTTTCACCACAAATGGAATAGCAAGTGTTGTGTTTTCTGTTTTTGTCCTTATAGAATTGCTATTTTAATTTATAAGTTAAAGTATCAGCATGAATTTACATGAGCTTATTTTTTTTGGTGGATTTCTTGTTTTCATTGCAATAATGCTTGCACTGGATCTTGATATTTTCCACAAACGTGAACACATTGTTTCTACACGTGAAGCTTCTGCCTGGACTGTTGTTTGGGTAATGCTTGCACTTGGGTTTTATGCTCAGCTGAATTTTTTCGGTGACAAGATCCATGGAATTACTTCAATGGAGGAACTTCAATCCATTGCAATCAAATACAAGCAGCCCTTTGAGATCATCCATGGTGATTTTGAAGCCAGCATAGATAATTACCAAAAAGTTCTTTCACTTGAATACCTTACGGGATATGTGATTGAGCTATCATTATCAGTTGATAATATTTTTGTCATGATCCTTATTCTTTCAGCATTTCACGTAGAAAAAAGGTTTTATCACAGAGTACTTTTCTGGGGAATCATAGGAGCAATTGTTTTCCGCTTCTTATTCATTTTTATTGGAGCAGTCCTTATTGCGAAATTCCATTGGATCATTTACATCTTTGCGGCATTCCTGATCTACACAGCGATCCGTATGTTCCTCACACGGGAAGAAAAAGATGAGATCAATCCTGAACAACATGCAATTGTTAAGCTGGCAACAAAATACTTTGCTGTTCATAATCAATTCGAAGGCAATAAATTTTTCATCAAGATCAATGGCAAGCGTATGATCACTCCGCTCTTTGTTGTTTTATTGATCATAGAATTCACTGATCTTGTTTTTGCTGTGGATTCTATTCCGGCAATATTTGCTGTTACCCAGGATCCTTACATTGTTTTCTTTTCAAATATTTTTGCGATACTGGGCTTACGCTCAATGTTTTTCCTGTTGTTAGGAAGCATCGACAAGTTCCATTATTTCAAAGTAGGCTTATCAGCATTATTATTATTTATCGGAGTAAAAATGCTTATTAGTGAATACCTGAAAGACATTGGATTTAAAACAGGACATTCATTGATCATCATTGCGTCAATAATCCTGATAAGTATATTAGCATCTCTAATTTTTCCAAAAAAACAGAATGTCGGATAAACAAAACTTCTTCAAAAGGCATTCCCGCATTCTTTTCAAATTCGTTGCTGCTTTCTTATTGATAGTAATTATTGTTCTCATCTCCTGCAACTTATGGATCATCCGAAGCACCAAATCCCGGATCTTCAATGATGCTGCAAAAATTGAAGCAAGAACAGTTGGACTTGTATTAGGCACAAGTAAGCTTAACCGATACGGCAAGTCGAACATATTCTTTAAATACAGAATTGAGTCTGCCCTTCTCTTGTTTAAATCAGGAAAGATCAAACACATCATTGTGAGCGGTGATAATTCAAAAACTTATTATGATGAAACAACCGATATGCATGATGCACTTGTGGATGGCGGAATTCCGGACAGCTGCATAACTCTTGACTTTGCAGGATTCAGAACCTTAGATTCTGTTGTGCGTTGTTTAAAGATCTTCGGTCAGACCGATATTATCATAATTTCTCAGGAATTTCATAATCAAAGGGCCCTTTTCATTGCTGAATATTATAAAATGAATGCTCTCGCATTTTCAACAAAGGATGTACCTGCAAGCTATAGCATACGTACAAGTATAAGAGAGTATTTCGCGAAATGTAAAGCTGTTCTCGATCTGTATGTCCTGCATAAAGAACCGCATTTTCTAGGAGAGGAAGTGAAGATAAATATTCAGTAGGCAATTTTTCAGTAGGTGGTTGTTCTGTTGTCAGATATTAAGTAGTAGGTAATTTTTTGTCATAGGCAATTTTCCACAGCCTATAACCAATTTCCTAATTAACTAATCAACTAATTCCCAATTCTAATTAAACAATACGTTTCAGCAAACGTAAACGGTGAGAATAATCTTTTTTATCATTATTGAAAATTCCCTGATGATCAAAGCCATCAATGCGAACTTTCCCTGAAGCATGAATAATTTTATGGTTGTCCATTACAATTCCCACATGAACAATCCTCCCTTCATCATTATCAAAAAAAGCGAGATCACCTGCCTCAGCTTCCTCAACAAAACTCAATGTTTCTCCTATCTCGGCTTGTTGATAAGCATCACGCGGAAGCTTGACCCCGTTAAGCTTATAAACCATCTGGGTAAATCCGCTACAATCGATTCCGAATGGAGTTTTTCCACCCCACAGATAAGGTGCATTCAGAAACATCATTGCAATGTCCATGATACCGCCTTTAGTAAAAGGAAGCGGCCCGCTGATAAATGCTCCATCGTATAAATAGCTTTGATTTTCAATTGTACATTCACCGTTATCAAAATTCGGCAAGGTACTTCCCATAGCGATAGGGAAAAGCTGCTTTGTATTGTTATGTGTAATTACGGTGATCAGCTCATTGGCTGAAAATATCTCAGAAGAATTAAGGATATCAAAAGTATGCTGTTCGATTGGCTGAAATTGCTTTTTATCAATCCAGCATTCGTAATGGTCATATGCAATTTTGATACGGCACCAACTACCTAAAACTTCAAGAATCTCAAAATGATCCCCGAACAAAAGCTGAGTCACCATCTCGCTTCGATCTGATGCTTCTTTCCGGCAGGGAACAATACTAAGATTACAAATTCCGAAGTTCATTTTTTTTACCACTAAGGCACTAAGAACACTAAGAAATAAAAGAAAAAATTTCACCACTAAAACAAAGTGTGGACTTAGTGAAACTAAGTGAACTTCGTCTTAGTGGTGAATAAAATTAAACTAATTCAACAACAACAGCACTTGCACCGCCACCACCGTTACAAATTCCGGCAGCACCGAACTTTGCTTTATTTTGCTTCAATACATTTATAAGAGTAACGATGATACGTGCTCCTGAACAACCCAAAGGATGTCCTAAAGAAACCGCACCGCCATTCACATTTACTTTACTTGCATCCAGTTTCATTTTCTGCATGTTCACTAAACCTACAGTTGAAAATGCTTCATTCAATTCGAAGTACTGTATGTCTTCCATTTTCATTCCTGCTTTTGCAACTGCTTTTGGAACAGCCACAGAAGGTGCAGTTGTAAACCATTCAGGTGCATGTTCAGCATCTGCATATCCGCGAAGTATAGCTAATGGCTTAACTCCTAGTTTATCTGCTTTTTCTTTGCTCATTAAAACTACTGCAGCAGCACCATCATTCATTGTAGAAGAGTTTGCAGCTGTTGCAGTTCCTTCTTTCGAAAATGCACCTTTTAATTCAGGGATCTTATCAAAACGAACATTCTTATATTCTTCGTCTTCTTTCATTACGATCGGATCACCTTTGCGCTGAGGGATCTCAACCGGAACAATCTCATCATTGAATTTACCTGCAGCCCATGCTGCCTGTGAACGCTTATATGATTCTATCGCGAAAGCATCCTGATCCTCGCGTGAGATATTGCACTCTTTAGAACAAAGATCTGCAGCATTTCCCATCGCATAGTTATTGTAAACATCAGTCAGACCATCCTTTGCAAGACCGTCTATCAATGTAACATTACCGTATTTGCTTCCCCAGCGCAAGTTCTCATTGTAGAAAGGAACAGCACTCATGTTTTCCATTCCGCCTGCAACCACAACATCAGCATCACCGCACATAATGCTCTGAGCACCGATCATGATCGCTTTCATACCTGATGCACAAACTTTATTTACTGTCGTACATTGAACCGTATTTGGAAGGCCAGCGAACATTGCAGCCTGGCGAGCCGGAGCCTGGCCAAGGTTTGCCTGTAAAACACTGCCCATATAAACTTCCTGCACTTCTTTTCCGTCAACTCCTGCTTTTGCTAAAGCACCTTTAATAGCTGCAGCTCCTAATTTAGTTGCAGAAACTCCTGCCAAAGCACCGCCAAAACTACCCATCGGTGTACGCACTGCGGAAATAATATAAACTTCTTTCATATTTATGTAATTTGTTTTTGTTTAGAAATGTTTAGTGTAAATACCGGCTGCAAATTTACGCAATATTCGGTTGATTTCAAAGAATGGTATCCTCTACTCCTTTACACAGCACTTTAAAATAAGGTTTTGACCAGAACCTGCTTATTACGCAATATTTTAGTTATTTTCGCATAGCAAATTGCAGATCTTGAAAAAAGTAGTTTCAGTTATACGCCATAGTCATCCTGATATTTACAGGGGAATTTTATTTTTGATCGCCCTTGGAACAATGGTCTATGTTTTTCCTAAACAAGGGAAATTCAAATATGAATTTCAGAATTTAAAAGGAAAGCCCTGGTATCATGAGGATCTTATCGCACCATTCGACTTTGCCATTAAGAAAACCGCGCAGGAGCTTGTAAGCGAAAAATCAGAAGTGATAAAGAATGCAAGGCCATATTTAAAATACGATTCTCTTGTTCCTAAAAATAAAGAAGCTGCATTTGTTAATTCGCTTAAAGCCAGCTGGAACAAAAAAAGTTCTGATTATCTCCTCCAGAAAACTTTATCCTTTGGGAAAGCCTTAATTGACAGCATTTACAAAAGAGGGATTATTGAGCCTGTTGATGCTCTCGAAAACAAACCGTTGGATTATACTGTATTTGTTCTCAATGAAAACATAGCAGAAGAGCATGAGTTGAATGATTTTTACACAGTGAAGTCTGCCTATGAATTTATCGAAGACCAGCTCTATGCATCAAAGATACAGGATGTCGACAGAATACTTCCCTTGCTTGAGAATTCCATTGCGCATAATATCTTTTACGATAAGGAAACTTCAGAAAAGGTTTTAAAGCAGGCTATCAACGATATTGCTCCTTCTCGCGATATTATTCTCAAAGATCAACGAATAGTTTCCAAAGGTGAGATTATTGATGCAGACAAGTTCCAGATCCTTGAATCACTTAAAATAGAATACGAAGAACAGTCTAACGGTACAGGTAATTATTTGTTCATTGTACTCGGACAAGCCATCATAATAACGATTTGCCTGAGCGTACTTGCTGCCTTTCTTAAATTTTTCCGTAAGGATATTTATTCCGACAATGCTAAAGTTTCATTCATACTGATCCTTGTAGTGCTGCAGGTTGTAATGGCACACTTCTCGATCAACTCACAATCCTTCAGCATTTACATTCTTCCTTTCTGTATACTCCCCATTATTATCAGAGCATTTTATGATACGCGTGTGGCATTGTTCGTTCACATTGTTACGGTGCTTATCATTTCTTTTATGGCGCCTAATCGATTTGAATTCGCTTTTATTCAGCTGCTTGGTGGTATGGTGGCGATCTTCTCTATCGTTAACATGCGTAACCGTTCACAGATCTTCGTTTCTGCAATATTGATCTTCCTTACATACAGTGTTTCCTTTATCGGGATAACAATTATTCAGGAGGGAAGTAATGATGTAATTACCTGGTTCGATTTCGCATGGTTCGGAGTGAGTGCCTTACTTACTCTTTTTTCATATCCGCTTATTTTTGTTTTTGAAAAGATCTTTGGTTTCACTTCAGATGTTTCATTGCTTGAGTTATCGGATACTAACGGAAAACTTTTACGTGAGCTTGCATCCCGTGCTCCGGGAACATTCCAGCATTCACTGCAGGTAGCTAATCTTGCTGAAGAAGCAATTTATAATATCGGAGGAAATTCTTTATTAGTAAGAACAGGTGCCCTTTATCATGATATCGGCAAAATGGAAATGCCGATGTACTTCATCGAAAATCAGGTTAACGGAATGAATCCTCATGAAGACCTGAGCTATGATGAAAGTGCCGGGATAATCATATCCCACGTGATCAAAGGAATTGAGATCGCAAAGAAAAATAATTTACCGGAGCAGATCATTGATTTTATCCGGACACATCATGGTACCACCATGACCGCTTATTTTTACCGTTCATTTAAAAAAGCATTTCCGGAAGAACAGATCGATGAAGAAAAATTTCATTATCCAGGGCCAATCCCTTTCTCAAAAGAAACAGCAGTTTTAATGATGGCCGATTCGGTTGAGGCCGCCTCTAGAAGTTTAAAGAAATATGATGCAGAAACGATTGATGCTTTGGTAGAAAAGATCATCAATTCTCAGATAGAGCAGAATCAATTCGTAAATGCTGATATTACTTTTAAAGACATCAATACACTGAAAAAGATCTTCAAGAAAAAAGTGATGAATATTTATCACGTGCGGGTTGAGTATCCGAGGTAGGGATCTTAGTTCTGTTAGAAGATGAAGAAATCAAGCTCACCTCATCACCTTTAAAACTTTCGCGGCAATCACATTACCGCTTTCTGCAAGCACTCTTACAAGATAATCTCCTGCAGGCAATCCGCTAGTTTCAATATAGATAGATGGATCCTGTCCGTTATATTGCTTGGAAAGAATTGTCTTTACTACAATTCCATTCGCATCAATTAAATCAATAGTGAGAAACTGCGGGGCTCTTAAACGCAATTGAAGTGTTGTATTCTTGTAGGCAGGATTTGAAAACAACTTCATCCCGATATCATCATTATTAATCTCGGTAAGGAATATGCTGGAATCCTTTAGTTCTATAGTTTCAATCGCATACAAACTATCGGAAACAGCTTCTCTATTTTGGGAAAAGCAATCTAACGAAAGAAAAACGGATAACGCGGATAGAAATATTTTCATCTCTTTTTTTTAAATAAAAAGCCCTTTATACAAAAGTACAAAGGGCTTTCTAAACAATTAAATATTTTATTCCAGTTTCTGTAGCCAAACGTCAGGATATTCATTCTTATATTTCTTTTGCTCAAATTCACCACTTGTCTGATCTGCCGCTTTTACCACATAAACATAATATACTTTTGTTTTATGATTTTGGATCACAGATGTCTGATTGTAACCTTTGATAATATTTGCTTCTTTGAACTTATTAGCGTTCTCTTTATTACTGAATGATCCGATAACAACATAATATCCGGCATTTATGCTCATTCCGTTCTCATCAACGAAATCGTTACTTAAACCTGTACGCATTAAATTCTCAGTCAGATTTTCAGTATTAGAATTTTCTCCTCCGTTTTTCAACTTCTGCATCTCAGCTTTTAAACGCTCCATTTGAGCAGCATTACTGTCAGCCTGCGCTTTTAGTTTCGCGAACATCATATCATTTACCGAATCCTTGCTTTCTGTTTTAGTAACTATTGGTTCAGGCATTGAGGATCTGCTTCCGCCTCCGCCAAAAGTATAACTCAATAAGAATTCAGAAGATGATCCGGTGTATTTACTGATTTTCCCAATTCCGAAATCATAAGCATAACCAACACTTAAATTCTTGTAACGAACTCCGATACTTGCCGCTACCGCATAATCACTATGGTAGGTTACTCCGACCCAACCCATTTTCTTCCAGTCCAGAACGGCATTAACATCATATTGAAAAGGAACTCCTTTTGCACCGCTGACAAAGATCAATGGATAAGCAGTGATCTCTTTTTCCTTCACTACATCGAATACATATTTAACAGATCCCTGGTAATAACGCTCCAGATTATAATAGCTGTTCTCACCCGCATTGTTTTTGTATCTGATCTTATTTCCGATCACCTGCGGCATTGCAAAACCCACTTCTAATTTTTTCCAGGTATATCCTAATCCGAAATCAGCGCTGAAAACAGTTCTGCTCTGACGTTCAGTTGATAAATAAGGATCATTGCCGTCACGCACAACTGCTTTTGAAAAATCAATACTATTATTTAATACGCCTACTGCAATACCAAACAATAAATTCATGTCATCATTGATCTTCAGCTTATACGAATAAGTTCCGAAAGCACCCATTCTTGAAGTGATATCAGTAACATCAGAATAAAGCTTTAAACCAAGACCGATATTCTTTGCCTCTATAGGCCCATCAATGGTTAAATAGCTTGTTTGCGGTCCACCTGGCTACTCCGATCCATTGAGAACGGTGTGTGAGAAAAGCACGTGGATTCTCGTCTCCTGTTCCTGTAAATGCAGGATTAGTGACAAACATATTGGTATAATACTGGCTGCTGAATGGGATCTGCTGAGCAAATGCTGAAGCAGTTACCAAAAGGATTGCGGCTGTTATATTAAATTTCCTCATAGGATGTTGGTTTTCTTATTTTGTAATATTTTTATTTAGCCTGTCTTAATACGGTGATCGCACCTTTATAGACTTTATCACTTCCTTCGAATTCTATGAAGTAATAATATGTTCCATCAGCAACTGTATTACCGTAACTGTCTGTGCCTTTTTGAACTCC
>JAJTCJ010000087.1 GCA_021323165.1 Bacteroidota bacterium | reverse complement strand
GGCTGGTTTTGTGAATATTATAGGTAGTCCAAATGTTGGAAAATCTACACTTATGAATGTTTTAGTAGGTGAAAGGCTTTCTATCATTACCTCTAAAGCTCAAACAACCCGCCATCGCATCATGGGTATTGTGAATGGGGAAGATTTTCAGATCGTTTATTCGGATACTCCGGGAGTTTTAAAGCCTAATTATAAACTTCAGGAGTCAATGATGGAATTTGTCCACACCGCCCTTACTGATGCGGATGTGATCTTATTCGTGACTGATATCTATGAAGATATTAAGATAGAAGAGCATATTCTGCATAAGATCAAGCATGCTAAGGCCAAAGTTCTGCTTCTGATCAATAAAATAGATCTTGCAACTCAGGAAAAGCTGGAAGAAAAAGTCAATTATTGGAAAAATGAAGTCCCAAATTCTGAGGTGATCCCGGTTTCTGCTTTAGAGAAATTTAATGTGAATTATATTTTTGACAGAATTATTGAAAATCTTCCGGAAGGACCAGGATTTTATGATAAGGATCAATTGACAGATAAGCCGGAAAAATTTTTCGTCTCTGAGATTATCCGTGAAAAAATCCTTACAAATTATAAAAAAGAAATCCCTTATTCTGTGGAAGTGGTTGTTGAGTCTTTCAAAGATGAAGAAACTATTATAAAGATACGCGCTGAAATTTTAGTTGTTCGTGATTCACAAAAAGGAATCATTATCGGGCATCAGGGAAAAGCGCTTAAAAAAGTCGGTACTGAAGCCAGGAAAGATATGGAAGCATTTTTCGGAAAGCAGGTTTTCCTTGAGTTGTTTGTGAAAGTCAATAAAGACTGGCGGGATAATGACCAGCAGCTTAAGCGATTCGGATATCTATAGATTTTAATCAAACTAAAAAAAGCGTCACAAAATTTGTGACGCTTTCTTAGTTGGGAGTAACCGAATCTTTTTATTTTTTTATGATCTTAATGGTTTTGCTTTTTCCATCATCGTTGATGATGCTTGCGAAATAAATTCCCTGAGGAAGATCATTTATATCGATTGACTGAGAATCAGATTGAAGTTTATGAGCCAATACTATTTTGCCTAACACATTCGCAATGATAATCTGAGAACCTGCTCCTCCTGTAGAGTTTATAATGATAGTTCCATCGCTTGGATTTGGATAAACAGAAAATAAATTTTCATTGTTTTCTGAAATTCCTGTAGCGGTATTTGCTTCAAAATGTGAGCGTATAACAATTGTTCTCGAAGCAGTTTGCGCAGGCGTTCCATTGTCTGTAGCAGTAATTGTTACATAATGAAGCCCCGGTGATAATCCCATGACAGAGAATGTGCAATCAAATTGTTTGTATGTTGCAGTATTCATTGTTTGATTTACTGTCAGTGCATCAGTATCACTGCTCGCAATCACTGCATTAACGATCTGATTAATTTCAGGTGTTGTTGCAGCAAGTGTAAAATTTGCGAAATCATAAATTGGTGTATGTAATGTGTCGCCTGTAAAAACATCGATCGTATCACATATGTTGTTATTTATGATTACAGGAGGCATATTACCTGGTAATGATGCATCGAAATACATTGCCTGGTTGTCCAGCCAGTCAATGCCATCAGATGAAGCGTAAGGGCCGTCAAAAGCTGTTCCAGACTGATTAAATGTTCCTGCCTGGAAATAATCAATACCGTTTCCGATATTATTTCCGACTGTTGCTGGAATGCCACCAAATCCCATCATTCCACTGGAAGCATCTCCTGTGGTCCATTGCATATCACCATAGCAGAAACCTACGTTTGTTCCTGCAGGTAACAAGGTATCAGCTCCATTAGTAATGATCAATTGGAAAGTATTAAGTTTATCTCCATGCATATAATAGTAACCAACTGACTCCCATTTAACGATCATCGCGGAAGGAGTGATCTTGTAATATACATTTCCTATACTTCCGCTTGTTCCCCACGTTGCAGAGTCACGGGTATCCACATCACCCCAGAAAGGCGCGATCATATTATAAGCAGCATCAGGAAAAGGATTTGCGTTAAATGTACTGTAAGGTGATGTGAAAGAAATATTTCCGTTATTATTGATAAAAAGACTGTTATAAGAAATCCCGTAAAAAGTAAAAATGAATGGGATGTTTATAAGATTAGAGCTTCCGTCATCATTAGGAGCCATTGCAAGCATAAATGTGCTGTCTAACGGAATTAAGCAGCTGCAGATTGAGCTGGGTGTACGGTTTTGATCTACATATTTTGTTGGAGTGAAACTCACCGGATCCGTTATAACATAATGAACAGATTGATCGAGTGTTCCATTTTGTTTGTGACCAGCATATTGTGCAGAAGTTACATTTACTGTATTCTGAGCGAAGATCGAAACAGGAAATGCAAGTCCAAGAAATAGAAGTAAGGTTTGTTTCATGTTTATCCGTTTTAGATTAATATTCAATCGTGATTATAAGATGAAAAAAAGCGAGGTATGGTTGCACCAATAATTTTGAAATCAATAAAAAACGCCATAGTGCTTTTTCATGGCGTTTCTTAAGAATAATAAAGACTTTCTTAAGGGATTGAGAGTAGTTGATGCTCTAAAACAATTAATAGAAATGATCTAGAGGGAAGTAGAAATTACTAATTGAAGATGATTTCAAGCTTGTTTCTTTTTTAATCTTTTTCGTGCTTTAATACTTTTGCATCCAGCACAAATGTTCCGAAAGGAAGGAATGAAGCCAGCAGAGCGATAACACTTCTTTGAATAGGCCATTTTCTCTGAAAGTGAACAATGGCAAGCAAAACTACAAATGCGGTGAATAATAAACCATGCGCCATTCCTGTGATTTTAACAGGCATTGGCATATTCATCATGTATTTTAAAGGCATGGCGATGAATAAAAGCACTAAAAAAGATACTCCTTCCAGCAGGGCGATTAATCTGAATGTTTTCATTGTTGAAGGCATGCTATTCATATTTAAAAAAAAGCCCTTCTTTTTGAGAAGGGCTTTTTGATTATTTTAATTTAAATGCTGTTTTTACTTTAGCAACATAATCTAGTTTTTCCCAGGTGAAAAGTTCAACTTTTACTTTTTTCTCTTTTCCATCAGGAGATCTGAAGATTTTAGTTACGGTTTCTGATTTACGTCCCATATGTCCGTAAGCTGCAGTTTCACTGTAAATCGGGTTACGTAATTTCAAACGCTGCTCAATGAAGTAAGGACGCATGTCAAATACGCCTTCAACGATCTTTGCGATTTGTCCATCGGTCATCTTAACTTTGGAAGAACCGTACGTATTGATATAGATTCCCATTGGCTGTGCAACACCGATTGCATAAGAAACCTGAACAAGCACTTCTGTACAAACACCAGCAGCAACAAGGTTTTTAGCAATATGACGAGTTGCATAAGCAGCGGAACGATCTACTTTCGAAGGATCTTTTCCTGAAAATGCTCCACCACCGTGAGCACCTTTCCCACCATAAGTATCAACGATGATCTTACGGCCGGTTAAACCTGTATCACCATGAGGTCCGCCTATTACAAACTTCCCAGTAGGATTAATGTGATAATTGATCTTATTGTTAAATAAGTGAGCGTATTTCGGATAGTTCTTTTTTACTCTTGGAATAAGAATGCTGATGATATCTTTTTTGATCTTATCAAGCATTTTTCTTTCTTCATCAAAATCATCGTGTTGTGTTGAAACAACAATTGAATCAATACGAACTGGGTTATTGTTATCATCGTATTCTAAAGTCACCTGTGATTTTGCATCCGGACGAAGATATTTAATTTGCTTGTCTTCTCTTCTTAATGCAGCAAGTTCAATTAAAATTCCATGAGCAAGATCAAGAGCCAAAGGCATGTAGTTCGCAGTTTCATTTGTTGCATAACCAAACATCATTCCCTGGTCACCGGCACCTTGTTCTTCTTTTTTCTTTTTATCAACTCCCTGGTTAATATCAGATGATTGTTCATGGATAGCAGAAAATACACCGCATGAATTTGCTTCGAACATGTATTCGCTTTTTGTGTAGCCAATTTTTTTGATCACATCACGGGCGATAGTCTGAACATCAAGATATGCTTTAGATTTAACTTCTCCCGCAAGAACAACCTGTCCCGTTGTTACAAGTGTTTCACAAGCAACCTTCGACTGAGGGTCGAAAGCTAAAAAGTTATCAATTAAGGCGTCTGAAATCTGATCAGCAACTTTATCCGGATGTCCTTCAGATACAGATTCGGATGTAAATAAATATCCCATGAATTTTGTTTTGGTTTAAGAAACGTTTGTGTAATTTTTTTAACGAGCGCTAAAATACAATTAATTGGGTAATAGAGAAATTCGTGGGAAATCTTTTTATTAACTGTTATCAGCAATGTTTGAAGTAGTTAAAGAATGTGATATAAAGCATCAATTCTTTAGGCGAGATTGGACTTGAGAATGTTAAAGGGGTAAGATTGTCTTCATGTTGGTTAGAGCGCATCCCGCAGAAGGGGACACGCTCTGGATAAGTGATTCTTCCCTACCAGATCCTCACCCTCAAACTATCCGGTCGATACATTCTATCTCCTTCTTTGATATTAAAGGCTTTATAAAATGCATCAATATCCGAAAGCGGACCGTTTATACGAAATTCAGAAGGCGCATGCTCATTGCTCATAACCTGTTTAGCAAGTGATGCATCTGTTTTATTCACCATCCATGCATAGGCATACGCTAGAAAATAGCGCTGGTCAGGGGTATATCCATTAATAAGCTCTTTTGATTTTCCTTGTTCTGTTTTGTGAAATGCTTCCAATCCCATGATCACTCCTCCAAGATCTGCGATATTCTCTCCCTGTGTATTTTCACCTTTCAGATGTAGACTATCCAGAACTACATAGTTGTTGAATTGTTCAACGATCAGTTTGGTTTTCGCAATAAATTTCTCTCTGTCTTCTTTAGTCCACCAGTCACGTAAATTCCCGTTTTCGTCATACAAGCTTCCCTGGTCATCAAAACCATGAGTGATCTCATGGCCAAAAGTTGAGCCTCCTATAATGCCATATAAAACAGCATCATCAGGCATTCTGCCCTCAAATCCCGGAACTATGATGTTGCATGCAGGCACGCAGATCTCATTGTTTGCAGGATCATAATACGCATTGTAAGTCTGCGGATACATTGACCATTCGGATTTATCCACCGGCTTACCATACTTGTTTATATTGAAAAGATAATTCCATTTGTTGATGCTGATTACATTCTGAACATAGCTGTCACGTGATATTTCAAGCGAGCTCATGTCTTTCCATTTGTCGGGGTAACCAACCTTCATCACGATCTTGTTAAGCTTGCTTAATGCTTTTTCTTTTGTGGGAGCACTCATCCAGTCAAGCTGTTTGATATGTTCAGCAAACACATCACGAATATTATTCCCGATCTCCAGAAGTTTTTCTTTTGTTCCTTGAGGGAGATATTCTTTCACATATATCTGCCCGAGCAAGTCTCCAAGATAACCATCGGTATTCTCAACAATTTTTTTCCAACGGGGCTTTTGCTCTTTAACACCTTCCAGCACGGTTGCATAAAAATGGAAGTTGGCATCTGCCATCTTTTTATTCATGAACTGAGAGTAGCTGTCGATAAGGTTCCATTTCAGATAAACTTTCCATTCATTCAGGTTTATTCTCTTAAGCTCTTTTTCCAATGCAGCAAAAAATTCCGGCTGGCCAACAACAACAGAATCTACATTTTTCAACCCAAGGTTCGATAGCATATTAACCCAGTCTATTGAAGGTGTGATCTTGTTTAATGAGGCAACAGTCATTTTATTATAATTCTTGTATGGGTCGCGAAGGTCCTCCATCTTTCGGCTTGCTTTAGCCAGGGCAGTTTCAATCGCCATAATATTGGTGCTGTTTTTCTGTGCTTCTGCAACAGGCATTCCGGTATTTTGAAATTGTGTGCTGATGTATTTCACATATTCTTTCCTTATCTCAGAAGTCCGCGAATCAGTATTGAAATAATAATCCCGCTCAGGAAGTCCTAAGGATGTTTGCCCTAAAGCAACCACATATTTTGAACTGTTCTTTTCATCCTTACTAACATTGAATCTAAAAAGGCAACCAGTCTGCAGGGTTTGTAAACGGGCTGCTGCATCAAGTAATTCTTTTAAGTTAGAAACAGCATCTATTTTTGTGAGTTCATCATTAAGAGGTTGAATGCCTTTCTTTTCAATTACGGATGTATCCATTCCGCTGAAATAAAAGTCTCCGATCTTTTGCTTATTGCTTCCTTTTTCAGCTTTTGTATCAGCGGCTGAAGATTCACAAATGCGCTTTATTGCTTCATTAATAGTATCCTGGATTGTTCGGAAAATTCCGTTGCTGCTTTCTGATGATGGAATAGGATGAGTTTTGAACCAGCCGTTATTTGCATATAAAAAGAAATTCTCCTGAGGGGCGATAGAAGAATCTATATGAGAAGTGATTGGATCTTCTATCGGAGCAGTGTTTAAATGCTGATTAGAACTGTTGCAGGCTATTGTAATTATTATAATAATGAATAGGAGAGTAGTGAAATGTTTCATAAAGAATTCAGACTATATTATTTGGTTAGTTTTTTAAATACATCTTCAAGCTTTTGTTCTTCTTTGTTGAGTGTCAGAACCGCCAGGTTGTTCTGAACCGCATATTGAAAAACATCGGGACGGATGTCTTTTTCACCTGTTACCTCCAGCTGCCATAAATTGTCTTTTATATTCACCGCATCAGTTACATGATTTATTGTTTTTAAAGATGTTTTGCTGGTTGTTTTGTCAAACTCAACAACAATAATATATTTATTTTCAAGCTGAGTTTTACGGAGCGTTTTAGTATCGTTATTTGCTACGATTACTCCTTTGTTTACTATGATCACTCTGTCACACATGGCCTCCACTTCCTGCATAATATGAGTTGAAAGCATTACCGTTTTTTTCTTGCCTACATTGATGATAAGATTGCGTATCTCTTCCAGCTGATTTGGATCAAGTCCTGTTGTAGGTTCATCAAGGATCAAAACCTTTGGATCATGTATAAGTGCCTGCGCAAGACCCACACGCTGACGATAACCTTTGGATAAAGCACCTATCTTTTTTTTCTGTTCGATCTGTAAACCGGTAACTTCGATCATTTCAGAGATCCGTTCTTTTACGTTTTGAATGTGATGCAATCCGGCAATAAACTCAAGATATTCTTTTACATACATCTCCAGGTACAATGGATTATGTTCAGGAAGATAGCCAACCTGTCTGCGAACCTCCAGATTTTGTTCCGCAACATCAAACCCGCAAACACTTGCTGTTCCCGAAGTTTGCGGGATGAAGCATGTAAGGATCTTCATCATCGTAGATTTACCTGCTCCGTTTGGTCCAAGGAATCCAACAATTTCGCCTTCGCTTACTTCAAATGAAACAGAGTCCAGCGCTTTCTGCTCACCATATATTTTAGTGATGTTATTTACAATTATTGACATTTTGTGTGGTTGATTGAGTTAATTAAGTTGAATGGGTTGAATAGGGTAAGCCTTAATTAACTAATTCCCCGATTCCTTATTTAACTTACTACAAAGCTAATTCTTTTTGATAAATTTGTTATTCTAAATGTGTTAATTGTTATGAACGGTGTAGTAATAAAATCAACGGGAAGCTGGTATACTGTGTTAGCTGATAATGGCAGTATCATTGAATGCAGAATAAAAGGACTGTTCCGTATAAAAGGGATCAAAACTACAAATCCGATTGCTGTTGGTGATAGGGTGGAATTCGAAGTGAATAGTGAAGGCAATGGAATGATCCATAAAATAGAGGATCGTAAAAATTACATTATTCGTAAATCCATTAATCTATCTAAACAATCTCATATACTTGCGGCTAACCTTGACCAGGCTATATTAGTCGCCACGCTTGCTTTTCCAAGGACATCCGCGGGATTTATAGATCGTTTTCTGCTCACCGCTGAAGCATACCGGATTCCTGCGGTCCTTGTTTTCAACAAGATGGATCTTTTTGAAGATGATAAAGATCTTATGAATTCATTAAATGATTTTGTTTCCATTTATGAGAAGATAGGATATACATGCTACAAGGTTTCCGCAACGAATAAAAGCGATATTGAAGTTTTGAAAACATTGACGAAGGATAAGGTTTCATTAGTGGCAGGGCATTCCGGTGTTGGTAAGTCAACCCTGGTGAATGCATTGGATTCCCGCCTCGATCTTAAAGTCGGTGAGATCTCTGATGCACATTTTAAAGGAAAACACACTACTACTTTTGCTGAAATGCATCCTTTAAGTTACGGAGGCTTTATTGTAGACACTCCGGGGATTAAGGAACTTGGTCTTGTAGATATGGAAAAAGAAGAGATAGCAGGTTATTTTCCTGAGATGTTTGCAGTGAAAAGTAATTGCAAATTCAATAATTGCCTTCATGTAAATGAACCTAAATGCGCTGTGATTGCTGCCGTTGAAAGTGGTGATATCGCTGTGTCGAGATACAGCAGCTATCTCGGAATCATTAATGGTGAAGAGCTGGAGATCACTTATCAGTAATAATGAAAGCAGTAATTCAAAGAGTTCAATATGCTTCTGTTACAATAAATAATATTGTAAAAAGTAAGATCAATAATGGTTTATTGATATTGCTTGGCATTGAGAATGCCGATAACGCGGAAGACATTGAATGGCTGAGTTTAAAGATCATTAATCTCCGGATATTTAATGATGAGTCCGAAGTGATGAATTTGTCAGTAAAAGATATCAATGCAGAAATCCTTTTAGTTTCTCAGTTTACATTGCACGCTTCCACAAAAAAAGGAAATCGTCCTTCGTATATCAAAGCAGCCAAACCAGATATTGCGATTCCGATGTACGAAAAAATGGTTCAGCGTCTTCAACTTGATCTTGGTAAAGAAATTCAAACCGGAGAGTTTGGTGCGGATATGAAAGTGGAATTATTAAATCATGGGCCAGTGACGATCATTATTGATAGTAAGAACAGGGAGTAATATTTTTATAGGAAGTACGCAGGTCATTCTGAACTTGTTTCAGAATCTGCACTCGGATCCTGAAACAAGTTCAGGATGATTTCTCACCCACAATTCCACCGCTATTCAAATCTCAACGACTCAATAGGATCTAATCGAGAAGCCTTCACAGCAGGATACAATCCTGATATCAATCCAACAACCATACAAATAGTAAAGCCAAGGATGGTCCATGCCCAAGGCATTATAAAGCTGCCTTCCAGAACAAAAAAAGAAAAAACATTTCCCATAATAATAGAAAGAATAATTCCTAAAAGGCCTCCAAGCTGGCAGATAACAATTGCTTCAACAAGAAATTGGTTACGGATCGTTTTATGATTTGCTCCAACAGCTTTCCTGATCCCTATCTCTCTCGTTCTTTCGCTAACCGATACTAACATTATATTCATTAGTCCTATCGCGGCTCCCAGCAGTGTAATGATGCCAATGAATGTTGCACCTGCTGTTACTTTTTGTGTGTTTTCAATCAGGAGGTTTGCAAGATTATCACTTTTCGTGATTTCAAAATCATCTTCCATCCCTGCGTGTAAGTTTCTTATTATTCTGAATCTCCCGGTCGCTTCACTTATAGCAGCTTCCATTTGCTGAGGTGTGTTCGCCATTACGTTTATGGTAAACGACATATTTGGTCTTGAAAAATATTGACGAACGTTGTTCAAAGGAATGATGCAAACTTTATCACCACCCATTCCCATGCTGCTGCCTTTGGATTTAAGTAAACCTATCACTTTATATTTTCCGCTTCCAATTGAAATTATCTGGTCGAGTGGATCGGTCTTTTTTCCGAAGAGTTTTTCAGAAACTTCTTTCCCCAGGATCACAACATGGGTTCCGTATTCAACTTCCTGTCCTGAAAAATTTCTTCCGCGATCCATTTCATATCCGGAAGTTGTAAGATAATTTGCATCTCCTCCAAAAACCCGAATGTTTGGGTCTGTCTTTTTTGAGGCATATTTGATTGTTGCATTTCCCGAAGCCATTGTTGAAACGGATGGGAAAGCCGGAAATTCATATTCTTTGCTAAATCTGATCGCCTGATCATAAGTGATCTGACGATAACCCTTAGGGCCTCTGCCGCGGTTACCGATCTTAACGGTCATGTTTTTATTCCGGATAGTAAAAGTATTGGCACCCATTCTGGTAAAGTTGCTGTTGATGGCTGCTTTGATAGCATCAATTGCGGTGAGTGTTCCCACAAGCGATAAAATCCCGATGGAAATAATAAGCATTGTTAAAGCCGTTCTCAGTTTTTGACTGCTGATCGCTTTAAGCGAAATTCTGATATTTTCTTTAACAAGATTTGCCATGTGAATGGGAACAAAGTTAGTAAAGTATTGATATCGGCATGTTTTATGCTAAGGGTTAAAAAAAAATCATAAAAAATTAGCATTTAAGATTAACAGCTTAGCTATAAAAAAGTATATTTAACTCGATTTTAAAAGTAAAACACATGTATCTTAAAAATACTATCCTTAAATTTTCCTTTCTCTTTTTTTTCGTTTTAATTTCAAATACGTTGTTTTCCCAGGCAAAGAAGCCTGTGGCAGCTGCTTCAAAGGCACCAGCTAAAGGTAAAATTGCTGCAGATATGGATTGTAGTGTTAAGATCAACGGAGCAGCCAAAGGTGTTGTTGTAAAAGCTTATTCACCTGTAGATGTAGTTTTAAAAGCCGGAGAGAATAAGATAGAGGCTCTTGCTAATGATAAAAAATCAACTTTCAGAACTACTATTAATGCCAAGCCAGGTGAAACTACAGTGATTGAAGTTTCCTTTTTCGAAGACGGAAAATTCCTTGATTATGTAAAAACAGGAAATGTAAATATGGTTGAGTCTGCCCTTAAAAAAGATCCTTCATTGTTGAATAACGAGAATGAAACATTAACCGCTTCTCCATTAGAGATCGCTATAGTGAATTCACAGCCGGAATTGGTTAAATATTTAATGAATAAAGGTGCAAGTTTTACGAAACCGGAGAATATTTACCCTTTGCACAAAACAATTTTATATGTTTCTTCTTTAAAGCCGGCAAAGGATAAACCGGCTCCTGACCTTGAATTAACTGAGTTTTTCCTTTCGAAAGGTTGTAAGCTTACAGATAAAGATGATGGAGGAAATACTCCTTTGCTTTGTGCTGTACGTGCAGGAAAATCTGATCTTGTAGCATACCTGGTCGAAAAAGGAGCAGATATAAACGCGAAGAACGATTTTGATGACACACCGCTAAAGATGGCGCAGGACAAAGGACAGATAACAATTATCAATTATCTTAAATCAAAAGGGGCATTAGAAAAATAATAGCCCCTTTTTTATTGGAAAAAAATAGGATAATTGCTAAATTTGTGG
>JAJTCJ010000086.1 GCA_021323165.1 Bacteroidota bacterium | reverse complement strand
AGTGAATAATTAGAATGATGGACAGCTTACTGTTCTGAATTTTTTCTTTTTCGGTTTACATTCAAACTGCAGCGAGAAAGAGATCTCATGCGACCCTGCCGTAGCGTTTGTAAGCTTAGAAACTGTTACGTCATAACTGTATCCGATTTTGAAAAAATGCTGTGTAAATCCGATAAGTGCGATGAATGAATCCTGGTTACGATACCAAAGACCTCCAACAATAGAACCTTTGTTTACATATACACCAAGATTCAACTGTTGAAAATCCTGCTGCTTCTGATATAAAACATTTGGCGAAATCATTGTTTGATTACCCTTATCACCCACCGGAAGAACAGCTCCCGCGTGTACTGTAAGTTTCATCGGAAGCTTACTTGGTCCTATCAAACCTTCATCAGGCTGAGTAAGATGGTGAGCAGCGAAACCGAAAAAATAACGTTTACTGTATCCTAAGAGACCTGCAGAAAGATCGACATTTGACTTTTTTGATTGTCCAGGAACCTCATTTGTATTATAAACAAATCCCCTTCTTTCGTCAATCATATCACCGAATGTAAGTTTTGTCCAATCAATGCTCTTTTGAAAATATGCAGCCTGGAAACCAAACTTCATTGAAAATTCACGGTTGATGTTCAGCTGATAAGAATACATTGCTGAAACATTCGTGGTTGTTAAAGTTCCCTGCCCAGCCTTATCGTTTGTTACTAACAAACCTAAACCACCTTTAATCGCATCAAAATGCTGATCATAGGAGGCGGAATATGTAACGTAAGTACCTTTAAAATTAAAACAATTCGTTTTAACATAATTACTTTATTTTAATGGGACACAATTATACAATATTTTTCGGTAAAAGTTTCATAAACCTCAAAAATTCCGATCCGAAAGGCAATAAAAAGCTTTTTTTAACGTTAAGCATCGTTTGGATGTAAAATGTACTGATACACAAATTTAATTAAAAATTCATATCTACCAATATTATTGCTCTTTTTTTAATTAAATTTGAAATCTTAAGAAATTATATATTATATGAAATTTGCAAGCTCATTGCTTTTTGCCATAATACACTTGTCTTTATTCGGACAAGCCAAACTTGCACAACCTTCCACAACAATTAAATGGGGACTACCAATCAGAATAAGCATGATTGAAGGCGAGAATGCAAAAACTCTTTACTTTGAGGGGGCTCAATTCACCCATTCCGATCATTTCCTCCCTCGCTACTCCGAACGTATCTCTTTAAACGGAAACGAAAATAATTTTACCGCTTCCCTCATTAACCCGGTTTACGAAACACTTTCTGCTATCGAAACCGCTGCTATCCCTCTAAAAGCTATACTCCCATCTGAGATAACCCTTAGAACAGATGTATTGACTGAAAGGAAACAGCACTATGGTATGGTCTCGTTCATCCCTCTTCGTAAGAATAATTTAACAGGGAAAATCGAAAAGCTCATTTCATTTGATCTTAAACTAAATACTTCTTTCACCAACAAATCATTTTTACGAACTCACAGTTATGCTGCCAATTCTGTTCTCCAAAGCGGCACTTGGTACAGGGTTGCAACAACGACTGATGGCATCTTTAAACTCAGCTATTCTTTTCTTAATGACCTGGGAATCGACATGACTTCAGTGGATCCAAATAATCTAAGGGTTTACGGAAATGGCGGAGGCATGCTTCCTGAAGACAATTCCCTGCCACGTCTGGATGACCTCACTGAAAATGCTATTTTAATGCAGGATGATGGTGACGGCATATTCGAATCAAATGAATTTGCGCTCTTTTATGGCACCGGTGCCGACACCTGGAAATATAACAACTTATCTTGTCCAAAATATCAGCATACTAAAAACCTTTACTCCGATTCTGCTTTTTATTTTATTACGTTTGATCTTGGCCCCGGAAAACGTATTCAGACTCAAACCTCCACTTCACTTTCTCCTACACACATTGTAAATAAGTTTGATGATTATGCATTTACAGAAAATGACAATGTCAATTTTATAAAATCCGGACGTGACTGGTATGGAGAATACTTCGACAATATTGCTACTTATACCTTCTCATATAATTTTCCGAATATTGATAATACGTCCTCCTCTTTTGTAAAAGCAAAAATTGCTTCACGTCATGAAGATGCCTCCGGTTTCAGTGATGCATTATACACTGTAACTTGTCAGGGAGGTAATACAACGATAAGCATACCAGAGATCACCGGAAGCGCATACGATGATTACGCGAATGTTGAGAGCGATTGTTTTTCTTTTACACCTAACAGCCCTATCACATCCGTCAACATTACCAAACTAACTGACAATGCAGTGGGTTGGGTTGATTATGTTGAAGTTAACGTTAGACGTAATCTCACAATGAACGGAATACAAATGAATTTCCGTGATGCTCAATCTGTTGGAAATGGAAATGTTGCTCAATATAATTTGACCAGCAACACAAGTGTTCAGATATGGGATGTAACTGACAAAACCAATATTTTTCTTCAGCAAACCACTGTTTCAGGAAACAATTACCAATTTACCCTACCTTCGGATTCACTCCGTCAATTCATTGCATTTTCCGGAAATTCATTCAGTTCACCTGTCTTTTCAGGAACAATAGCTAATCAAAATTTACACTCCCTTGCACCTGCGGATCTTATCATTATTTCGCATCCTGATTTTTTAAGCCAGGCAAACCAGTTAGCTTCGTTTCATCAAAACTTCGACTCACTTTCTTCACTAATTGTAACTCCTCAACAGATATACAATGAATATTCTTCAGGCGCACAGGACATTTCAGGGATAAGAGACTTTCTTAAAATGTTTTATGACCGAGCCAATACCGTTTCTGAGATACCAAAATATCTGTTAATTATGGGTGATGGCTCATATGATAATAAAAAAAGATTTTCTAATAACACCAATTTTGTTCCGACATATCAGTCCTTTAATTCAACTGTTCCGACAAGCACATATGTTTCTGATGATTTTTATGGCTTGCTTGATGACGATGAGGGTTATTGGGATGAAATAGACAATGACGCGGTTGATCTGGGTATAGGACGTTTCCCTGTGAAAAATTCTCAGGAAGCACAGTCAATGGTGGATAAAATAATTGCATATAACCGGACCGGCATTGCACCTACCACCTCCAACACTGTAAATTGCGGACTCACATCCAGCTCTCCTTTTGGCGATTGGCGGAATGTTATTTGTTTTGTTGCCGATGATGAAGACAATGACCTTCATGTTTATCAGTCAAATACTCTCGCTACCACAATAGATACCTCATTCAACAATTACAATATTGATAAGATATATCTTGACGCATTCCAGCAACAGTCTATCCCTGGAGGCGCCCGTTATCCTGGAGTTTCAGAAGCTTTCAATAACCGGGTAGAAAAAGGTGCGCTGATAATTAACTATACAGGACATGGAGGAGAAGTTGGATTATCCCATGAACGCTTTCTTGAAGTTTCAGACATTAACAAATGGAAGAATTTAAATCATCTGCCATTATTTTTTACCGCTACCTGTGAATTCAGCCGCTGGGATGATCCGGAAAGAACATCGGCAGGGGAATATGCTTTTCTTAATCCTCAGGGCGGAGCAATTGCATTGCTTACAACAGTCAGACTTGTATTCGCTTCCCCAAATTTTGTTTTAAATCAGAATTTTTACAAAAAGGCATTTACGCCTGTGAATGGACAAATGCCGAGGCTTGGAGATCTTTACTCTTACATGAAAAACCAGCCGGGAGGCAATTCGGTTAACAGCAGAAACTTTACTTTGCTTGGAGACCCGGCTCTTCGTTTATCATATCCAAAACATACTGTTTCTACCGACAGCATAAATTCAATACCGGTGACAAGCAGCGCTTCTGATACAATTAAAGCACTATCCCTTGTAAGCGTGAGTGGATTTGTCAGAAATAAATCCGGTGCAATACTCACAAACTACAACGGTGTTTTATATTCAACAGTTTTTGATAAAGCTCAAAATATTACAACACTTTCCAATGATGGGCCGACTGCCAGCCCTCCTTTTAATTTTAAAATTCAAAAAAATATACTTTATAAAGGAAAAGTTAGTGTGACAAACGGATATTTCAAACTCAGCTTTGTTGTTCCTAAAGATATTGCTTATCAATTTGGAATGGGACGCATTAGTTATTATGCAGAGAACGGTTCTGAAGATGCAAATGGCTTTTATGAAAAAATAATTATTGGAGGATCGAATGATTCAGCCGCTTCTGATAACAGAGGTCCGGAAGTGAAACTTTACATGAATGATACAAAGTTCGTAGAAGGCGGGCTAACAGATGAGAATCCGGATATCTATGCAATACTTTCGGATGAGAATGGAATAAACACAGTTGGAAACGGAATTGGCCACGATGTAACTGCAATATTGGATGCCAACACCGAGAACTCCATCGTGCTTAATGATTTTTACCAGGCAGACCTTAACAGCTATAAGAGCGGAAGTGTTCGTTATCCGTTCAATGAATTGAGTGAAGGCCGACATACACTTGATTTCAAAGTGTGGGATGTTCATAATAATTCTTCTAAAGCTTATACAGAATTTGTTGTTGCAAAATCAGCGGAGCTGGCATTGTCACATGTGCTTAATTATCCTAATCCATTCAGCACCAAAACAACATTTTATTTTGAGCAGAATCAATGCTGTCAATCGCTGCACCTGGAACTGCAGATCTTTACCGTTTCAGGAAAATTAGTAAAGAATTTCAGTCAGTACATTTATGCTGAAGGTTATCGCTCCAATCCAATTGAATGGGATGGCCGTGATGACTATGGTGACAAAATAGGAAAAGGCGTTTATGTTTATCGCCTTAAGGTGAGCACCAATGAAGGGCAGACAGCCGAGAAATACGAGAAACTTGTTATTTTAAATTAAGATTGATCATCCGCTCGCTATTGAGCATGAATTAATAAAAATTAAAAACAACCTTCTATGCGGTTAACTTTATTGGTTCTCTGTATTACATCTATTGTTTACGGACAAGATCTAAAAGGACCTAAAAACAACGACTCCGAGCGGATCGATTGGCTACAACCTCTAAAGGAAAAAATTTCGGAAGAAAATACAAAGCAATTTCTTTACTTCACTGGAGCCATTAATGATGTAACCGATTCTTTCCTGCCTCGTTACTACAAACAGGTTTCGGTAAATAATTCCCAGGGAGTTGAAGCGGAATTGTTGAACCAAGTATTTGAACCTGCCAGTAATGAAGAGGCAGCAATTATCTCCAGTTCTATTTTAAGTTCCTCAATCAAAGTAAGAACAGATCTCGTCACCAGCAAAAAGCATCAATCAGCAATGATCTCTTTTATTCCGTTAAGAAAAAACCCTGCTAATGGAAAAATAGAAAAACTAATAAGCTTTGATCTGAGAATAAGCCATTCACAAGGTTCAAAAATTTCAGAAAGCAGATCACCTTTGTATGCTGCAAATTCAGTACTGCAAAACGGTGATTGGTATAAACTGGCTGTTGCTGCTGATGGGATCTATAAACTTTCCTATTCCTTTCTTCAAAACATAGGATTAAATCTTTCAACAATTGATCCACGTAACATCCGAATTTATGGTAATGGAGGAAAGATGTTACCTGAATTAAATTCAATGTCACGTGCTGATGATCTTGTGGAAAATGCCATTTATGTAGATGGAGAGAATGATGGAATATTCAATTCCACTGATTATGTTTTATTTTACGGACAGGGACCAGACAATTGGATTTACAATCCTTCTGCATGTCCGAAGTTCAGTCATAAAAAAAATATTTATTCAGATTCTTCCTATTACTTTATATCAGTGGATCTAGGACCTGGCAAGCGTATTCAAACACAAGCTTCTTCATCATCTGTTCCAACAAACACTGTAAATAAATCTGATGATCGTGCCTTCTATGAGAAAAACGAAGTCAGTTTGATACGTTCAGGTAAAGAATGGTATGGTGAGCACTTTGATATTACGACCAGTTATAATTTTCCTTTTTCATTTCCTGGTATTGATATGAGCTCGCCTGTAACAGTTAATGCGAAAATAGCATCACGTTATGTTGACATGGCCGGATTCAGTAACTCTCAATACACAGTATCTTGTCAAAGCGCCTCAACCTCTATAAGTATTCCGGAAGTCACAGGAAGCACGTATGATGATTATGCGAATGTCGATAACGAATGTTTTTCATTCAGCCCAAATAACAGTTCTCTTATTATAAATATTACAAAGCAAACACCGGACGCCATCGGCTGGCTCGATTTCATTGAGGTGAATGCGAGGCGCAGCCTTACCATGTACGGTGATCAGATGACGTTTAGAGATGCGGCATCAATTGGGTCAGGAAATATCTCAGCTTTTAACTTGACAAGCTCAACTCCTGTTCAGATCTGGGACATCAGTGATCCTGCTAACATACGAAACCAGATATTAGTTAATAGCGGTTCTGGTTATCAGTTCACATTAGCAACAGATAGTCTTAAAGAATTTATTGCATTTAATGGCAGCACCTATTACACGCCTTCTATCACTGGAAAAGTAACTAACCAGGATCTTCACTCTCTTTCAAATAAAGATCTTATTATAATCT
The DNA here is from genome assembly GCA_021323165.1 of Bacteroidota bacterium. Lineage (GTDB taxonomy): Bacteria > Bacteroidota > Bacteroidia > 2-12-FULL-35-15 > 2-12-FULL-35-15 > 2-12-FULL-35-15. The sequence goes on along the minus strand of JAJTCJ010000086.1, from coordinate 5,630 downwards.
CTGCGCCTGATTTTTATAATGAAGCGCTTAACCTTGCGTCACATCACACAACCAAAGATTCTTTAAGTACAATTGTGGTAACCCCTCAACAGATTTACAATGAATTTTCTTCAGGATCACAGGATGTTTCCGCACTCAGAGATTTCGTAAAAATGTTTTATGATAAAGCTGGTTCCACAAATGACATTCCTAAATACTTGATACTCCTTGGTGATGCTTCCTTTGATTATAAAAACAGAATCAGTAATAACACCAATTTTGTTCCTACCTATGAAACAGATAATTCAACTAATGTTCTTAATAGTATCTGTACAGACGATTTCTTTGGCTTGCTTGATAATAACGAAGGGCTATGGAATTTCAGTGAGGCGATTGATATTGGTATTGGAAGGATCCCCGCAAAAACCATTCAGGAGGCAGCATCCGCAGTCAATAAAATTATCCTTTATACACAAACAGGAATCATTGCTCCTGCTGAGCCCGAAGCGTGTTCCGCTGACATGCCTCCAAACCCTTTTGGCGACTGGAGGAATAATATATGTTTTGTAGGAGATGACGAAGGAAATAATCTCCATATAGTACAAGCGAATACCCTTGCCACGAACATTGACAATGCTTATAACAACTTAAATATCGACAAGATCTATTTAGATGCATATACTCAAGTACTGATTCCTCCATACGGACAACGTTATCCTGACGTTAATATAGCCATTGATCAACGAGTTTCGAAAGGATGCCTGATCTTAAATTTTACCGGACATGGGGGACCAACTGGTTGGGCTCATGAGAGAATTTTGGAAATTAGCCATATCAATAGCTGGAACAACAGGGATAAATTATTTTTTCTCTACGGAGCCACGGCTGATTTCAGTTGCTTTGACGATCCTGGAAGAAATTCAGGAGGCGAATATGCATTTTCAAATTCTAATGGTGGTGCAATAGCTGTAATTTCGGGTAACAGAGTTACTTACGCTTCTCCGAATTTTACTTTAAATCAGAATTTTTATAATGCTGTTTTTACTCCGGTCAATGGAAAAATGCCGCGCCTGGGCGATATTTACCATGCATTTAAAACAATGCCGGGCGGAAACTCTTTTAATAGCAGAAGCTTTAATTTACTCGGAGATCCTTCTCTAACCTTAGCTTACCCAAAGTATATCATTGCTACTGATTCTATAAACGGCATTTCAGCCTTAAGCACCGACACCATTGGCGCGTTATCATTTGTAACTGTAAAAGGCCATATCAAGGATAAGAATGGAGTGATGCTTAACAATTATAACGGTGTGGTTTATCCGACAGTCTTTGATAAAAAAATAAATGTAACTACTCTTTCTAATGACGGAACAACGAATAGTCCGCCTTATACATTCAAACAACAAACAAATATACTTTTTAAAGGCAGGGCATCTGTTGTTAACGGAACTTTCAGTTTCAGCTTTGTTATTCCAAAGAGCATTGATTCCACTTATGGGATCGGCAGGATAAGCTATTATGCTGAGAATGGGACTGAGGACGCCAGCGGTTGGTATGAAAATGTAATTATTGGAGGAATGAATGCAAATGCTGTGACAGACAACAGCGGTCCCCAAATCAGCTTATACATGAATGACACAAAGTTTGCCAATGGAGGGATCACTGATGAAAATCCTGATCTGTTTGCACTTTTAACAGATGAACATGGCATTAATACATTCAACGATTCACATGCCTTAAGAGCAGTGCTTGATGCTAATACTTCAGGCTCAATTGTCCTGAATGATTATTATCGTTCCAATATGAATTCATATAAGAAAGGAAGCGTCAGGTATCCATTCAATGAGCTTTCCGAAGGAACCCATACCCTGGAACTTACCGCTTCAGATGTATATAACAACACCTCAAAAAGTCATCTTGATTTTGTAGTAGCAAAATCGGCAGAACTTGCGCTCTCCCATGTTTTAAATTATCCGAATCCTTTCACCACCAGAACTTCTTTTTTCTTTGAGCAAAACCAATGCTGTCAATACCTGCAAGTTGAACTTCAGATATTCAGTGTTTCCGGAAAAATGGTAAAAAGTTTCAATGAGACAATATATGCCGATGGTTATCGTTCACAACCCGTTGTTTGGGATGGCAGAGATGATTTTGGGGATAAGATCGGAAAGGGAGTGTATGTTTACAGGTTAAAAATCAAGACCGAATCAGGACAAACAGCTGAAAAATATGAAAAACTTGTTATTTTAAATTAATTAGTACATTAGCATTCCTAAAAACCGTTGAGGAGCAGCTATATCCATCAAGGCATGAAAATTTAGACGGGAATTAAAGTTTGGTATATTCCAATGATATTAAAACATATTTATGATGAAAGACTTCAAAGCATATAATAAATCGTTTTGCCTGATTTTTCTGGCATTTATAACAAGCTATAATATTCAGGCACAAACCACTTACAAGGCTCCATCTACAAATTCTCAAAGAGCGAACGAGCTTCAATTAAATACTATTACAACGGCTGTTCCTTTCTTATTGATCACACCTGACTCACGTGCAGGTGGTATGGGTGATGCAGGAGTTGCTTCATCAACTGATATTAATTCTATTCATTGGAATCCTTCAAAGTTAGGTTTTGCTGAGAAAAAGTTAGGGATTGGGGTATCTTATACCCCATGGTTAAGAGCTTTGGTACCGGATATCAACCTTGCTTATCTTTCAGGATATTATAAAACAAAAAAGAGAGGAACGATAGGAGCTTCATTAAGATATTTTTCCTTAGGTGATATCACATTTACAGACGCCAATGGAAATACGATCGGGCAATTTCGTCCAAATGAATTTGCGATCGATATTGCCTATGCAACAAAACTTTCGAAAGAATTCGCTGTTGGTGGCGCAGTTCGTTATATTAACTCTAACCTCACCGGAGGAGCTCTTGTAGAAGGGGCTCAAACCAAAGCAGGTCGTTCAGTTGCCGTGGATATATCTGCTCTTTACAAAAAGGAAAAACTAAAGCTGGGTGATAAAAAAGCAATTGGTGCAATTGGATTAGCCATTACGAATATTGGTGCTAAAATGTCTTATTCAGACAGAGGAGGTAAGGACAATGCGGATTTCATACCGATCAATATGCGTTTAGGCGGAAGCTTAACTGTTCAGCTCGATGAATACAATTCAATTGCAATACTTGCAGATGTAAACAAACTTCTTGTTCCAACTCCACCGATATACAAGCATAATTACGATTCAACAGGAAAAGATCAGGGAATTGCTTACGATGCAGACAACAATCCTATTATTGAAAAAGGGAAAGATCCTAACCGTGGTGTAGCTGAAGGAATATTCGGATCATTCAGTGATGCGCCAGGAGGCAGCAAAGAAGAACTTCGTGAATTAAATTATTCAATAGGTTTAGAGTATTGGTACAATCATTTGTTTGCTGTTCGTGCAGGATATTTTTATGAGCATCCTACAAAAGGTAACCGCCAGTTCTTTACTCTTGGTGCCGGTGTTAAATACAATGTCTTCGGTCTCGACTTCGCTTACCTGATACCCACGCAACAACGAAATCCATTAGAGAACACATTACGCTTTACCCTTACATTCGACTTTGATGCATTTAAAGCTCAGAATGATGAAACTAAAGCAGCAGAATAAGTATTAAAATTCTAACTCCCGCAAAAGCGGGAGTTTTTTTATCCTTATCATTTTTGAAGTAAGTCCATTTCCCTTTGGAAACAAAAAGGAATAAGAAGAATAGCAGATTCCTGGTGATTTAAAAACAAATTATTATATATGAAAATACGAGTAGGTTTTGGTTTCGATGTTCATCAGCTGAAAGAAGGAAATGCATTCTGGCTTGGAGGAATTAAACATGAACATACCAAAGGAGCAGTAGGTCATTCTGATGCAGATGTACTTATCCATGCTATCTGCGATGCGATTTTAGGGGCTGCCGGATTGAGGGATATCGGATTTCATTTCCCGGACACCTCTTCAGAATTTAAAGGAATAGACAGTAAGATACTTTTGGCCAGAGTTATCAGGCTTTTAAAAGAAAAGGATTACACGATCGGAAATATAGACTGTACACTGGTTTTAGAAAAGCCGAAGATCAATCCACATATTGAGGAAATGAAAACATGCCTTTGCCCGATCATGGAAATAGATTTGGAAGATCTCGCCATTAAAGCAACTACCAATGAAAAAATGGGTTATGTAGGGCGTGAAGAAGGTGTTTGCGCTTATGCTGTGGCTCTGATACAAAAAGCTTCCTAGAAAGAATAGCTGTATTCCACTCCCACAATATAAATACTCTGAGGAGTTTTCACATTAAATTCGTTTTGCATCAGATAATAGAGGCCAACAGTGCTTTTGTCATTTAGCTTATAGTCCAATCCCGCAATATAACGGGCACGGTGCCAGGTATTATCAGATTCTACCAATCTGTAATTCTGGATTTGATACCGTAATTCAACAGCCACATAAGGCTTCAAAGGTTTATCCATGTCATACTTGACTGTGATCTTGTTTCTGGAATACCATTCAGCAAGCTGACCGTTTTCACTGTTATAAACATCTCTCTGCTCTCTTTGCAAGCGTTGGCGGTATGAAACGGCAAAATTTCCGAATTTCTTTTTAAGAGTTATATCCAGCTGGATCCGGTGGCGATAGCTGTAAGTTCCATCTATTAGATTTTTCTGAATATTTCTGTATGATAAAGCGAACTTAATAATTTTAGCAGGACGAAATTCAACACCAAGATCAGAATAGAAAAGATTGATACGCGTAGCATTATCCCTCAAACGAAATTCTTCCGTAAACATAATGGAGAATTTTTCACTCAGCTTTTTTTCAAGATTAACAGTCGCCCATATCCCAAAATCCTGACTGGCTTTTGTAGCTTGCCCGAAAGACGTTAATGAACTTAATATTAATAGGCTAAGAATAAATCTTTTCATACCCGATTCAATTATTTTGTGGATTCGTAATAATAGATCTTAATTACTGCCGTGTCTTTTAAGAAATCCACCTTACCGATTGAAATTCTGTTAATTTTAATTCCCATTCGTTTTTCAAGATCCGCCATTAATGACATTCTAAATTCAGGTTTGATCATTTCAATATTTTCATACTGAATATTCTTTGAAACTTCTTTTTTCATTAACACCTGTGACTCAAGAACGAATGTGAAAATAAGAATGATAGCATTGATAAGAGAAAGTTCAAGCCAGCTTCCCTTGCTTAATGCAGTGATCAAGCCCATTGCGATCACTAAAAAGAGATAGGTCATTTCTTTTGTAGTTATCCCTTCCGTACGGTACTTCAACATAGAGAAAACAGCGAAGAGTCCGAATGCAGCCCCCATACTCATATCTGATTTATTCAAAATAAATGTGATCAGGAATATGATCAGGTTGAAAATAAATAAAGTGAAAAAGTTCTCACGGTTTTTATACTCAGGGAAGTAAATAAATCTGATCAGTATAAAAACCGCAACCAAATCTATTGCTAACCTGATAAAGAACTTTTGTCCCAGTTTATCAAAAAGATCAATAAAAGATCCTGTATTTTCATTAAGCGCCTGCAGTAGTATCATACTTTAATGTTTTTTTAAGAGAAATTAATTTAGGTTTAAAATTATTATG
>JAJTCJ010000165.1 GCA_021323165.1 Bacteroidota bacterium | reverse complement strand
AAGTTCATTGCTTCTCTTTACAAAGCATACGATAATATTGATGCTTCAATGTTTGAGATCAATCCTGTTTTAAAAACATCTGATAACAAGATCATCGCTGTTGATTCTAAAGTAACTTTTGATGGCAACGGTTTGTTCCGTCACCCTGATTATGCTGCTTTACGCGATACTTCTGAAGAAGATCCAACTGAAGTTGAAGCAGGATCACATGGTTTAAATTATGTTAAGCTTGATGGTAACGTAGGATGTATGGTTAACGGTGCCGGATTAGCAATGGCTACAATGGATATCATTAAATTGTCAGGTGGAGATCCTGCTAACTTCCTTGATGTTGGAGGTACTGCAAACGCTGCACGTGTTGAACAGGCTTTCAGAATCATTTTAAGTGATCCTAAAGTTAAAGCGATTCTTATTAATATCTTCGGTGGTATCGTTCGTTGCGACAGAGTTGCACAAGGTATCGTTGATGCATGTAAGAACATGGGTAACATCAATGTTCCTATCATTATCCGTTTACAGGGAACTAATGCTGTTGAAGCTAAAAAGATCATTGATGAATCAGGTTTAAAAGTATTCTCTGCCATCGCATTGCAGGAAGCTGCTGATCTTGTTAAAAAAGTATTAAGCTAATTTTAATTCACGCTATACCGATCGGACTCAACCTAAAATTGAGTCCGATTTTTTTTAAAGCCAACTCAATTCCGTTTTTCTTAAGTGACCCAAAGTAAAACACCACATATTCTTATCATCGGCTCTGTCTGGCCCGAACCGGATTCCTCAGCAGCCGGCAGCCGTATGCTGCAATTAATTGAATTATTTCAATCACAAGAATGGGATGTTACTTTTGCAAGTGTTGCGGCAGACAGTGAATTCGCAATTGATCTCGAAAAGATAAATGTTAAGAAAGTAAGGATCGAATTGAACAGCGACAGCTTTGATTCATTTGTGAAAGAACTCAATCCTTCCATCGTAATGTTCGATCGTTTTATGACAGAAGAACAATTCGGTTGGAGAGTAGCAGAAAATTGCCCTGATGCACTTCGTATCCTTGACACAGAAGATCTTCATTCATTGCGGAGGGGAAGACACCTGGCATGGAAAGAAAACAGGCCCTTTTCTCCTGAAGATCTGTATAGCGATGTTGCAAAAAGGGAAATTGCAAGTATTTATAGATGCGACCTTTCACTGATCATTTCTGAATATGAGATGAAATTATTGAAAGATAATTTTAAGATTGATGTTTCTCTTTTGCATTATCTGCCCTTCATGCTTGAGTCTGTCCATGAATATGAACATCCATCTTTTTCTCAAAGGAAGAATTTTATCAGTATTGGCAATTTCCTGCATGAGCCAAATTGGGATTCGGTAGTATATCTGAAAAATGAGATCTGGCCGAGGATACGCAAGAAGCTTCCTGATGTTGAATTGCATGTTTACGGAGCATATCCTTCGCAGAAAGTGTTTGAGCTGAACAATGCAAAAGAAGGTTTTATCATTAAAGGAAGAACAGAAAAACTTTGGGATGTGATGATAAATTCGAGAGTGCTATTAGCACCATTAAGATTCGGAGCGGGTTTAAAAGGAAAGTTAATTGACGCAATGACCTATGGAACACCAAATGTTACTACTCCGCTCGGAGCGGAATCAATGCATGGTGATCTTGAATGGTGTGGTTTAATAGCAGACAATGCTCAGGACTTTGCTGACTCAGCAGTTAAGTTATATTCGGATGAAAAGTTATGGAAGCAATCACAACAGAATGGAATTAAGATCATCAATACACTTTTTCAAAAGAAAGAAGCAGGAGAAAAGCTGATCTCTAACATTCAAAAACTTAGTCATGAACTTCAGTCACATCGAATGAAGAACTTTACTGGTGCAATGCTTATGCATCATACTATTGCAAGCACAAAGTATATGTCGAAATGGATAGAGGAGAAGAATAAATGATCTAAAAGATTTTCTCGATAAAAAGATTTACAACTTCTACAAGAATAAGGAGGATCACTACAACTTCCAGTTGGCTGCTTTTACGCTGATGCATCAGGTCTATTAGTAAGCTAAGATTTTCCTTAATGATCTCAAGTTCTTCCTGAATATTCCTATACCTGCTTTGGAGGTCAAATGTCTTTTTTAACTCAATGTCTATTTTATAGAGATCTTCATCTTCCCAGGTTTCAGGCACTGAATCAAAGATGTAGAGTGTCTCATTTATTTTATTTCTGAAATTGATCGTTTTTCCAATGAACATTTGAAGCTTCTTTCCAGAGATCTCCAGCTTGCCTTTTTTCTCAAGATAGAGGGTATGTTGGTTCGTTGCCTGCAATAATAGCTCTGTTTGATTGGAATAATAATCGAGCGCGACTGATTGAGAAACGTTCAGCATGATAATTCGTAATGCTTCCACACTTGTTTTAATAAGCTCTATTTTATTATGACCAAATTTTATTTCAGGTGCATTTGTTTCAACTAAAAGCTCATCCGTTAATTGCAGCTCAAACCGGTTTTTACAGAAGGCTGAGGCAAAGTCTATAAACGATTTGATCTCATCATCGCCATGATTACTAAAAGAGATCACTCCATATCTGAAGATATAGATATATTGGTATGGACCTACTTCATAAAACAATTCATCTGAATCAGAGTGGAGTAATGTTTTAGGGAAAGCGGCCTTCAATGCTTTGATATCAATACTGTCAGCAATTTGAGAAGAGACGATCTTTAGCATGATTTCTTAAGACTGGTACTGGAATCGTTAAAAAAATATGCCAGCCGAAAGGCAGGAAATTCAGGCTTTATAGAGAAAGTCGAAAAAAAACACTTCCATACTATTTAAAAATTTATACATTTGTCCCGTTAAATAAAATAATGGCAATAGCACTATATATCTTTTCTACAATTATCCCGATGATCTTTATCAGCGGAATGCGCTATTGTATGCAGCCGACCTGGCATAAACGCATTCATAACTGCAGATAATTTTTTCAATCCGGCTTCGGCTTTCAATTTTCTGCATTATGTCATTAGTTACAGATAGTATCCTTGAAAAACTTAACAGTTTAATAGTTGTTGTAAACAAATCCGGTAAGGTAGAATATGTAAGTCCGTCTGCAAAGCGTATTCTCGGGTTTGAACCCGAACAATTAATGGGTGAAGGATGGTGGGAACTTACCCGCGACAATGTTACCGAAAGAGAAAACATCCGTTCCCTTGCTCTTAAACAGCTTGAGCAGGAATCATTGCTGGCGACTGTTCCATACGAACGTGTTCTGAAAACTTCTGCAGGAGCTGAAAAGTGGATCCTGTGGAATACATCCAAAGGTCCGATGAATACTCTGGTTGGAATTGGTCATGATATTACTGATAGAAAAAAAGCGGAGCTGCAGTTGCTGGAAAAAAATAAAGAACTTGAGCAGCACAACAAGGATATGGTCGATAGTATTCAATATGCAAGCCGTATCCAGGAAGCCATTTTGCCGGATGTGCAAAAGATAAGAGAAACATTTAAGGATGCTTTTGTCTTATACGAGCCTAAGGATGTTGTGAGCGGAGATTATTATTTCTTTTATAAAAAGAAGAATAAAGTCTTTGTTGCCGCAGTAGATTGTACAGGTCACGGAGTTCCGGGGGCGCTGATGAGCATTATTGCTAACGGAATACTAAAAGAAGTGATAGTGAAGAAGGGCATCGAAGAACCGTCTGACATACTATATGCATTGGATGATGAACTATTCCTGGCGTTGAATAAACAGGATGGAGGAATCACATACGATGGGATGGATGTTTCTTTGGGAGTATTTGACCTTGAAAACAACACACTAACATATTCAGGAGCTTTTCGCCCGATGCTAATGATCAGGAATAATGAGATCATTGAGTTTGAAGGAAACCGTTATCCTATCGGGTTTTACGGGGATGTTAGCAAGAAATTCGTCTCTCTCACAACAGACCTCCAGGAAAATGATACTTTTTATTTCTTTACTGATGGATATTGTGATCAATTTGGCGGAGAGAAAAAAAAGAAGTTTAACCGTAAAAGGTTTAAGGAGCTTTTACTTTCAGCTCAATCAATGGAGATGGAAGAGCAGGAATCCTTTCTGCAGTATGCTTTGTTGAACTGGAGACAGGAGGAGGAGCAGATGGATGATATATTGGTAATGGGGGTGAAGATATAAGCTTTACCACTAAGGCACTAAGAACACTAGATTTCACTTAGTAATTTTTCTTAGGTGCCTTAGTGGTAATTAAAAGTCCAACAACTGTTCGTAAAGTTCTCTTAACGGCAATCCCATAACATTAAAGTAAGAACCTTCAATGCGTTCTACTGCAATGTAACCGATCCATTCCTGAGCGCCATAAGAGCCTGCTTTATCGTAAGGGTGAAAGTTCTTTATATAATATTCGATCTCAGAATCATTAAGAGTTTTGAAATACACTTTGGTAAGTGAATGAAATGTTTTGCTTTTGTTTTTTGATTTGATACAGACACCTGTGTAAACTTCATGCATTTTGCCGGAAAGAAGTTTCAGCATTCTGACAGAATCTTCATAATTTTCCGGTTTGTTCAGGACTTCTCCGTTTATCCATACAATTGTATCCGCTGTGATTACGATAGTGTTTTCATTGAGCTCACCATCAAAAGCGTCCGCTTTCTTTTTACATAAATAAAGCGGGATCTCCTGAGCTTTTAGGTCATCAGAAAAGCTTTCATCTACATCCTTTGTATGGACTTCAAAGTCGAGTCCAAGATCTTTTAAAAGGAATTGTCTGCGGGGCGATTTAGAAGCTAGAATGAATTGATATTTCTTCAGATCTTCAAAAATCATAGAGCAGTAAGAATTTCATAGGAATGTATAAAAAGATATATTACACCCATCAGCATAATAA
>JAJTCJ010000085.1 GCA_021323165.1 Bacteroidota bacterium | reverse complement strand
GACACGATAACCGACATAGAATAGTCGATGTAAGCCGATTTCATTTCTTCTTCAATGTTAATCAGAATGATTTTTTCTCCGTCTGCCATAATTTCTTTTTCGTTTTATTTAAATTGAATATTCATGCGTTTTTGCGCAAGATTGTCATGATTAATATTTAGCACAATAGTTGATATTCCCAGTGTAAATTAAGGAGTTCGAAAATACTCATTTGAATATAGTTTTAGCCTGTTTCGGTACTTAAATTATCAACATATTAACAGTTTTTTTGTTGATAAATAGAATGCTACCTGATACAGCACTTCAAAATCACTCTGTACTTTTGATTTTGACTGAAAAACCTTATTTTTGGTAGCATTTGAAACTCTTGAATAACGCAAACGTTATAATATATTAAAAAAAGGAATCCATTATGGAAGCAAAATTTTCACCGAGAGTAAAAGATGTGATAACATACAGCCGTGAAGAGGCTTTACGTTTAGGTCATGATTATATCGGAACAGAGCACTTATTATTAGGAATTATCCGTGAAGGAGAAGGGACGGCTATCCGTTTGCTAAAAACGATCGGGATAGACCTTGTTGAATTACGTAAAACGGTTGAAGACGCTATCGGCACAGGAAATCACAAGGTTAGTAACCTTGCGAATATTCCTTTAATGAAACAGGCTGAAAGAGCATTAAAGATCACTTACCTGGAAGCTAAACTATTTAAAAGTCCTGTTATTGGGACAGAACATCTTATTTTATCCATCCTAAAAGACGAAGATAACGTGGCTACAAAATCCCTTAACAAATTTAAAGTTGATTACGATGTGATCAAACGCGAGCTTGAGCTTTCAAAATCTGATCCTAAAGCTGAATTTCCGGGTACACCGCCAGATGATGATGCTGATGAGGATAGCTTCAGCGCAAGTAGCACTAAGAAACCGGTTGACAGTAAATCTAAAACTCCTGTTTTGGATAATTTCGGCCGCGATCTTACCAAAGCTGCAGAAGATGGGAAACTTGATCCTATCGTAGGCCGCGAAAAAGAAATCGAGCGTGTTTCGCAGATCCTTTCGAGAAGAAAGAAAAATAATCCTATCCTTATCGGGGAACCGGGTGTTGGTAAATCAGCTATTGCTGAAGGACTTGCACTTCGAATCGTACAACGTAAAGTTTCACGTGTTCTTTTCAATAAACGAGTGGTTACTCTTGATCTTGCATCTTTGGTTGCAGGAACTAAATACCGCGGTCAATTTGAAGAGCGTATGAAGGCTGTAATGAATGAATTAGAAAAATCTCCGGATGTTATTCTTTTCATCGATGAGATCCATACTATTATTGGTGCCGGTGGTGCCTCAGGCTCTCTTGATGCGTCAAACATGTTCAAGCCGGCTTTAGCGCGCGGTGAGATACAATGTATCGGTGCTACTACTCTTGATGAGTACCGTCAGTACATTGAAAAAGATGGTGCTTTGGAAAGACGTTTCCAGAAAGTAATTGTTGAACCTGCAACCCAGGAAGAAACTTTACAGATCTTAAATAATATCAAATCGAAATATGAAGATCATCATAACGTAACTTACACTGACGAAGCGATCAAAGCTTGCGTTTCATTGACTTCACGTTACATCACTGATCGTCACTTACCGGATAAAGCGATTGATGCTTTGGATGAATCCGGTTCACGTGTTCATATCACTAACATTAATGTTCCTAAAACAATTGTGGACATTGAGAAAAAGTTAGAAGAAATAAAAGAAGAGAAGAACAAGGTTGTTCGTTCTCAGAAATATGAGGAAGCAGCTCGTTTACGTGATTCTGAAAGAACTCTTCTTGAGCAGTTAGAAACAGCGAAGAAAGCATGGGAAGAAGAAAGTAAAACTCATCGTGAAACTGTTTCTGAAGACAATGTTGCTGAAGTTGTTGCAATGATGACAGGCGTTCCTGTTCAGCGTGTTGCTCAGAACGAAGGTGACAAGCTCATGAAAATGGCGGATGAACTTAAAGGAAAAGTGATCGGGCAGGATGATGCAGTTAAAAAAGTTGTTAAAGCAATTCAGCGTAACCGTGCTGGTCTTAAGGATCCTAACAAGCCAATCGGATCGTTTATTTTTTTAGGTCCTACCGGTGTTGGTAAAACTCAGTTAGCTAAGATCCTTTCTAAATATCTTTTTGATAATGATGATGCTCTTATCCGTATAGATATGAGTGAATACATGGAGAAGTTTGCTGTTTCCCGTTTAGTGGGAGCGCCTCCGGGATATGTTGGATATGAAGAAGGCGGTCAGTTAACTGAGAAAGTTCGCAGACGTCCTTACGCTGTTGTTCTTTTAGATGAGATAGAAAAAGCGCATCCGGATGTTTTCAACTTGCTTTTACAAGCTCTTGATGACGGACAAATGACTGATAGCTTGGGTCGTAAGATCGACTTTAAAAACACTATCATAATCATGACTTCTAATATCGGAGCACGACAATTGAAAGATTTCGGACAGGGTGTTGGTTTCACAACCTCTACCAAGAAAGAAAATGAAGAAGATCATGCAAAAGGTGTTATTGAAGGTGCTTTGAAGAAAGCCTTTGCTCCTGAGTTCCTGAATCGTATTGATGATGTTGTAATGTTTAATTCACTTACACGTGAAGATATTCATAAGATCATTGATATTGAGTTGAACAGTTTATACGGAAGAATTAACGGTCTTGGATATCAGATCAGAGTTTCTGATGAGGCAAAAGATTTCATCTCTGAAAAAGGATATGATGTTCAGTTTGGTGCTCGTCCATTAAAACGTGCGATTCAGAAATATCTTGAAGATCCGTTGGCAGAAGAGATCATCAAATCAAGTCTTACTGAAGGTGATGTGATCGAAGTGAATTTTGATAAAGAGAAACAAGAGATTCTTATCAAGATAAGCAAGCCAAAAGAGCCGAAAGCTAAGAAATCCAAAAAAGAGGATATATAACATAAAAAAAGCCTCCCGAAAATCGGGAGGCTTTTTTTATGAGATTTTGTTGATTTTTTTATTTCTTTTTTGCTTTCTCTGTACCGTCAAATTCAAATTTCTTCTTCTCTACTCCACTCTTTAATTGAACTACTGTGCCCTCTATATCATAGTTTATAACAGTTACCTCCCACTTATACTCATTTTTCTCTTCCTGCAATTCCGCTTCTAATTTTAACATGTGCATCTCCGTTTCATCCTCAGTATAGGTGGAATCTAATACCACTTTATATGCTGCGGGGCCAAGAGCAATCTTTTCATACATAAGATCACTTTCCACCTTCCCGCTTTTTACAAGAAAATTACTTGGTACCGCTTTACCTCTTCCGGCAGGCTTAACTTCATAAAAAGTTACATCGTATTTTTTTCCTTCAATGAATTTATTTTTTTGAGCGAAAACAGAAAGGCTTGCGAAAACGCCTGCAGATAAAAGAAGTGTTTTGAGAGTAATTGTGTTTTTCATGAGATCTTTTTGTGTTAAACAAAACAACTATTTTGCCATAAATTGAAATGACTTTGTAAAACTATACTTTATCTTTGTTTTTTTATAATAATTTAATGAAAAGTTAGGAACGTTTCTCATTCCTTTCATTTCCTCATTTTTAAGCCATGAATATTCTTAATCGAATACTTTATTACGGGATCATTCTCCCGATTTCTTCCCTGCCTTTTTTTATCCTTTACGGAATATCGGATTTCCTGTTTGTAATATTTTATTACCTGACAGGTTACAGGAAAAAGATCGTCCTCGGTAATATTCAGCGTTCATTCCCGGAAAAAACCGCAAAAGAGCATACGGAAATCTGTAAGAGGTTTTACCATCATTTTTGTGATCTCATAGTGGAAAGCTTAAAAACATTCACCATTTCCGAAAAGCAGGTTGCTAAAAGAGTTGTTTGTGTTAATCCCGAATTGATAAACAAGTATTATGATCAGGGAAGAAGCGTAATAATAGCCGGAGGCCATTATAATAACTGGGAAGTATTTGCTGTGGGTGTGGACGCATTGATCAAGCATAAAGCAGTAGGTATCTACAAGCCCTTAAGCAACAAGTATTTTGACAATAAAATGCGCAAAACCCGTAGTAAATATGGTTTGTATATGATCTCTACCAGAGATGTAAAAAAGGTTTTTGATGAAGAGATAAATAATTTAACTGCCACTATTTTTGCTATTGACCAATCTCCTTCAAATTCAAATAATTGTTATTGGATGAAATTCCTTCATCAGGATACAGGCATATTATTTGGCGTAGAGAGATATGCTAAAGAGTACAATTTTCCTGTGGTTTATGGCAGGATAAATAAAGTTAAAAGAGGCCATTACAGCTTTGAATTCTTTGAATTAACAGAGGCGCCTTTGGAAACGGCTTATGGGGAGATCACTGAAAAATCCACCCGAATGCTTGAAAAAGACATAAGAGAAAAACCTGAATTCTGGTTATGGACTCACAGGAGATGGAAACATAAAAAGCCGGAAAACTGGAGCAAAGAAACCAAAGCAATGAAATTTCAAATCAAACAGCAAGCATGAGAAGTACTATTATAGCATTCGGAATTTTAAGTATAGGAATCGCATCGTGTAAAACTTCTGACAAAACAGTTGCTACACCTAAAGTTCTACTCAATTGCGATAATGCAACATATACTTATGTAACAGACATTGCTCCGATAATGCAGCAAAACTGTACACGTTGTCATAATACAAATATGAAAGCGGGGTACAATTTCAATGAGTTAGAATCGGTTAAAAAAGCTGCTGAGAACGGATATTTATTGGGAACTATCAAGCATATGGATGGATATGATGCAATGCCGCGAATGGCTGGAAAATTAGATCAGGTAATTATTGATAAGATTGAGTGTTGGATAAAAACAGGCATGAAATAATGAGCTTAGCACCTCTGGCAGAAAGAATGCGTCCTACTAGTCTGGATAATTACATTGGGCAAAAGCACATTGTAGGTGAAGGTGCCATTTTAAGAAATGCTATTAAATCAAATATTCTTCCTTCAATAATTTTATGGGGACCTCCGGGAGTTGGAAAAACCACTCTTGCCAACATCATTGCTCATCAGTTAAAACGCCCCTTTTATTCCTTGAGTGCTATCAATTCAGGCGTTAAAGATATCCGTGATGTTATTGATAAAGCAAAAGGAACCGGGATGTTTGCACAAGCTAATCCTATTCTTTTTATTGATGAGATCCATCGTTTCAGTAAATCACAACAGGATTCCTTACTGGGTGCCGTTGAAAAAGGTACGGTAACATTGATCGGAGCTACGACTGAAAATCCTTCATTCGAAGTGATCTCTGCTTTACTATCCCGCTGCCAGGTTTACATTTTAAAACATCTTGATAAAGAAGATCTCCTTTCAATGCTCGATCTGGCTATCAAAACAGACAGCATTTTAAAAACTAAGAAAATTGTAATTGAAGAAAATGAAGCTTTGTTAAGGCTTTCAGGCGGGGACGGCAGAAAATTACTTAATGTTTTTGAGTTGGTGGTGAATGCAATTGGAGGAGATGAAATAATAATAACGAATGAAAAAGTAACTGGCATTGTTCAACAGAACATTGCAATTTATGATAAAGCCGGTGAAAATCATTATGATATTATCTCCGCATTTATAAAGTCAATCAGAGGAAGTGATCCTAACGCGGCTGTCTATTGGCTTGCAAGAATGATCGAAGGCGGTGAAGATCCTTCATTCATTGCAAGAAGATTATTGATACTTGCTTCAGAGGATATCGGCAATGCAAATCCTACAGCTCTCGTAATTGCAAATAATTGTTTCCAGGCCGTGAATGTGATCGGGTTTCCTGAATCCAGGATCATACTTTCACAAACAGTTATTTATCTTGCTACATCAGCCAAGAGCAATGCTTCTTATATGGCAATCAATGATGCAATGGAAGCGGTTCAGCAAAAAGGGGATCAGCCTGTCCCACTCCACTTACGTAATGCTCCTACCAAATTAATGAAAGACATAGGTTACGGGAAAGAGTACCAGTACAGCCATGGATATGAGAATAATTTTTCTTCTCAGGAATATTTACCTGATGCTGTTAAAGGAATGAAATTCTATGAGCCGGGAAATAATGCCAGAGAAAAGGAATTGCGGGATTTCCTAAAGAAACGCTGGGGCACCAAATATGATTATTAAATAAAAAAAATCCCGGCTTACCGGGATTTTTTTATTGTCAGAGATATTATAGTTACAGAGTTACAACGTTACCACAATTACTTGATGTGATATTTCCGTTGCAGTCAAAAGTTACAGAACCAACCGGATAAATAACCTGTGGACATAACATGTTGCCCGGACAATTGACCCTTCCATAAAATTCTACTGTTGTAGTACAGGTTGTCTCGTCAGTTATAACAAAAGAGTTCACGATAAGTCCGGATTGGCGTGCTTCTGCCAGACAACTATTTAATGCGGCAGTAGCTTTGCCTGTGTAATAACCTTCATTAGAAGATTGCGCTAATGATGCATTAGCAAATAAAAGCATAAAGATGCTTCCAAGAAAAATGAATTTGATTTTTTTCATGTCGTTGTTTTTTTAAGGTTAATAATAAAAATATGGTAGGCGAAAATAGCCTGCGGCCATAAAAAAAGCATGAGTAAAAATACCTGATTTTAAAAGTCGGTGTAATTGCTGAAGAAAAAAAACAAGTTTGTAAGCCGGGTTCTGTTCCTTTCCGAAGAAAGGCTTCTATCATTTATCTAGCCCTGCCATCACTGGAAGGGTCAAGCAATCTACCCATCACACCATCTTCCCGAAAGAAAAACTAAAGCGAGCAGCTTTAAATGCATGACTTATTTGATCTTTCAACTCCCAAGGTTTACCCCTGACAACTGTTGCCAATTGCCATCGTGAGCTCTTACCTCACGTTTTCACCCTTACCTTCCGTAAACGGATTTGGCGGTTATTCTCTGCGGCCCTGTCTGTCCCTTCCGCCTAGACGGAAAAGCCTTCTAGTTAAGAAGTGGGATGCTCTGTGTTGCCCGGACTTTCCTCTCTTCTACCCTTGCGGGAGAACAGCGATAGAACAACTTGCGGATGCAAAGGTAGGGAAAGTTATTAATTAATCGTTATTAGTGAATGCAACATTCGCCTAAATAACCCTAACCGGATAACCAATAACTTTTATCCAATAACTACTTCCGTTGCACCGAAACCATATTTAGCATATGACCCATCATGAAAACGAAGGTTCATTTTAGATAAGATAGAACGGACTTCCTGCTTTAATCGTCCATTCCCCACTCCATGTATAACTGTTAATGTTCTGTAATGATTGCTGATAGCTTTGTCGAGTGCAACCTGGAAATGTCGAAGCTGAATGATCACTATTTCAGCATTGCTCATGCCTCCATAATTATCAATCAGTTCTTCTATGTGAAGATCTATCTCCATATCATAAGTCGCATTATTGATCTTGTGAGGTTTGGAGGTTTTAACCTGATCGAGTGTATTGTGTTTTTGAAAAAGTAATTTGGAAAGATCAGCCTTTTCTGCTTCCGGTTTATCAAAATAAAGATCCTTTTCCAGATCTGAGATATTGATGATCATCGCTTTTTCCGGAATGAAATTATTTTCGACAAAAACATTCTCTTTATATAGCTTGAAGACTTTCAACTTAATGATCTCTGAAATAGGTTGTTCATGATCGAATGGCTTAGCACTGTAAAAAATAATATCGGCTTTGATGGTATTAAAAAGATCGATATTCTTCTTACTAATTGTTTCTATTAATTTAGATTCATAAGATCTTGCTTCCCCTTTATCAAATAGCTCATAACCTTTGCTTTTGAGAACTGAAACACTGTATAAAATGTCGTATGTGGTATGATTGATCAACCAAAGATTAAAATCTGTAGTGGAAATATTATTAGGATTTTCCGGTGACAAGGCAAGAAAGATGCCTGTTACTGATTCTTTTCTTTTCTCAACCTTACTTGTATAGGTAATCGCAGGTTCCTCAATTACTTTTACCGGTGGTACATATTCAATTTTACTTCCGTCAAATACAGTTACAAGTTCTGTTGTTACGACCGGAATTTCAAAGCCTTCTTCAATCGTTACTCCAACGGTAGTTTTATTAATGATCCTGGTAACAATACCTTCACCCTTTTCATTTAAAAAACGGACCTTATCACCTATATTGAATTTCATAGTGCAAATTTAATTCTATTTTCCTAAATTTGTTATAATGAAAAAACATTCCAACATATTAATTTTATTAGCCTTCAGCACGGTTGTCTTTTTTTTGGCTTGTACCAAGGATCCTGAAATTCCTGTAAATAAGATTGTATATAAAACAAAAAATGTCGTAGTTGTGGTTGTGGATGGTGCCCGCTATACTGAAACTTGGGGTTTGCCTTCCAGGCAATTTATTCCTAACAGAAATGCCATGCTTCAGGATGGGGTAATGTGTTCTGCTTTTTTTAATAACGGTTATTGCTTTACAAATGCAGGCCATTCAGCCATAACAACAGGTGTTTATCAGTTTATCAATAATAGCGGATTGGAACTTCCACAGCATCCATCTTATTTTCAGTATTGGCTAAAAAGCACGGGAAGGTCATCTTCTGAAGCATGGATTGTCGCTACCAAAGATAAATTAGCTATCCTATCTGATTGTCTGGAACCAAAATGGCAAGGTCAGTTTCGTCCGAATACAGATTGCGGTGTTGCAGGTTTAGGAACCGGTTATAGCGAAGATTCAACTACTTTTATGAAGGCTAAGAATATTTTCGTTACCGATCATCCACGCTTAATGCTAATTAATTTTAAGCAGCCAGACCAAGCCGGCCATATGAATGATTCAGCAGCTTACCTGCAGGGAATTGTTGATACTGACAATTATATTTATCAGCTATGGCAGCATCTTCAAATGGATGTTTTTTACCGCGACAAAACTACATTAATTGTAACGAATGATCATGGAAGACACACGGCAGGACATTTGGATGGTTTCGTTTCTCATACAGATAATTGCGATGGATGTAAACACATAGAATTTTTCGGTATCGGACCCGATTTTAAAGAGAACTATATCTGCAATAAACCTTATGATCAAATAGATATCGCTTCCACAGTAGCCGAACTTATGGGGTTTAGCATGCCAACATCAAACGGGAAAGTTATCAGAGATATATTTAGATAATTACAGGTTAGTTTCAAAAGCCCCTGATTCACTTACCGCATAATAATTCAGTCCTAATTTTTCGCAATCTTCTTTCCAAGCCTTGATTTTATATCTTGAATTGGAAGAGTCGAAAATTATCATTTCAGGATTCATTTCTTTAAGCTTTTCAGATACCTTCAGATCAGAATTATTGGAAACAATCAGATAATCGATCTTTTCTGTTCCCTTCTTCTGATAATTCAAAAATGCTCTTTTATTAATGATCAAGATGTTTTTATTTCTGAATTTTATCAATTCAGTTCCTCCTGCTTCTTTTTCTTTTACAATGATCTTATTTTTGTTGATGCCAAGATCCCACCAGTTATGTTTAACATGAAAAAGCTGAGAACTTTCATTCTTTGCAAAAATACTGTCAGTTAATAAAGTACTGCTTCTTGAGGATATAAAATCGATAGCGCTGGTTTTTGGTATATTATAAATGATCAATTTTCGCTGATTGGATTGTTGATACTGTTCAAATATCTGAGAACAAAGAATTAGTATCATCATAGTAATAGCATAGAAAACATATTTCACTTTCCTCTTCTTAAAATAAAATATAAACAGAATGATCATACCATAAAGCAGCCATGTTTCTAAAATGCTAATGGAGATGCCATTCAATAATGCATGAGGCCATTTTTCAATCACCTTAACCGAAGCGTTCAGAAACCATACACTCCAGCTGAAACAAATTGCCAGCAATCCTGCTATGAAAGTCAGTTTATATAACACAAACAGAGCGATGCCTAAATAGATCACAATGGTTGAAACAGGAATCACAATAAAATTTGAAAGCAGAAAATAATTCGGGAACTGATGAAAGTAATGCAAACCTAAAGGAAATGTCGCTATCTGGGCAGCTATAGAAACAGCAGTGATCGTCCAGATCTGATCCAGGAGCCGGTTATCCGGCTCATACCATGCGTAGATCTTCGGCTGGAGATAAACAATTCCAATCACCGCAATATAAGAAAGCTGAAAGCCAACTTCCATTATAAGAAATGGATCTATTGCTAAAAGGACAAAGGCTGAAGCAGCAAGGGTATTGTAAATGTTTGTATATCTGTCAAATGCTTTTGCGATAATTATAAAACTGAACATTGTGGATGCTCTTAGAACAGAGGGTGATAAACCGGTTAGTGCCGAGTAGAACCATAAAAGAAGAATAAGCACTGCCGCTTTAATGATATTCCCTCTTTTTACTTTATCTAAAAAGAAAAGAAGCCAGTTGAATACAACATACACTATAGCAACATGCAAGCCTGATACAGAGAGAACATGTAACGCTCCTGTGCTGGAGTAAGCAGAGATTAATTCCTGATCCAGTTTATCGGAATAGCCCAGCATAAGTGCCGCACCTACAGCAAACTCATCTTCCTTAATATTATTCTCAGCTAATATTTTTAATAAATTATCCCTGAGTTCATATGACTGCTTTAAAATAAGATTACCCGAATTAATTCCAAGATTGGCCCAATCCCCATGAGTAACACTGCATTGGTGGTATACATTATGAAAAGCCAGAAATCGTTTATAATTAAATTCTCCGGGATTTTGAATATTAGGGATCGCTTGAAATTTCGCATTCAATAAGATCTGATCACCGTATTTTAACTTGGAAGCTGACTCGTTTTTAGCAATGTATATCATTGCTTTTCCTGAAGTGTGGGTCCATTCTGATCCTGAATGCACACCGGTTATGCTTAGTATTATCTTATATGACCGTTCCTTCTCTATTGGAGATTGTTGGATAATTCCCCTGATATATGCTTCTTCATTGATAAATTTCGAAAAGTGATCTGTATTGAATTTGTCGGTTTTATAGATCGTTAGTTGGTACGCAAATGCAAACAGCAACAAGTTGGTCATTAAACCAAAGATCCAGGATTTTCTATAAGAGATCTTTAAGGATGGAACGAGCACTACACAAATAATAAAAACGAAATAAGGGAGGATCAAAAAAAAGAAATTTCCAATTTTATAAGGAAAATAAATGGCAATGAGAATGCCTGATATAAAAGGGATAAGTAAACGAACTAAAGGTGCCTGATTCCAGATCTTCATAAATTTTCCGTGCGAAAATAAAATATCAGAACGGAAAGATTTAATTGAAATTAATAAAAATCTAAGGTTTATTCCTCACTAAGATTGCAGTATGTTATAAACGCTTCAAATTCATCTTCATTTAAATTTATAATATCGTTTTTCACATAAAGCCGGAAGAGATCCTTTAGGATATCGATCTTAAGATCTTCATTTTCCCATGCCGCAACTTTTTGCTTTGACCTGCCGAACTTACTGAAACGCTCATATAAATATGTTATTGGACTGGAGATAGCATTGATATCCTGGTAATATCTCATTCTCCTTGTAGAATCAAGCTTTGCAATATCTTTATCTATATCGTTCAATGTCCTTGTTCCAAATACACTTATTTCCTTAAGAGTATAATAGAGTTTATTCATTTCAACCAGGATATTATAACGGTTCTTTAATATAGAATCTTTAAGGCAGATCTTCTTGGTGTTATAACCGATAACAGAGAACAGCAATGTGTCGGTATGAAATGCATTAATAGAAAACTTACCTTCCGAATCCGCAAAGATACCATGATTAGTTCTTTTGTTTATTATCATTATTCGTGGAAGAGGCAGATATGGACTTTCTTTGTCTATAACCTGTCCTGAAATTACAATTTGTGTCTGAGCACATAAACTTTTACTTAATCCCGAAAATAGGAGCAGCAAAAAAAATATAGCAGCTTTATGGAAAAAATATTTATGAGGAATTTCAGGTAAAAGCATTTTACAAAAATATGTTTAAACGTTAACTGTTTTTGCCAAATAACGTTAAATAGCATCGGTTAGTGCTTACTCTTCACTAACAGGTTTTTCAACCTTGCTCTTCTTTTTAATGATACGGGATTTCGATTCTTCTCTACGCAGCAGGCGTTCAATATTCTTTTGATGCGTGATTAGCACCATTATAGCAATAAGTATGGAGAAAATAATGAGTGATGGAACGGTTTCCTTAAAGATTCCTATCACAATGACAGGAAATAATACAGCTGCTATAATTGAACTGAGAGAAACATAACTGGAAACCAACAGGACCAGGATGAATATTCCCATTGCTGATAAAGCGGCAAAAAGGTGCACAGCTAAAATGATTCCCAGGAGTGTGGCAATTCCTTTTCCTCCTCTGAATGAAGCGAAAATGGGAAAGATGTGTCCGATCAGTGAAGCAATTCCCAGCACTAACTGAAGATTAATGAACTGATTGCTGTGTGGTGCATAATTGCTTATGTAAGCAAGGTTTACTGCAGCAAAACCTTTTAACACATCAATAAGTAAAACCGGGATTCCGGCTTTTTTTCCAAGAACTCTGAATGTATTGGTTGCGCCTGCATTGCCGCTGCCGTATTCTCTGACATCGATGCGGTAAAAATACTTACCGATCCAGACAGCTGTTGGTATGGAGCCTAAAAGATAGGCTCCGATCAACAGCAATATATGGAGTGTTGTTATCAATTTTATTCTTCAGCACTTTGAGTTTTACGAAGAAACTGTGTCTTTTTGCTTGGCGGACAGATATTGAAATAATAGTTAGGTTCTTTTTTCTCCTTATCCCCTGCTTTTTCACGCTTCTCTGGTTTTAATTCCTTTAAGGCTGTGTTAAATGCTTCATTTGAAGAAACCGCTAACATTGTACCTCTTGTGTAATTAAAATAATACCAGTTGTTCGGATCGATCTCCAGATAAATGTTTAAAATATCACCACCACGTTTTTTAACCAGCTCTACCCTTCCATCTACATATTTGTTTATCTGGGTCTTGTTCATATTACCAATACCGATCTTCCCATTTGAAGTATAAGAACGTGTATCCTTGTTCCATTTCATTTTGATATCGTTAATGAATAAAGTTTTCTTTAATTCATCTGGGAACTTTTTATATGAACCATATAAGTTTAATTGTGAGATCAATTTGTCAGCCTGCTCCTTCCCTAACATCTCACGCATTCCTTTTTCAAATACAGGACGTGAAAAATCAGTTGGTTTAAGATCTGTGAATCCAGCAATGGCATCCGACATTTTATCGAGGGCTCCATCATCAAAGAAGAAATCTAGGGACATGATCATATCAAACATTACAGAATCAGGTATCACATAATGAATAGCACTTCCATATGATTCCAGTTTAACCTGTCCGAAATCACCGCCAAGATTGATCTTACCTTCTCCGTATACTTTACATTGAGAAGTATTAAGACTCAAATAATTTCCCGTTAAAGAACGTTCAACAAGTTTTTCTTTATTGGAGATCCTGTATTCGCGGCTTCCTTTATCAAAGAATAAGAATCCATTCGCAGGTAATACATAAGGATCATTTGCCGATTCTTTCGGTGAAAGAAAAGCAGAATAAAAATGAGTTGAATCTGTTGTCACCATTAAAGATGCAGCAAGGGGTTTTCCTGCACCGTCTTTTGGCATTGAATCCACAGGAATATAAATATTGTTCGGATCTATCTCCGATTCAAACTTGAACCATACTTTCGGGATAGCCGCGCAATCATGGGAGATTCTTGCTGTACCATCAAACACTAGGAATTGATTTGTTGCTTTTAGCTTTGCCTTCCCTTTGTATTCGAAATTAGGACTCAGCCTGAATTTAGTTGAGTCAGGAATGTTTGTTTCTGCATATGTCTGGAAAGTGGTATCCACACTTACATTGCTGAAATAGAATGTCTGCTTTGATTTTATTTCATCAACATAATCGTAATAACCGGAACCGGCATAACTCTTTCTCGCAAATACATTTACAGTACAGTTATATAATGTATGGTATTTTGTGATGGCATTCGCAATGATCTTTGAGTTGGTAAATGTTCTCATAACCGCATCCTTATCAATGATCACATCTCCTTTATCAGGATAGATCCTTGCATCGGCAACATTTATATATTTCACTTCTTTTGCAGTGATCACATATTTTTTCAAGTCGTACTTTGCTGAAGGAGAATAGAAACTCAAGGAATCCTGTTTTGGATGCACAGATATGAACTGCGGCCCGCTAAGATCCAGATCTTCGTTGGCAGTTTTCTTGTTCGCTTTATCTGAACCAAGCTCGATACTATTCTCATCCATGAACCATTTAAAGTTATCCATGAAACAGATGTACTGATTCACAGGAAACTTAACGATCGAACCTTTACCATTGGATTTAAATTCACCAAAACGTTTATCAAAATCCACTTTGGCATTAACGTTATCGGTTGCAAAAGCAATCCCGGCAAGATCGAGAGCCTTTAGACTAAAATTGGCTGTATCCGAATCGAATGCATTCGACCTGAACTTTATCAGCTTAGCATCCATTTTTGCATTTGAGAAATCGGCAGTACCGCTTCCAAAAAGCTGCTTTGGTGTAAGTGAAACATGTCCGTCAAACTGTGCCTGGCCGTTATATGATTGGAATTTTTTCTGTTTATTATTATGGACATACATTACGTCCTTTTTAGGCATCCAGTGCATCTTTACACTGTCTCCATGCATTTGAGGAAATTCAGGCTTTGTCTTTTGCTCTTTCACATCAAAAGTCTGAGCAAGTGCGTTTGTTGAATCCGGGAAGAAAATAAAATCTTTTGATGCTGTAACAGAAGTCACATAATTGATCGTTCCATCTCCTCGTAATCCCTTGTTGCTTAATTTAACCGCGCTGTTGTAGGTTCCTTTGCCTCCATATAAAGGATAACCAGCAGCCGGTGCCTGAGTAATAAAACCAAGGGAATAATCTTCCTGAAGGGTTAATGATTCTTTAAATGTTGGAAAGATCCCTGCTGAAACCATTTCGCCTTTAAAGTTCAAACCTTCATTTGAAAAGTTGTCCAAACTATCAATTGTGAAAGGCTCAAGATGGAAGTAAAATTTATCCTTTTGATATTTTCCGTTTTGAATTGCTTTCTTATCATAGTAGGCATAAGAATCCTTAAAACTATTAAAGACGGGATATTTAGGGAATGGCTTTCGACCCGATTTATTCGCGGGGTTATCTATCTCGAGATCGCCATCAATATGTTCGATAACAGTTTTAACTCTAACCGGAGGATATTCACCATAAGCATCAGGCTCACGCGCCCTGACAGTTAATCTTAATGAATCCACATTCTTTAGGTTAATAATGAATTTGTTATAATCGAAGGAGAATTCCTTTCCAAAAAAGTCGAAACGACCCGCATGTACCACACCAGCAAAAGTGAAATCTCTGTTCTTTTTAAGGATAAGCTTTTGCTGAGCAGGATAAATTACCACGTTCTGTGAGTCACTCATGTAAACCTGTTTCACACCAGATATGGTCATGTCGTAATTCAAAAGATTAATACTTGCATTACTAGCATTTCTAACAACAGAAGGAAACTGGATAACATCATTATCAACATGTCCGGCTTTAGCAGAGATGTACGTGAAAAGTTTCTGGTTTACAGTTACTTCATCATCTTCAATGTCGTACGTAATAAAACCCATTGCTGATAGGCGGACTAGCATAGGCTGAACATCCTTCAATGCGAATTTTATATAACGTGCATATTCCATCCCGTAGAATTTACGGTTCTCGCCATTCTTTTTCATTACGAATTCACGCATCTGGTAAAGCGGATTGATCGCGTCCATTCCCTGCACTGCTTCATATCTGTCGCTTCTGAAATAATTAGAAGATTCAAACATCGCGTCTTCCTGAGTATTTCCCACAAGCATTCTAAGATCGATCTTCGGATCATCGATCTTCCAGAACAATTCTTCAAAATACATATCTACCATGTGAAATGAATTCAGAAAAGGAGATCTGGAAACTCCGTCATTGGTACGGATCAGAGACAAAGCTCTGTCAGCAACCATGAATTTCATATTTACACTCGGATGGGTGATAGAATCTTTATCAAAGTAGATCTTGATATTAGCTGTTTCGGCAGTAAGTTTTTCTTTAGCTACACCTATGAGTTTAGCACCGATGATCATTACAACCTTACCATCTCTTCTGAAAAGAAGTTTTGCATCTTCTTCCTTACTACCTGAACCTAAGAACTTAGGTCCGCGCTGAAGAAATCCTCCGTCATAATCCACATCCTTGGCAATGTTCGGGATCTGCATTCTCTTACTATAGGAATCGAATCGCGGATATGAAATATTTCCTTCTTTTTCAGAAACAACCTTTTCTGTTAACTGTCCGATCAAAGGTTTCTGAAAATAATTCTTGTTGTAAAAAACAACTGAATCTGCGGTAAATCCACTCGTTTTTAAAGTGATCTGATATTTTCTTAGTTCAGCCCATACGCTGTTTTCATCCAAACCTGCACGCTTCCAGTTAACCTTTCCTGTTTCACCAACAAATATTCCTTTGTATGGATAATAAACTCCTCTTGTGTTATAAACAATCCCGCTGTCACGCTGGTTATTATAACAACGTAAATTAAGACTCGGAAAGATAACTTTAGGAACGCTGTCGTATTCGAAAATGTATTTATTACTATTTGAAGAATACTCTACCACAGCGGATTTATAAAAAGTATTCGTTGCGAAAAGATTTTCGCTCATTTGAAGATAATCAGAATAGTTCTTAAGGATCTTGGCGCCAAGGATCTTATTGATACATTCCTGCCAGCTTAAGAAATTATCTTCACTCTGTTTGGAGGTAGCAAAATTGATCACGGAATTAAGATAACTCTGATATTCAGGAAGGATCCTGATCTTCCTTTTTACCATCAGGTTGAAACAGTCGTATGTGGCTTTTTTTAAAGTGGCAGTATATTCAGGGCTGTTCCAGATCAGTAAAAAATTCTCCATATACGCCTTAACCTCTTTCTTTTCCATGTTAGTTGCTTCAAACATGGTTCTTACTTCTTCCGGAAATTTAACAGGATCTTCCGAGAATTGTTTGATCGGGTTTAGCTGTGCAGAAGCTTTTTGAAAAGAGATTAACGAAACAAAAAGTAAACAAATGAATCTTATGTTTTTCATAGTAAATATCAAGCGGGGTTAATAAAATGCAGCATGGTCCATTGTTCGCTTACAGCCTTATCTTCAAATTTTAATCCAAGTTCAGTTGCTTTCAGACTTAGTTCTGTTATATCAGTCTCAAAAAAGCCGCTTAAAATCAGATTTCCACCTTTTTCGAGCGACTGAACATACAGGGGCATATCGGCCAACAGTACATTTTTATTGATATTCGCTAATATAGTATGAAATATTTTTTTCTGCAAAATTTGAGCATTTCCTTTATGAACACTCACGTTGTTGATATTATTTTTCTCTAAATTTTCAATTGTGTTCTCATAACTCCATTCATCTATATCTATTGCAGTTATTGGATCTGCGCCCATCACAGAGGCAACAATTGCCAAAACACCTGTTCCGCAGCCCATATCAAGCAACGATTTTCTGTTAATATCTAAATGCATCAGCTTACTGATCATCAGCTGTGTTGTGTTGTGATGTCCCGTTCCAAACGACATTTTCGGCTCAATGATCACATCGTATCTAAAGCTTTCTTTGGCAGGATGAAATGGAGCACGGATATAACATTTCCCATCTACTTCTATCGGCTGAAAACTACTTTCCCATTCTTTGTTCCAGTTTTGCTGAGGAATTGTTTTAGAAATAAAGCTTATTTTAAAGAAGTCGGCATACAATGAAAGCACAAGATTAAGCTTGCTTTCATCATAAAACTCTTCCTGGATATATGCACAAAAACCAGCTTCATTCTCTACAAAACTTTCGTATTCGAGTTCCGATAGCTGAGCAATAAGAATATCACTCCCTTGCTCTTTAGGTTCTACCTTAACTGTAATTTCAATATAATTCATTTGAATAAGTTAAAAGGAATTTGCAATGGCCGTAAAATCATTGGCTTTTAGTGATGCCCCGCCAACAAGACCTCCGTCTACATCAAGGCATGCAAAAAGTTCCTTTGCGTTCTCAGCATTACAGCTTCCACCGTAAAGAATTGAAATGTTTTCCGAGATCTCCTTACCATATTTCTTATTGATCTCTGACCTGATAAAATTATGCATCCCCTGTGCCTGATGTGTGGTTGCGGTAACTCCTGTACCAATTGCCCAGATTGGTTCGTAGGCGATGATCAATTTACTGAAGTCAGCAGGAGATAAATGATACAATGCGTCTTTTAATTGCTGACGGATCACTTCGAGATGATTGTTGTTGTTTCTATCCTCCAGGTTTTCTCCGACACAAAAGATCGGAATAAGGTCATTGGCCAGAGCAATGTTAAGCTTCTGTACAAGTAAAGGTGTAGTCTCATTGAAATAGCTTCTTCTTTCTGAATGTCCTATAATGATATATTCAGTTCCCGAGGATCTAACCATGGAAGCCGATACTTCCCCTGTATATGCTCCGCTTTCCATATGATGACAGTTCTGAGCAGCAATTGCAAAATCTTTTTTGTCTTTTATTTTTTCAACTGCAGATGTTATATGGATAAATGGTGTTGCGAAAATCTTAAGAACATTTTCTGAGGAATTTAATTTAATGATCTCATCGATAAGATTCATTCCCTGTTCAAGATTCTTATTCATTTTCCAGTTTCCGGCCACGATCTTTCTTCTCATTGTTAGCTTATGTTAAGTTAATATATGATAGTTAAATGTTCGAGTTCTTTAAGATTATCCTCATATCTTTTCTGTTCCCATCTCAATCCGTAGTTTCTAAGGTATTCATCGAAAGGAACAAGACCAAGTTCTGCACGTGTCTGATCTATATTTGCAGGATCTTCTATCGGAGCGATAGTATATTTTTTACCGGAACCAATAAGATAGCTGCCATATTTTTGTTTTTTACCCTGGCGCAGCAAAACTTTATCTTCTACTATCGCAAGATCATAACCATCTGTTTTTTTGTTCTTAAAAGCTTCTCTCATGATAGGCAGATGTTTAATCTGTGTTTTTAGAGAAGAATGCTGAAGCACCAATGCAAGAGTTGTATTTCCGTTTATTCCAATTACTTCTTTTCCAAGCCAGCCATATCTGTCGAGAACATCACTAACAATAAATTCATTCAGTGAATCTTTTTCATGGATGATTTTCTTTATGTTTTTTCCTTCAGGTGAATCCGGCCCAAATTCTCTATTGATACTGATCTGACGAAAACGATATGTCTGGTCATCTTTATAAACGCTGTCCATTAACTTTAAAAGTCCCTTATTAAGCAAGGATTCTTCAGTACCTATATTCTGTCTGACAATATTCAGTAATTGAGACCAGCGAGGATCTTTCATCAGGGAAGTAAGAACAGTATCCCTGGAAATGCGATCGTAATTATCATACTTGAATGCATCAGCTACTTTAAATAACTGGTAGAAAGCGGAATCTTTATTTCCCGCAAGGGTCCATGCGCATGCTGCATTATAGCGGTCAACGCGATATGCTTTCCAGTTATTGGCTTTAAATGCTTTAGTATAGAGCTCAGCAGAATTTCTGAATCTCTTATTCTCATATGAATTCAGCGCCTGTTTTGTAAGTTCGTTATATGCTGATGAGTTTTGAGAATACAAACCCGGACATAGAAGTAAAAAGATAAATGCAGATAAAGAGAATTTTTTCATTGTACATGATCAGATTATTGCACTCTCACTCGCGGATCTAAAATACCATATACAATATCAACCGTGATGTTAATGATAACGAAAATTACGGCAAATACAAGTGTTGCACCCATTACGACAGGAAGGTCGTTTTTCTCCAGAGCATCCACCACTTCATTTCCGATCCCACGCCAGTTAAATACACGTTCTACGAAAACGGCACCAGCCATTAATCCGGCAAACCAACCCGAGACTGCTGTTATTACCGGATTCAAAGCGTTCTTTAATGCATGCTTGAATACAACTTTGTAAAAACTTAATCCTTTAGCAGTTGCTGTTCGGATGTAATCCTGAGAAAGGACATCCAGCAAAGACCCTCGCGTTAATTGAATAATGATTGCTAATGGTCTCAGTCCAAGCGTTAAGGTTGGTAATAACAAATTCTTCAGAACCAATTGCTGATCACCGAAATCATCAATATAATAAAGTGAACCCTGATGATTCAAACCGGTATAATCACGAAGAATATATCCGAAGAACCAAGAAATTATAAGTCCGATAAAGAAGGAAGGCAGCGCCATTCCAAATATTGCAAAGACCAGTGAGCTCTTATCAAACCATGAATTTTTTTTGATCGCAGCCCAGATCCCTAGCAGAATTCCGAAAAATGCTCCGAATGTAATCGCTGAAAAAGCAAGAACTACAGTTGCAGGCATTGTATCTTTGATAATATCAGATACTTTTCTTTTGGTAATATAAGACCTTCGCAAATAAGGATATTTCAGGATCACTACTTTGTTAGAAGTTATAGGGAACAATTTAAGATACGAAGAGTATTTCTCAGGATTCAGAAAAAGATAATGATCCTTATGGACAGGGTCATGAATTGACAATGGAGAAAGATCGTTCAGATACATTAC
The DNA here is from genome assembly GCA_021323165.1 of Bacteroidota bacterium. GTDB lineage: Bacteria > Bacteroidota > Bacteroidia > 2-12-FULL-35-15 > 2-12-FULL-35-15 > 2-12-FULL-35-15. The sequence goes on along the minus strand of JAJTCJ010000085.1, from coordinate 2,008 downwards.
AAACTGAGTGGTCAGGGATTTATCGCGGCCAAGATCTTTATTGATAGCATCAATTGAAGCCTGATCGGCTCGTTGACCAAGCATCATACGTGCAGGGTCTCCCGGGAGTACATTAAAAAGAAGAAATACGACAGTGATAACACCCAGTAAAACCAGGAATCCATACATCAGTCGCTTGATTATAAATTTAGTCACTCTCTATTTCTTAAAATATTTCTCTTTCACATCACTGTATGAAGGAAAAGAATTGTAATGCCACATATCTATAACAGTTCCCCCCTTGAGCATCATTAATCCGGGATTTGAGCGAATCATGGTTTTCAGGACAGTTCCATCTGTGGTATAAAACATTATGTCTGTGTTTGTTTCTTTCTTAAGCTTTTCGATCACATCGGGAGTAGATGAGGTCAGTGCGACAAATGTAACACTGTCGTTCTTACATAAAGCAGCAAAGTCATTTATTTTTCCGAACACATCTTTGTTAGTTTTTTCCAGATCATAAGCGATCAGCAGGAAATTGTAATCAGGGTTTTCAATAATGTCCTGGGTGTAATCACCTCCATCAGCCGCTACAATTGAAAAATCCTTGATCTTAGGATCAATTCCTTTCTTTATAACTTCTGTTCTGCTGTCAACATAATCATAGATCTGATCCCAGTTCTCCGGCCATTTGTCTACTTCTTTGATCTCCCCCGTTTTTTTATCCTTCAGTTTGTAATAATATTTCAATTCATCAGGCACACCTTTGGTCTGTTCAGGTATATTCTTTCCGATAGCATAAGCGCGGAAATCGATCACCGGCAAATAGCTGTAAGTATATAATGGAAAAGCTACAGTGGCAATCAAAACAATTATCAGCAATGCATTTTCCAGCTTCTCATTAAATATTGGCTGAATGTATTCACGACCGATAAACAAGAGAATTATCAGAACAAGGAGGATCACATCCTTGGTAAAAGACTGCCAGGGCGTAAGATGAAGAAAGTCTCCAAAACAGCCGCATTCTTTTACTACATCAAAGTAGGCAGAATAAAAAGTTAAGAAAGTAAAAAAAACGATCGTGAGTAAAAGCAGCCATAAAGTAAGTTTAACCCTCGCTCCCATTAAAAGCATAAAGCCAAGGATGATCTCAAGGATACAAATGATAATAGCGAAAGGTAAAGCCAGTGGAACTAAAAAATGAATTTTGAAAACTTCAAAATATTCAACAAGCTTGTAGGAAAATCCAAGTGTATCATTCGCCTTAATAAAGCCGGAAAAAATGAACAGTAGCCCAACCAGTAAGCGCGATATTATGGTGATTACCCTCATGTTATTCACTTAGTTTTATTAGTGCAAACACCGAGTAATTGATCATGTCGTGAAAATTGGCATCTATTCCTTCCGAAATGATTGTTTCACCTTTATTGTCCTCGATCTGTTTGATCCTAAGGATCTTCATCAGAATAAGATCAGTTAAGGAGCTTACTCTCATATCTCTCCAGGCCTCACCGTAGTCATGGTTCTTATTCTCCATCAAACTTTTCGCTTCACCGGAATATTTATCAAAAAGCTTGCTTACTTCATCAGCAGGAAGTTCCATTCGTGGATCATTCTTAAGATCGATCTGGATAAGTCCGATTATTGAGTAATTAATGATGCCGATATATTCAGAGCGAACATCATCATTTATTTTTTGAGTACCTTTGTCCTCGATATTACGGATCCGCTGAGCCTTTATGAATATCTGATCAGTGATAGAGCTTGTGCGTAATATGCGCCACGCAGTACCATAATCCTTCATCTTTTTAATAAAAATATCTTTGCAAGAATTTACAGCGGTATCGTATTGAGAAGATGTTTTATTCATAAATTAAAAAATTAGAGAAGTGGAGATCTGGAGAATTGGAGATTTACTTCTGCAATTCAACAATTCTCTATTTCAACAAATCAACAATTGGTAATGAGCGCACAAGATACAGTTTTTTCTCAGAAAATAAGGAGGATTTTTGATCAAAAAGCCAACCCC